>DASXXV010000103.1:0-30224 GCA_036502905.1 Occallatibacter sp. | reverse complement strand
TGTTGAGCGTTACCGCGCCGCCGCTGCCCAATGCGACAGTGCCATTACTGCCTGGTGTCACCGTGCCCCCACTGCCCAGAGTCACATTGCCACCGCTACCCAGCGCGATGGTGCCGCCGCTGCCCAGCGTGATGGTTCCACCGCTGCCCAGGGTTACGTTTCCGCCGCTGCCGAGCGCCACTGTTCCCCCGCTGCCGAGTGCCACTGTTCCCCCGCTGCCCAGAGTCACGTTTCCGCCCGCTGCGATGTTCAATGGAACTGAGGAGGAACCAAACGAAAGCACGGTCGCCAGGGATGCGAACTGACCACCGGTAGCACCAATCTGGCGCAGGTCGATATTGGCCCAGTCGTTGTATCCCCGCATCCGCGCGTTCAACTGGCCGTCGAAGTTAATGTCCTGCCCGTTCGACCATGCGGGAGTGATGGGCGCAATTGGCGCATCCACACGGTAGAAAGAATCACCTTTGAGCGGAGTGCCATCACAATGGCGCGTGGCGGGACTCGCCATTGCGCCGGTGGTGTAAGGAACGTACCAGGCTGACGATGAGAAGTTCGCGGGAAGACCGGTGGCAAGGTCGATCAGCTGCGTGGTCGAACCCGCCGAGTTCTCGTTCAAGGTGGTCAGTGCCTGGCTAGAGAAGTCAACAACCTGATTCGGTCCCACCCCATCGAGTTGGAACAGGTAGTTCATCGAGCTCTGATAGTTCGGCTTGCAATTGGCTTCGAATGTCGCCACGTAATTGTTGGTGGTGTCGTAGTAGAGCCCGCCATGACCCAGGCCCAGGGTGTGGCCGATCTCATGGAACATGGTGCCGGCTTGTACGTTGGCGCGCTTGCTCATGTCCTGATTTGGAGCCGTCTCCCACAGGCCCAGGGTGACGGCCGAATCCGCGCCGCCCAGATCGGAATAACCGGAGATGCTTGTTATGGTGCCGGAAGTGAGGCCTATGACCGGTTCAGGCAGTCTGGCGTTGGGATAGCTCCAGTCGGGAACATTGGGAGTCGCCACCGTAATGGTCTTCGTGTCGGCACATCCGGTGGTGTTGTAGATTCCATTGAGGCTCGGACTTCCAAGCACGCCAGAGATCGTAATGCGCCCTGGGCAGGCGTTGATTCCGTTGCCTCGATCGGTGGTGACGATGGTGGTTACGCCGTTTGCAACCTGTATCGACGTCAATGTCCCGAAGCGCGAGTTCCAGGCGGGTATGGCCAGGGAGTGACCGAACAGGACGTAGTGATAGCTGTCTTTTTGGCCGTAAGGAAAACGGGTGGTGCAATCACCGCCGGTCGCGCAGGAAGCAAAATTGCGCGGCCACAGTTTTGAAATTTCGAGGCTGTTCTTCCAGCCGATTACTCCCGGCTGGTTGGGGAACTGGCAAAGCTGCGGCGGAGTGGCAGTGGGATTATCCGTGCACGTGTCTTCGGGCACAGCGTTTCCGATTTGAAGGTGGAGATGTACTCCATGCGCTGCGAACGCCTGCTGAACCATCGCCAGCGGATCGCGGCCCTGGGCATCAGGCGACGGGAACAGATTTTCTTTAGTGGGATCGCACGTTCCGTCGGAAAGCACGGCGCCGCACATGTAATCGAGCTGAACGAACAGATCCTTTTGGCCGTGCGTTGCGCCCGGCAATCCGACCCAGGATCCGGTCTTGACGTCGTAATAGCCCGGCTGACCGGCATGGAAATCCCCTTGCCCGGGGCCGGCCTTCCAGGCGTCCAGGAT
Source organism: Occallatibacter sp. (assembly GCA_036502905.1). Classification (GTDB taxonomy): domain Bacteria; phylum Acidobacteriota; class Terriglobia; order Terriglobales; family Acidobacteriaceae; genus Telmatobacter. The sequence goes on along the minus strand of DASXXV010000103.1, from coordinate 28,498 downwards.
TCCGTCGTTGTCGCTGTTGTTCACGGGAGTGCTGAGAATGACAGCCGCGTATGCGTTGCCGGGGTTCAGTGTGGTATTGAAGCGGTCTCGCTGCCCCAGCGGGGCGGAGCTGTAATTGTCATTCCAGCTGCCTGCAGCGGCGAAGAGATTTGTAACCTCTCCCATGCCGCCCGCTCCGCCAACGGCGTCATAGAATCCCTGCACGGTTTGAGGGATAGGACCGGTGGCTGTGGTTGGCAGGGCCGAACCGTCGTAAATGACTACGGCCTTGAGGGGGAAGTTGGGAGACAGGACGCGATAGATAACCACCAGGCTTGCACCCTCGGCGAGCGGCAATCCATTTCCTCCGTCGGGTAGAGAGACTGTGTGCGCGCCCGAGGCGTAGCGTATCCCGTTCGCATCGGCAGAAAGATAGGCATTGACATCGGCGCGATACACGCGCAGCGTCCCGCTCAATGCACCGTCGGTGTAGGGCAGGTCGCTCCCGATCTGCTGCCCGGTGATGGAATAACCGCGGAAGGTTCCGCTGCCGCCCGAAGGCGATGTCGTACTCTCCACGGTTTCCCAATACAGGTACGCATCCAGAATGTCGGCGCCGTCGGGAACTGCCACACCCGTTTGGGTGCCGCTGGGAATGGTGATGGTTCCGGTGGCCACTCCGTTTTGGCCGGTTCCTCGCAGAGTGACTCCCGCGGAGGCGTAGTCGCCTGTGACGAAGTAGTTGTTCTGGAGCGAGAGCTGGTTTGGTGCCGGCGGCTGGCCAGTTGATAGGACGAGTGCGACCGCAGTTCCGGCTGTGACCTGCGCGCCGGCGGCAGGGTCCTGGCTGATCACACTTCCGGCAGGAATGGTGCCGCTGAATGCTGTGCTCACGGTTCCTAGCGCCAGGCTTGCACCGGTGATGGCCGTCGTGGCGGCGGCCTGCGCTTGCCCGACTACGTTGGGCACGGCAATGGTGGTGGGTTGGACCTGGATACCGATGCCGCCGAGGGCTATGGTTTGGGTGACGGCAGCGGCGTTCAAAGCGTTGTCAGTAAAGACGGCTGCGCTGGTCAGCGGATCGCCGGCAGTCACGGGACCGAAGCTGACGCTCAAATTGCATTCTGCGCCCGGCGCCAGCGAGAAGGTGCTGGTGCAATCGGCAGGGATGCCCGTACCGCCAACTTCCACAAAGCTGGGCCCATTGACCACCAGCCCCGCGTTAACGGCATTCAGCGCCTGGTTGCCGATGTTTTGAATGGTGAGCGATTGCGGGCTGTCGCTGCTGGTGCTGCCCACGTTGGTGGCGGCGAAGCTCAACGATGGCGGCTGTGATCTGTTGAACTCGACCATCTGGCTGCCGGAAAGGTCGGGGATGAAGACATTGCCATTTCCATCCACCGCCACACCGTAGGCAAGGATTCCGCTGACCGTGATCTGGCAGGCGCTGCTGGTACAACCGGCGGGGACTTCCACCACCTTGGGTGCTTCATCCGCCACGAAGACGTCTCCTGCCGCATCCACGGCCACGGCTTCGGGTTGAACCCATCCGGTGCCCACCGTGGTCCGGCAACTGCTGCTGGTGCAACCGGCAGGAATCTCCGCAACTTGATGGAGGCCGAAATCAGCGATGAACAGATCTCCCGCTGCATCCACCGCCAGGCCGACTGGGTTAGAACCGGGCCCAGGACTGTACACCACGGTCTGTGGGCCTCCATTGGCTGGAACCTCCACGACTTCATGGTCGAGGAAGTCGCCGATGAAGACATTGCCCCACCCATCCACCGCCACACCCAACTGGCTTCTCAGCCCGCTGCCCACAATTCGTTGACAGTTACTGCTGGTGCATCCGGCCGGAACCTCTACGACCTCATTCAGGTTGTTATCCGCGATGAATAGATTGCCCGCGCCGTCCACCGCCAGGCCCTGCGGGTAATTCAGTCCAACGCCCACCGTGGTCTGGGTGCCGTTGGCCGCAATCTTCACCACCCGTTGGTTGCCGTTATCCGCAATGTAGAGATTGCCCGCCGCATCCACCGTCACGCCCTTGGGGGTGAACAGAGTGAGGCTGCCACTGCTGACAGTGGTCTGCGTGCCTGGTCCAAAGGCTATCGCCGGTCCATGGCCAACACCGTGGATGGGAGTGCTCGCAAGCTGGTTGCCGCTATTGTCGAAGAGTTGCACCGCACCCATCCGCAATCCCGGCGCGACAGGGGCGAAGGTGATGTTGACGGTGCAGGTGCCTGGGGCGACTGTACCTGTGCAGGTGCTGCCGCCTGCCAGTGTGAAATCGAGGCCGGGGGTGCCTTGCGTGACGACTTGAGTTTTGCCGAATGTAGTGGTCGTGGTGAGATTGTAAGTAAACGCCAGAGTATTGCTGCAGGGAGACGGGATGGTTTGTCCTGAAGGGCAAACGTTGACGCTGCCGAAATCCCCGGGTAATCCCCATACCCATGTCTCATTGGATTGGGTGCTGCCCAATCCTCCGAACAAGACCACCTCACCTTGCGCCCCGTCGTAGGTGATGGCGTTTGGAGCATAACGGCCCGACGGACTGGCCGAAGAATTCTCCTGAGCCCAGTTGGTCCCGTCCCAAAGCCAGGTGTCATTGAAGAAGCTGCCGTTGTACCCTCCAAACATGACCGTTTGGCTGTGCGCCGCATCGTAAGCCATGCCATGGGCATAACGAGCAGGGGGGCTGTTCAGAGGAAACTGCTGAATCCAGGTGGATCCGTTCCATACCCAGGTGTCGTTAAGGTAGTTACCGGTGCCGTCTTTTCCTCCGAATAATACTGCCTGGCTGTGGGCCGTATCGTAGACCATGCCGTAGTCTGCACGCGCGGAGGGGCTGGCCGCCGGGTTGGCCTGGGCCCAATTGATCCCGTTCCACACCCACGTATCATTCAAATCGCTGCCGTTAGTGCCACCAAACAAGACCACCTGGCCGTGCGCCGCGTCGTACACCATGACGGAGCCATCACGCGGAGAGGGGCTAGTCGCGGGGTTTGCCTGGGTCCAATTGGCGCCGTCCCACAGCCACGTGTCGCCCAGGCGGGTGCCGGCGCCGACCAGTCCTCCGAATAAGACCACCTGGCCTCGCGCGGCATCGTAGACCATGGCGTGAGCAGAACGCGCGGAGGGGCTGTTGGCAGGAGTCGCCTGGGTCCAGTTGGTTCCGTTCCACAACCACGTGTCGTTGAGATCGCCGCCGCCAAATCCTCCGAACAAGACCACCTGGCCGTGTGCCGCGTCGTAGGTAATGGCGTGGATGTAGCGGGCGGAAGGAGTGGTCGAAGGGGATTGCTGTTGCCATGACGGCGCCAGGGTCTGCGCCATTGCCTGAACGCCAAGCACAACGAGCAGCATTTGTACCGCTCCGAACAAGGCAACAACTCGGGAGCAGGCAATGGCCCGCGACGAATTTTTGGATCGACAGCTCAAGTCTCGGCCGCAGGAATTCTCAGGGGACAAAATCGCGTGGATCATCGCTCTCCGCTCACGCAGGGTTTTCTGTTTTGGAAATAGTTTGGGATCGAGCTCGGAATTCCACCCAATCTGCGCAAACGCCCAGTTCCCGGCGAAGTCGTTCATCTCGCCGGAGCCAAATTTGAAATCGCCATTGGGGGAATGGCCCGCCTTCGGGTATCCATGCCGCACAAATGGGCCGAGATCAAATGGCACTTACGGGAGGAAGCCTTTAAGGACGATGAGCTTACACACTAATTAAGGCAGTAGGAGATGTCAAGAAATTTCCCCAATCAGCGCTGAATCAGCGATCGATTGCAAGCAGGCTTCAATTACGCAGAATGCTTGCTTGATCGATGGGCAATCAGCCAACTGCTAGAATTCACACACACTGAAATTTATGCCGGAACCGATTGCTCCCCTGAACGCTTATCTCGAGGTCCTGTTTTCTGACCGCCCGGTCAAGGTGGTACCGATGACTGAGCTTCCGTTCCTGATCGGGCGGGGTCAGGAGAACGGTAATCACCTGTCACTCGACGACCTGCGTATCTCGCGCAAGTGCGCAGCCATTTCCGCGGGTGCTTCCGGGGTTTTCATCGAAGATCGCGGTCAGCGCGGCGGCGTCTTCGTCAACGGCGAACCAGCCCAGGTGAGAGTGCTGGCAGACGGAGACCGGATCCGCCTGGGCAACGACGATGGTTGCCAGCTTGTGTTTCGACTGCCCTCGCAGGCAATCGTCCAGGAAGAAGCTGAGACGCATTTGCGAAGTATTCTCGGCTCGCTGGGGCACGACTCGTCCGATGAACTGAACGGGCTCAGGCTCCTTCTCGAGGCGACTTCGCTGATGCATTCTCAGCTCCCGCTGGCATCCGTATTGGCCACCATGCTCGATCATGCGGTCGTGATTACACAGGCCGACCGTGGAATGCTTCTGGAGCCCGACGAGTCCGGTGTGCTGCAGGTCAAGGTGGCGCGGGGGCGCAACGCCGAGGCGCTTGCGCCTGAAACGATGAATCCCAGCCGCTCCGTGCTCGGGAGCGCCATCGAACTTAAATCCGCAGTGGTCAATGAGGATCTTAACTTGGCGGATATAAACCTGCAGAACGCGCAGAGCGTTATGCTCCAACTGTTGCGCTCGTCGGTCGTGATCCCGCTGTACGGCACGCCGCGCACCCAGGTCTATCCTTCGACAGAAACCAGCCCGCGGCAATTGCTGGGCGCTGTCTATCTTGATTCCAAGCGAGTCGCCACCTTTTCCACGCTGGACCGGAAGATCCTGGATGCGTTGGGCGCGCAGGCCGGAAGCATTCTTGAAAAAGCCCGGCTGATCGAGCAGGAGCGGGAACGACAACGCCTGGAGCAGGAGCTAAGCATTGCCCGCGAGATCCAGCAGGCCCTTGTTCCGCAAGGGTTGCACGACTATCCGCACTTCTCGATCACCGGGATGCACCGGCCCTGTTACGAGGTTGGCGGCGATTACTTCGACGTCTGTCCCCTGTCAGACGGGCGCATCGCGGTCTTGATTGCCGATGTTGCCGGCAAGGGCCTGGGTGCTGCACTGCTCACAACCATGCTGCAGGGAGCTCTCTCCGGAATGACCCTTGGAGTCGATCCGGTGAAGGTCTTCGATCACCTGAACCGGTTTCTGTGTGATCGCGCCGCGGTGGGTCGTTACGCCACCATGTTCTTCGGGTTGCTCGAAGCGGACGGCACTCTTGAATTCGTCCGTGCCGGCCACCCCTCTCCGCTGTTGCTGCGCCGGGGAAACGTAAGCGAACTGTACTCCACGGGCTCTTTTCCCATTGGCTTGGTTGAGGATGCCTCTTTCACGTCCACCCGTATCCAACTCGAACCCGAGGACACGCTGTTGCTTTACACCGACGGCGTCACGGAAGCTGAGAATAGAGAAAGAGAACTGTTTCAAGAAGGGCGGCTCAAAGAAGCATTCAGCCAGCATCGTGATTCATCTTTGAAAAACCTTCAAGACGAAATATTGCGCGCGGTCGAGAAGTTTACCGAGGGTGCGAGCCAGTCAGACGATGTCACGCTTCTCGTAGTGCGTTACCGCGGCCCTGGGGAGAACCAAGGCACGGACGCCCGAGGCCCCGAAGGCGACGTAAGAAGAGAACACTAACAGTGGCTCGATGAGATTTCGATTAACTTGCTCGTCAAGAAAACGAAACGCACTGCGGAATCAAGCGGTGTTCGTAGGCCTGCCGCTCGAGACCCTCGCGGAAATCGGGATGCGCAAGCGCAATGATCGCCTTCGCGCGTTCGGCGACCGACTTTCCCTTCAAGTTGACCATTCCGAACTCGGTGACCAGGTACATTACGTCGGACCGCGGGGTGGTGACGATATTGCCGGCCGTAAGGCTGAACACGATCCGGCTTCGGCGTTCGCCTCGTTTCTCGTAGGTTGACGAGAGGCAGATAAAAGACTTTCCTCCCTTGGATGCGTATGCGCCGCGCACAAATTGCAGCTGGCCTCCGGTGCCGCTGATGTGGCGGTGGCCGTCGGATTCCGAAGCCACCTGGCCCTGCAAATCGACCTGCGTCGTGTTGTTGATGGACACGACTTTGTCATTCTGCATGATGATATTCGGCGAGTTGGTATAGTCCACCTGGTGGCAGTACATGTCCGGGTTGCGGTTGGCGGTTGCGTACAGGGCACGCGAGCCCAGCGCAAAGGTATAAGTCACCTTGCCTGGGTCCAAGGTCTTCCGCGATCCGCTTACGCGGCCGGAACGGTAAAGCAGGCCAAGGCCGTCGGTCATCATTTCCGTATGGATGCCAAGATCCTTGACGCCGCTTTCGAGCAGCAAGCAGCATACGGCGTTAGGCATGCCGCCGATCCCGATCTGAAGGCAGGAGCCATCTTCGACTTCGGCTGCGATGCGCCGTGCTACGGTGCGGTCAATCTCGCCAGGGTCCGGATTGGGCAGCTCCGCGCAGGGTTGATGATCGCCGTCAATGATGAAATCGACTTCCGTCACATGCACGCCGTTCTCCTTGCCGAAGACGTATGGCATCTCACGATTGATCTCGACGATCACGACCTTCGCGCGTTCGACGACGGCACGCTGCCAGATGTTGGTGGGGCCAAAGTTGAAGTATCCGCCATCGTCCATCGGACAGGTTTTGAGGATGGCGATGTCCACGGGATCGAGAAACCGCCGGTAATAATCCGGCACCTCTCCCAGGTTCAGCGGGATGTAGTTGCAACAGCCGGCATCGTGTTTCCTGCGGTCGTAGGCTGTGAAATGCCAGCTGAACATGTGGAAATGCCTGCCTTCCGGATCGTTTTCGACGACAGCGCGGGGGCGCATGGACAGGCAGGAGCGGATCTTGACGTTGGCCAGTTCATCTTTGCGTGCAGCCAGCGCGTGATCGAAAACGTCGGGCTGGCAATGGCATGCGCCGTAGTCCAGCCACATGTCGGATTTCACGAGACTGGCGGCGTGTTCCGGGGAAGTCGTTTCGGCACGCATATTTGAGCCCCTGGCGAATGGAGATTCGGATGTGCAAATGAGTCTATAACGAAAACTGCGGAGATCTGAACAGTTTGTGGGCTTGTAGCCGGCTCGCTTGCATCCCCTTCTTCATCTCAGGGCAGCTCTGACGGCACTACCTGGTACTCGCCAGAAGCGGGAAGGCGGAGATGCGCAGTTTCGCGGCCGCGTAAGGGACCAGCGAGATATTCTCTTCAGGCGCATCTGTTTTGACAGGACTTTGCGGGAGGGGGTCCGCTACGCCGTCTTGCGCACGCCATGCGGGTACCTTGCGGGCCGGTACGGTGAGGCGTACCGGCGTATGGCGACTGGTGAAGACGCTTTCCCCAACTTCCGATTCTGCCACTTTGATCGATCGCGAAGGATCATCCGGATTGAGAGCGAGCGCGTAATTCCAGGGTGTGGAAGGGAAGACCTGCCAGTCGGCCGTCATACCGCGATCGGCGAGCTTGACCCAGCTCTCGCCGACGCCGTAGGAAAAAAGCAGGGATCCACGCTCAATTGCAACGGAATCGTTGAATCCGCGAGAAACGCGCGGAATCATGGGGAACTCGATATCGACGCGATCGCCGGGACGCCAGGTGCGTTCCACGCGCGCGAAGCTTCCGGGCGCGGGCTGTGGCTGGATCTGTCCATTGATGCGCAGCGCTGTACCGCCCGCCCATGCAGGAATTCGGAGCTGGAGCGGGAAGGCTGCAGGAGCGGAAGAATTGATCGTGAGCCTGATTGTGCCTTGAAATGGGTAACCCGTATCTTCGACAACATGGACCGGGATTCCCCGTACCACGGTATGCACTTCGCAAGGGGCGTAGACAGCCGCTACCAATCCATCGGTGGCATCCGAGTCCTGTGTGCCGGAGAGCAGGAACAGGCTATTGGCAAACTTCGGCCAGCCCTGGTGGAAGTTGGCGGTGCAGCAGCCGAAGTTCGGCTCCAAGCCAAAGAGATTCGATTCCGGTCCATCGGTTGTCCACGGCTTGTGATGAAGGCTGCATTCCACCTGGTTGGGCTCCTGATTGTACTGGTGCGCCCACATGTCGTCGGTGAACGTGCCGGGCAGCGCGTTAAATGCAAGCTTCTCCAGCCTGTCGCCCAGTGCAGAAGCCCCGGTAATTGCAAATGATTGTTCCAGGGAGAACATGTACTCCACCACCGTGCACAGCTCGGAGCCTTGCGACGGATCGGGCCCGGCAAGATGCTCGTCACAGGAAAACATTCCGTTCGGCAGGCCGTGGTATTTGTCCAGTTCGGAGATCATTTTGAAGATTGCCGAAGCATCATCGCGGCTGCCGGAAACCAGTGACCATACCGGCCCGGTCTTAATGGCCTGGCCGTTGTTGACGCCGTGGGTGGCGAGCGAGATGTCTCTCAGGCCGCGATCCTCGTCGAGCTTGATGAAATCGCGGGCGATCTTTTTGGTGTACTTGAAATCGGCATACTGCGCCATCCAGTCGTACCCCTGTGTGCGCAGCAAGCGGGCAAGGTCCAGCAGGTAAGCGGACCCCGTGCGGTTATAGAGCCAGAGGACACTGAGCAACTCATCCTGCCAGCGAAATTTTCCCCAGTCGCGCAAGGGACGATTTGGCAACGCAGAGAGCTGGTAGCGGAAGTAGCGATCCATCACGGGAATGACGCGCGAATCGCCAGTAAATTCCAGGTATTGCGTGAGAGCTTTGAGTATCACGTAGCGCGGCCACCAGTCGTCGTTCGACGCCGGCCCGATCATACCGCTGGACGCCTGGTGGTCAAGAGTCCAGTCGATGAAGCGTTGCGCTTTTGCTTTCAACCGATCGTCGTGAAGGGTCCATGCGAGCGGGACCAGCCCGTCGAGGAAATAGGGACCGCGCTCCCAGGACTCGCCTTTCCCTCCCAGCCAGCCGCTGTTGGGACCCACGTCGGCCCAGGTTTCATCCAGGTGACCGCCGAGTCCGGCTGCCTGTATTTCGAGCTGGTTCTTGAGCCACCCCCTCGGTTGGATGGAGCCGAGAGGCAGAGCATAGAAGGCGCTGGGAGCAAGGGGCGCACGATTTCGAATGATGGGTCTAGCACTCTCCATTCCCTGCGGAGAGCCAAGCGACTTCTCCGAAGCGAACAATCGTCTCCAAGGCAACGAGGCTGTCACCCCTAGAAGTCCCAATTGATTCAGAAAGCGGCGGCGAGAGACAAGGAGATTCGATAATGGCGGCACGACCAACTCCTCGGTGAGTTTTGCAGCAATGATAAGGGACTTCAATGCTGATCGCATGGTACAGATGTTCTACAGCAGCAAAAACCGCAGAGCGCGCAAGCGAGCCAGGGCTGAACTTCGACATTACCCCTCGATCGCGTTTTTGGGGACAATGCCGAAGGCCCGAACTCCGCGCGAATTCCGAATGGATTGCCGTACGAATCAACCCGGCACTTCGATGATGCCACGTTGGATGGCCGTTGTCGCAGCCTCGGTGCGGTCCGACACCTCAAGCTTCTCGATGATGCTGTTGACGTGATTCCGAACCGTGTTGCCGCTGATCGCAAGAGCATTTCCTATTTCTTTGTTGGTGAGGCCGCGGGCCAGCATCTGGAGCACTTCCAATTCTCGGGGGGTGAGATCGGAGCGCATGATGCGTTCGGCCAGGCGGGCCGCGATGTGCCTTGGGAGATAGCGCCGGCCCGCGTGAACCGCATGAATTGCCTCAATGACATCCGCTTGAGGGGCTCCCTTCAGGAGGTATCCCTGCGCCCCTGCCTGCACGGAACGGTAAATATCCTCGTCGGTTTCAAAACTGGTAAGAATGATGGCCCGAACACTGATGCGTTCTGTTTTAACGGCAAGCAATGTGTCGACTCCACTCATTCCGGGCATGCGCAGATCGAGAAGGAGGATATCGGCGATGGCATTCCGCAGCATCTGCAGGGCCTCTTCGCCGCCGGACGCTGAACCGACTACATCGAAATCTGGTTGCGTGCTGAGCATGCTGGTAAGGCCAGCCAGCACCACGGGGTGATCATCCACGATAAGAATGCGAATTCGAGAGTTTCGAGCGTCGGGCATGATTTCGGGACTCCGTCAGGTAATTCCATGCAAGCCTGGGCGAGGTAGCAAGGGTAATTCGCGGAGGCAGTTGGGCAGTGACCTCGACCCGGGTCCCTTCACCGGGCGCACTGCGGAGGTGAAAAGTTGCGGATATGGCCTGGGCTCTGCGGCGCATGCCTCGGATTCCAAAACCCTGCAACGCGGGACCGGGAACGAATCCCATACCGTTATCCTCGATCTGCAACGATGCCGAGTTCGCGCCGTAGTGAAGCATGATCTTCAGCACCGTGGGGTGGGCGTGTCGAATGGAGTTGGCGATCGATTCCTGGCCCACACGGAACAGAGCATCTGCAATGCGGAGCGGAATGGGGCGGGCCTCCCCACTCCGCTCCGAGATCACGCGCATCGAGCCGCCCTCGACGAGACGCCTCGCATGCTGATCCAGCGCCGCCAGCAGGTCCTCCGATTCCAGCGATTCGGGACGCAGCATGGCAATACTGCGCCGTGCTTCCTCATGGCTATGGCGAACAAGGTCGCTGGCCAGTTCGAGTTGCTGGTGGACCGCGGATTCTCGAGCGGGCAAATTATTGCGGATGGCCTGCAGCTGGAATCCAATGCCCGCGAAACTTTGCGCAAGGGTGTCGTGCATCTCGTGCGCCAGGCGTTCCCGTTCCTGCAGGACTGCCCGCAGCCGCCAATTCTCTACGCGCTGATAAACGAACATGGTCGCCAGGATCAGCAGGACGAGGACAATGGATAGGGCAATCACATGGCGGGTGCTCCACCAGGGCGGTCCCGAGAGGATGTTAACGTCCTCACTGGATCGGAGCAGAAGCACGAAGGGCGTCAGATTATCAGTGAAGGCAGAATCGACGACGCAGACACCGCGCAGGCTGAGCCTGCTTTCGGTCTTTAGCTTGTCAAAGACATAGGCGCTGCGGCCCGGATTCATGACCGCGCGGAACGATTGTCCCGCATCTTCCAGGTTGAGGATGAGGGTGTTATCAGGTCCGTGCTCTTTGGCGGTGAGCAGGCCCTGCACCTCGACAAAGGTCGCATCGAATTTGCCTGTGGACGCCTGGGCCGCGGTGACTGACACGGGGGCCATAGGGATGCCTTCCCACAGTAATCGAACAGTGGCATCTTCCATGACAGCCCCGAAGTCCCCGGGGCGCACCGTGCCGGTGACCTCGACTTCATCTCCCACTTTGAGAGGCGGCGACTGATGGCGCCTGATATACACGCCGCCTGTCGGGTCCTGTACGAAGAGCAGCGGCGAGTTCAGGACGACGACTCCGCGAATGGTTGCCTGCGATGCTCGCGCCAGATAAGTCAGGCGAAGGCTTTCAACGCTCTGTACATGAACGTGCGGCGAAGGCTGTGCAGAAAGGAGAGCCTGTGCCCTCGATACCGCGTTGTTATTGGGGGGAGGAATACCGGGAGAGCGCACGCCGCGGTCGGTCTCGTTGCGCAACATGGCCACCAGGTCAGCGTATCGCGCGGGTCGAATGACCACGTTGCTCCAGGTGCCTCCCGATCGGTACGAACGCAAACCGATGCGGCCCGAAGTGACGCAATTCGGATCTGTGATGGCGATGGATACAGGCGCTGTGTGCGATGCGCCGGTGATGGCCGAAACAGTCTGACAATCGTAGGCAAGCAGCTTGAGATGATAACGCGCGAATGGCTGAATGCCGCCGGGAACGGAGACCTTCTTTGTGACTTCCCTCCACCCGTGCTCCGCCCGGCCCAGGACCAGCGAGTTATCGATGGTGCGAATTCCGGAATAATACCCGCTGTAGGCATCGACACCCTCCTCTTCGTTGCCGGACCGGATGATGAGGCCGGCGTCGCCTTGTCCAAGGAGGCTGATATCGGCTTCCACCGAGTAGTTCTTCCAGTGATGCGATCCGGTTATCAATTTGGCGCCGCGTTCGTCGGAGTCGTTGCGCATGAGCCCGTTCATCAGTTCCCACGTTCCTCCCAGGGCGGTCCATTCGTCGGTCTTGCCGGCTTCGAATGAGGCCTGGTACGAGTGAGTCTCGATAGGACTGCGCGCCAACCCGCGCCAGGAGAAAAGCGCAACCGCTACGCCACCACATAACGCCAGCGTGGTCAGCACAGCCCGCCGGTATGAAGACAGGAGCTTCATGGAGTCGAACTCCACGTCCACCGGCCCAGGCTCCAGTCGTAGGACATCATCTGGACAACCTCGGGGGAATACAGGTTCTCGCGCGTGATGATGCGGGGCTTGAGACGCGTGGTGGCGGGAACCGATTGGCCCTGGCGAATGGAGTGAATCAATTCGATCGCTTGCTGCCCCATCAGCTTTGTGTTTGCCTGGATGATGCAATCCAGATTTTTTCTTTGTTCGAATGGCGGATCGCCTGCAAGATCAAAACCGATGATCTTTATCGGCCGCTGCGGGTGGACGGAGTCGATGGCAGAGAACAGGCCGTCGAGCGTCGTCCACAACAGCGCGACATACACATCAATATCCGGATTGGATTCGAGCAATTCTTCAGCAACCTGGCGTTCCCGCAAGACATTGAACGAACCTATCCGCCGTTCGACAATGTGGATGCCGGGATACTTTTCTGCAAGGGTCTGTTCGAGTGTGCGCGCCCGGGTGGTTATACCCAGAACGTCAGGATCGATGCCCAGCACAGCCACGGTTCCGTTGCCGTTGAGCAGTTTTGCGATCCGGTCGGCAGCGAGCCTGCCGGCTTCCTCCTCATCGTTGAGGATGTAGGCCAGCTTTCCTCCCGCCGGGAGGGTCAGGGGAGAATCGATGATCACAGTGGGAATCCCCTGTGAGAGGGCTCGGCGTACGGGGCTGAGGAGCGAAAGAGCCTGGGTGGGCGCAATCACCAGTCCCTGATAACGCTTGCTGGCTATCACGCGGTCGACCAGCCGGACCTGCGCCGCCACATCATCCTCGCGCATGGGAGCATTCCAGTAAATCGCCGAGCCGGTGTGCACCGCGGCCTTCTCGGCCCCTGCATGCGCCGCGTCCCACAGCATCATCCCGTCGGTCTGCGGAATCACGGCAATGAGTTCCTGCCCCGCCGGTCCGCACGAATTAGCGAACAGGCTCGCCACCAATAACAGACTCATGGCAAGAGGACGCACGAGGACGGAGCGGCCAGATCTGGATTGTTCTTCTTTGTTCATGTGCCGACTGGATGGAGTTTACGCTCGATACCCGGGTGCAGCAACCCGCAAGAGGTAGTTCAAATGGACTACTCGGCGATGGTCGCATCATCTTATGCGAGCGTCGATTTGTTGGAGTACGGTTCGGTGTGTCTTCCTCTGACGAAGATTCGGCTAAACGTTTTCAACCAACGGATTACAGGAGACGGGAGGATACCTCCCGGTCAGACCGCGAACCACCCGCATCAACGGGTTCGGAGAATAACATGAAGGAAGCCATACGCAAGGTTGCGAAGTTTGTTCCGCTGCTGCTTCTGTTGTCGACGTTCCACTGTTTTGCGCAGTTCACGAGTGGAGTACAGGGCACGGTGATCGATCCCAAGGGATCGGTTGTCCCGGATGCCAACATCGAGCTCACCAACGTGGATACTGGCGTCAAGCAGATAGCAGTAAGCAATCAGAGCGGCGTTTATCGATTCACCAGTCTCGCGCCCGGCAACTACACAGTGACGGGCACGGTGCAGGGATTTGCGCCTGCGACCGTGTCTTTCAATCTGGCCACGGCCCAGGTGCGCGATGTTTCGCTGGTCCTGGAGGTGGGACATGTTCAATCCACCGTTACGGTCACCGGACAGGCTCCACTACTCGACACCTCCGACAGCCGGTTTGAGCAGACGCTCGACACGACAGCCTTGCAGACATTGCCGCTTGCGGGGCGGAATCCAACCAACGTGATGACGGTTGCGCCCGGAGTGACAGGGCGCGGCGGGCAGGCATCTCCGGGCACGAATAACTCGACTAACTTCGCTCCGGAGAACTGGGTGGACGCCAGCGCGAACGGGCGCGGGGCCAATGGCAACCAGTACGTCGTGGACGGCATGGACGTGACCAGCAGCATCCGTCCAGGGGTCATCAATCTCACGCCCAACGCCGACGCGGTCCAGGAAATCAGCGTGCAGACCAATACGTATACGGTCGACTATGGCCGGGCCAGTTCCATCCAGACGGTGATGACGAGCAAATCGGGAACCAACGACTTCCATGGAATTGCCAGCCTCTATTACACCTCGCAGCAACTTACCGCGCGCGGAGAATTCGGTGTGCCGCAGCCGCAGAAACTGAATCCATATCACACGTCCAACATGTCGTTCACCTTGGGCGGCCCTGTCATTCCGCACAAGCAGTTCTTCTTCTTCGTCGGATATGAGCCGTATCTCTCCATGGCTTCGAATGGCGGGCAACTGGTGGGCTACGAAGATCCTGCCTTTCTGGCCTTCGCGCAATCGGCGCAGCCGAACAGCCCCGAGGTCCAGTTAATGGCCAAGTACAAGCCGGGCGGCGCCACAACTTCCGGGGTAGCCTCTACCGCCGGGCAGCTTTGGAGCAACATTCTTCCGGCGGCGGATCAGACCGCTTGCGCCAGCGGCACCGGTAACCTGCCCGCCTCGTACGACAACATTCCCTGCGCGACCCCGGTGTTCGACACAGGGCACTTTAATTCCTCCAGCTACTACAACGCCAAGCAGTACAACATCCGCCTCGACAAATACTTCAACAAGGATCGCATTTACGGAAACTTTTTCCGCAACACCATCTCGGGCGGCGGCCCGGCCGTTCGTCCCGATTTCAAGACGACGAACGCCTTTTATGTCTTTTCGCTGCAGGTAAACGAGACCCACACGTTCTCGCCGAACATGCTTAACGAGGCGATTTTCGGCTACAACAGGATCGAGGGATTCTCCCCAAAGACAGGATTGTTCACGGTTCCCATTGTGAACGTGAACCAGTTGGGCACGGGATGGGGAAACGGATTTGCCGAAGGCGACTATATCCAGCACTCCTACCACTGGCGCGATGTTCTTACCAGGATTGTGGGATCGCACAGTCTCAAGGGCGGATTCGAACTCTGGCGCGGCGATGACGTGGCGTTGTTTGCGGGCGCCTACGGGCAGGCGAACTTTTACTTCCAGAATATGATTGATCTCATCAACGACAATCCATACACCGAAACCGGACTGTCGTACGACCCGGTCAGCGGCCAACCTGCGCCGGGGAATTACGGTTACAAGGCGACCACTTACGGCATATTCGCCGAAGATACCTGGAAGGCCAACCGCAAACTCACGGTTAACTATGGAATCCGCTACGACAACTTCGGCAATCCTTATGTCGCACTGAAAGGAACCGTGCTGGCCAACTTTCATCTTGCCAACGGATCCAATATGGCCCAACGAGTTGCAAATGGGGTGATGAAGCAGCAGGCGAATGTGTTCAACCACGACATGAACTGGATATTCAGCCCGAGGCTGGGCTTCGCTTACGATCCGTTCGCCAGCAACAAATGGGTAGTGCGCGGAGGGTTCGGGCTGTTCCACGATTTATTCACCCTGGGCAATGCGGAGAACGGCCTCAAGGGCAATCCGCCCGGCTTTGTTGTGCCAACGTTTTATAACAACGGGTCCACCGCGGCTCCTATCTTCAGCTACGGCACGCAGAATCACTATCCCTTCGGATTCCAGTACCCGGGGTTTGTGGGTGCGCCGCTGGATGCGAAGGGCGGCATTCCGGGATCGCAGATCAGCGTCGGAGGCACCGCAGTGAGTCTGTCTTCGCCAAATACGCTGACCTGGTCAGCGGCAATGGAACGCCAGGTAAGCCAGGATCTGACCGCCAGCCTGGGCTACTCCGGATCGCATTCGAACAATATCGTTGTTGGGGGCGGCAACACAGGCAACACTTCGTACGGGGTCGATCTGAACCTGATTCCCGGAGACCTGGTCCAGCATCCGGCATTCGATTCCAGCGGAGTGTGGACGGGATCGGGAATCCAGACGCGGCTCAATCACAGCTTTGGCGGCATTACTTACGCCTATAACGGCGCACGGCAGAACTACAGTGCGTTCATTGCCGCGATGAAGGGGCGCTTCGCCAAGCGGGGCTTTCTTACGGCGTCGTACACCTACTCGTCATCCAAGGACAACTCCAACAATTACCCCAGCGGATATACGGCCACGGGGGGCACATCGTACAACATCGACCAATGGTACAGTCCTTCTCCCTGGGATGTGCCCAATCGATTCTCGCTGGGTTGGAGCTACGATCTTCCCGGTCTCAAAGGCAGGGGTGGATTCGCTGACAGGCTGACGTCCGGCTGGGCTCTGGGAGGCACCACGGTTCTGCAATCGGGTACCCCCTTCTATGTTTACAACGACAACCAGATGGCACTGGTGGATACTGCGAATGTGACCGTCACGGCTGACAATTATGCCAGTGAATTGGCGGCAGGACATTTCGCTTTTGCCGCCAACAGCGGGAACTATGCGGCGGACGGCTTGAATCACAACCTTCCGAACGCGCTCAGCTATAAACAAAAGCACGACCGCAAGTCGTATCAATACACAGGCGTGGTGGACTCGGGGATCATCTCGCACGCGCAGTTCGCAAATCCTGACTTCAAGGCGACGGGAACGGAAGGCAGTCAGAAGATCAATCAATTCCGCAATCCCGGATTTGCGCAAACCGATTTGACAGTCAAAAAGACGACGAACATCTTTGAACGGTTGAGCTTCGAATTGCGA
The DNA here is from genome assembly GCA_036502905.1 of Occallatibacter sp. GTDB lineage: Bacteria > Acidobacteriota > Terriglobia > Terriglobales > Acidobacteriaceae > Telmatobacter. Next base: position 11,801 of record DASXXV010000103.1, on the reverse strand, counting down.
CTGGACACGTTCAACCTGTTCAACCGGGTGAATCTGAACGATCTCGGCTCGCATGCGAATTGGGGCGATGCGAGTGCAAACTTCGGAACCATCAACAGCAACTTGCAGCCTCGCAACATGCAGGTGGCAGCGCGGTTCGTTTTCTAGCAAAACACCCAACTTGAGGGCCTGGCGCGATTTACTTGCGTCGGGCCTTCCCAGCCTGCCATCAGGTCATTGAAAAGCAATTCTTGTTTCTTTGCTTATCTTTTTTCCAAGCTTCTACAAGGGGCATAAATGTTGCGCCTGTTGCGTTTGCTTTTTCCGGGGCTTCTACTGTTCCCGGCTTTGTGTTCCACCTGCATTGCAGAAGAGATCAAATTGAAGAATGACCGCGCGGTTGCCGATTTCGGTCCGCGCGGCCTGACTTCCGTTACCGATTCGGCCTCAGGATCGCGCATCGAACTGTCGGCGGACGAATGGTCGATCAGCGTCGATCAGCGCACACTGCGCAGCGCGGATGTACATCCCACGATCCGTAAAAGCGCCGGCAATGAGGTCGCTTATGAATACGAGATGTCTCCCTGGCGTATCCAGGCCGTTTACTCCATCCAGCCAGGATGGAGTTTCGTCAGCAAACAATTGCGCATCATGAGCGCCCCGGAAACGACATTCACTGTCAGGAGCATGGTGCCCTGGGATTTAAAGGTGAGCACTCCTGTACAGTCCGACTTCGTCCCTTCGGTGTACGTACCGCACCTCGGCGAGACCCTGGAGCAAAGCTGGAAGTCGCTTCCCGGCAAGGGCTATGGCGAGTTCCTGCGCTTTGGCGATGGAGACGGCGCTTTTGTTACGGTACAGAATCCGTTTCTCGAGGTGCGTCGCGAGGGTCAGTCCACGACCATCTCGTACGCCCCGCAGATGCAGTGGCAATCTTCCTGGGGAGAATTCACGAGCGACGTCGCCTCCATCGGCGCGTATCGCCTGACGGGAACACGCAATGCGCGCGAGATGGTGAAGGAATGGCACCTGGCACCTCACGACTCGCCCGCTGACGGCATGGACAAGGCTGAGGTGGACGCCTTCACCGCGTGCGTGCGCGCATTCCTCATTCATCCAGCTCCGGACCCCATCAGCGTGCTCGTGGGCTGGACCCTGAACGATTACCAGATCGACGCCGGAACCGCGGAAGGACGCGCCGAGTACAAGCGCATCATCGACTCCGCTGCCGAACTCGGCATTCAGACACTGCTCTATGCGCCGGGCAATTCCCAGACAGCGGTGCGCACCCACAGCGTGGATACTTGGGGATGGGAATATGTCCTCTGGCTCGGCATGGGCCAGCAGATCCGACGGAGCGCTTGGGATCCGGCAAAGGACCCCATCCCCGCGAGCGTGTCGGAAATGCTGGCGTATGCAAAGCAAAAGCGCATCGGTCTACTGGCCTACGTTTATCCGTCGATACCGTATGAGAAGGACGCCTCGTGGATCGTGCAAGGCGGACCCGGCCAAGATGGTGAATCCTTCACAGATCCCAACGCAAAATATGCAACCCTCGCTTCACGTTCCCTTCAGGATTACCTGATCCGTAACCTGGTCGAATTCAAGAAGCGCACCGGTATCGCGGGGTACTCATTCGATTACGATTTCCTGAATGTGCCGGGCAGCAGCAGCTACGCGCAGTGGAATGGCTGGCGCAGAGTGATTGAAACCCTGCGCCGTGAGTTCCCCGAAATCGTGATCGACGGGCGCCAGAGCTACCAAATCTATGGACCGTGGAGCTGGCTGGCCGGCAGCTATCCGCACCCGACCGGAACCGACGAACAACCCGAGAGCTTCAAGCCGTATCCTGACCTGCACTTCGATCGCGTTTCGGCCAACCGCATGCGGTTCGTGAATTACTGGTACAGGAATTATCAGTTCGCGCCGGAAGAAGTAATTCCCGGTTATGCGACTCATCAGACCGAACGCTCGCGCAGCCTGCCCGCAGCCGACGGGCAAGCTCCCAAAGCGGAGATGATGTACACGCGCTTCAAGACGCGCGATTGGGACTATCTCGGCTACCGCTACAGTTTTCTCTCGTCCATCGCTACCGCAGGATGGAACAACGTGGTGGACATGATTCCGGCGCGCGATCCGGAGGAGTGGCGTCATTTCTCCGCGGCCGACAAGGCCTGGATCCGGGAATGGCTGAACTGGACCGTACAGAACAAGGAGTACCTGCTCCACGCGCGCACCATCCTGGAGCAGCCCGCCCTGGGCCACGTGGACGGGACCGCCGCCGTTGTGGGCGATGAAGGCTTTCTGTTCCTGTTCAATCCCAACTACAAGCAACTCCCCGCTGATCTCTCCCTTGATGAAAGCATCGGCCTGACCGGCGGGACGCAATACATCATTAAGGAGCTCTATCCCTTTTCGGGCCGGGCGCTAGGAAAGCAACAGGCCGGCGTCTGGAGTCGCGGCGACCGCGTGCACCTGGTACTCGATGGCACCAGCGCGACGGTGCTGGAGATCACTCCGGCCGGACACCTCGAGCAACCGGCCGTGTTCAACGCAGCCGCCGTATCCGCCGGCGTGGCGCCCCGCGCAGAGCTCAGTGCAACATCTTTGTCGCTCACGCATGTCGCCGGCGAGCCCGGGACATCACAGACCGTCGGGGTCATGCTGCCGGCGGACGAGCGGGTCTCCCGCGTCACCGTGAATGGCAAGACGACGCAGTTCAAGCAGACCGGCAGATATATCGATGCCGAGGTCCATTTCGACGGCGAATGTTTCGGCCAGGCGCAGGGGATTGCGCTTACCCAAGCACCCGGCGGCGAATTGGTGGGCAGTTTCGAAGTTCCGCAACGAATTTTCGACCAACTCAGCGCGCGCAAGCGGGCCTGGCCCATCCCATGGACCCGGGAGGACTACGACTCGACCTGGCTGGCGCCGGAGCGGCTTCTGTTGTTTGCCCAGTCCGCGGATGGCAATGACTCTGCGGTCGTGACGGCCACACTCGATGACAAGCCGGTTGTCTTCAAACCGGCTTACAGCGCCGGCCGCGTCGAACCTGCAACCTTCGTCGGTTTCTATGCCGATCTGTCGAAGATCTCCCCCGGCGTACGGCATACAATCAAGGTGCATTTCTCCGGAATGGAAAGTGCGCGGTTGCAGGGAATTTTCTTCGACAACGTGGAGCCCGAACTCACGGAATCGATTCGGCCCTGAGGGTTGCACCTGGAATGAGGGAGAACGCAGGGTTAATTAACATGGGTTCCACGATCCACACGGGAATGACACGAACCGTTCTTCTTCTGCTGCTGGTGCCATGGCTCTCACTGTCTGTCGCGAGAACTCAAGCCCCGGGCGATCCGGGCGGCAAAGCTGCAGTAGTAAGCATCAGCAGTGCCCTGCGCAGTCATGATTTCGCCCGTGCCGAGGATTTGTGCAAGGCGGAACTCGCCTCGCATCCCACAGACTACCGGTTCTGGACGCTGCGCGGAATGGCCGCGGCCGGATTGGGCAATTTGCGCCTGGCCCTCTCGCATTACCAGCGTGCGCTGAAGCTTGCGCCTAACTTTCTGCCCGCGCTGGAAGGAACAGCCCAGACCGCGTTCCAATTGGGAGACGCGAGTGCGAAGCCGGCGCTCGAGAAGATTCTGGCACTTCATCCCGATGATCCGACCTCGAACGCCATGCTTGGCGTGCTGGATTTTCACGCGCACAAGTGCGGCGATGCCGTCCAGCATTTCCACCAGGCAGGTTCGGCCCTCGGCGGCCAGCGGGAAGCTCTCACCGAGTACGGCATTTGTCTCTCGCTGCTGGAGCGCCCCGACGAAGCTGTGGCGGCCTTTGCGGATGCGCTGGCGCTCGATCCGGCGCGACCGGAAGCACGTTACAACCTGGCGCTGGCACAGCAAAACGCGCATCGACCGGAGGACGCGCTCAAGAGCCTGCAGACGCTCCTGGACCAGGCGCCGCCCAATGTCGACGCCCTTGCGCTGGCCGCCGATATCCACGAATCCGTCAACGAGACCGCCCAGGCTGTCGACCTTCTCCGCAAAGCTATCCTCGCCGCTCCAGATAACGTAAATGCCTACCTGCAATTCGCCATGCTGTCTTTCGACCATGCCTCGCCGCAGGTGGGTATCGATATTCTGAACGCGGGACTGACGCAGTTACCAAAAGAACCGCGGCTTTACCTGGTGCGCGGAGTGCTTCTCACCCAGCTTGGAGAATTCAGCCGGGCGGCAAATGATTTCGATGCGGCCAGCCGCATCGATCCGCAACTCCATTTCCTGCGCGCCGCCGAAGGCATCGTGCGGTCGCAGCAGCACGATTCGGCGAAGGCCATCGCCAGTTTTCGCGCGGCAATCAGAGCGCATCCCGAAGAAGCCTATGCGCACTACCTCCTGGCTGAAGCCTTGCAGGGCGAGAGCAAGCCCGAGGGAAGTGCGGAATTCAACGAGATGATCCAGGAAGCCACACGGGCTCTCGAACTCGAGCCCCGGATGGTTGCCGCGCACGATCTGCTCGCCGCGGTATACGTCGAATTCGGACAGCCGCAAAAGGCAATCGAGCACAGCCGCGCCGCTCTGGCGATTGATGCCAACGATCAACAGGCGATCTATCACCTGCTCCTGGCCCTGCGCAAAACGGGACGCAAGGATGAAATTCCGGCTTTGGTGAAAAAGCTGATGGAACTTCAACGGGAATCCGGGTCGAAGGCTCCTGCCTCCAAGAAGTTTCGTCTCTATGAGGTTCGGAATGAAGCCGAGCCCGCGGACCGGTGAGCTGGGAACGAGCGCCCGGACAGATACAGCGATGGGAGCTTTAACGAAGGCCTGTTGCTCGTTGGACCAAATTGCAGTCGTACTTAAACATGTTTAGCTCTGCTGCAGATCAAATATAGAGACAATCTACGGGCCCAGACGCCTGAACAGGTATAAGACGTTTCACGCGAATGTGGGGGCGTTTCAACAGTCGAATGTCAGGATGCGAGATTGAAACGTGCTCTCCTCGCGAATCCTTATGTGGTCCTTACGAAAACTGCCTCGATATACCAAGGTATAGATTGTAGCCATGTGAACGGCACTCTACTCTCAGCCTAACTTGATCGTGACTCCACCCCGATGGCTCGAGGATGGTGGATTGTATGGGGCCGCGACATGAGGCCCCCTTTCTCGCCGGATCATTATTCCGGATGCTGCGGGTGAGCACGCGCCACATAAACAACGCAACCTTTGGTCGACTAAGACTTCGCCGACGTGTCGCTTCCGGAGGGGTACTTGAGTAAGCAGGCTTTGCTTCTGGAGTTGTTACTTTCGGGATTCTTCGCGGTAGCGTGTTTTCGGGCGCGCGCGACCACGTTCGACAGTCTGAAGGTCACGTCTGGTGGACTCTTCGTCCTCACCGATCGCCTGGAACGTTTGCGCCGCACCCGCTGGCAGTGGGCCTCAATGGTGCTCCTCCTGGTTGTCGTGCGCATGGAATGGGGCGTTCCGATGGTTGCGGAATTGACAGTGCTGGCGCAGTTCATCCTGTTCCTGGCTCTGCCTGCACAGAAAGCACTGCTGCAGGCGATGGGCAGACGATGAAGCCAATTCGCGAGGCCGCAAGTTTCGTGCGCAGTGCACGCAAAAAGCTTCGCACCGGTGAGTTATCGCGTGAACCGTTGAAGCTGCTACGTCTCGAATGGGTGCCCGAGTGTGTGGAATGCGATTGGTTGATGCGGCCCGCGGATCCATGGGATGCCGACTTGCCGCCGCGCCTTGCGCGCGAGAACGAGACTCTGCAGGCGCTCCGAGACGCTCTCGACCTGCGCCGCATGATCTTCCATTCCTTTCCTTCCGTGATGAACGCAGAATTGCGGATGTATCGCGACGTTGGCGACGAACTCGAACTGATGATGACGGGAAGCGTTTCGCGGACGAATGAAGTGCTCGAACGGGTTGCATCAGTTGTCATGCGGGCGCGGTTGTGTGGGTTTCACTTTACGCTGGCATCCGGCGTGCTGCAGGGGCCGTCGCGGGCCTTCTAGCTGCACATCCCATCTCCGAATCACAACTTTAAGACAAGACTGAGGGAGAGTGTTCATGGCTGCAACAACATCGCAGGGCAAATCATTCACAGTTTTCGTTGCCGGCATCACGGTCGCCGCAGCGGGGCTGGCATTCAGTGCCTCCGGGATCGGCAAGGTGGCTTTGGTAGCCGGCTTGGCGATCATCGGTTTCTCGTTCTTCAGATTCTTCAGGATCAAGCCTCTCGAGGGGCCGACGGCCGAGGGGAAACAACCCGCAGCGTTGAAGCTGGCCGGATTAGCCCTTGCACTAGGCGGCTGGCTGGTCGTGCTTGTCGGACTGCACCTGACTCCGAACGTGACCGGCAGAATGGTCAGCGCGATTGTCGGCCTGGCCATTTCTCTCTTCGGCGTTCTTGTGATCCTGCCTGCCGCCGCCAACAAGAATGCGATCTGGAAAGCCTAGCTCGCCCACACCAACCAAAAATCCCATCCTGGAGCTGAATTGATGAGAAATGCTCGCTTCGCATTTTGTATCTGCGCCATCGCGGTGGTGTTGTGGGCTGGCGCACGAGCGGTGGCTCACGCCGATACCGCACCGTCGGCATCCGCAGCGGAGTTGAAAGACGCCGCTGCCAAGGCACCTGCAACCACGACACTGGCCGCCGGGGATCCCGGAGGCGCGATCACCGGCACGATTAACGATGTGCCCGTAAGCGACCCGAAAACCGGCCTCACCCTCGCTGATGTCGCCAACCAGGTGGGCCAGAACAAAATCGGCGTCAACTTTACATGGACGCTGATCTGCGGGTTCCTGGTTATGTTCATGCAGGCCGGCTTCGCAATGGTGGAAGCAGGACTCTGCCGGGTCAAGAACGCCAACCACACGTATATGATGAACTTCTTCGTGTACGGGTGCGGCCTGTTTGCATACTGGCTCATCGGCTTCGCAATTCAGATGGGCGGCGCCGCAGGCAACGGCAATCTCGGGGGGCTGCAGCCCCTGGCCAGCGAACACACGCTCTCGCTCTTCGGAAAGACGTGGGGCCTCTTCGGCCAGAGCGGCATGTTCCTCAGCGGTCACACCTATGACGTAGGCGTGATGGTGATCTTCCTGTTCCAGATGGTGTTCATGGATACGGCACTGACCATCGTCACGGGCGCATGCGCCGAGCGCTGGAAGTTCCTTACCTTCGCCGTATCCTCTATCCTCATGGGTGCGCTCACCTATCCGCTGTACGCCAACTGGGCATGGGGCGGCGGCTGGCTGGCACAGCTCGGCAGCAACGTCGGCCTCGGCAAGGGCTATGCGGACTTTGCCGGATCGGGCGTTGTTCACGCGGTTGGAGGCCTCACGGCATTGGCGGTCGCGTTGATCATCGGACCGCGCATTGGCAAGTTCAATCGTGATGGCTCGAGCAATGCGATCATCGGCCACGATATTTCGGCGGTGCTGATCGGCTGCTTCATTCTCGCCTTTGGATGGTTCGGATTCAATCCCGGCAGCACCCTGGGCGCGTCCGGTGCCGGATGCCTTCGCATCGGCTCGATTGCGGTGAACACCATGCTGGCGGGTTGCACCGGAACCTTCGGCTCGATCCTTTACATGTGGTCGCTCAAAGGCAAGCCTGATGCCTCGATGGCTGGCAATGGCCTGCTCGCCGGGCTGGTGGCGATCACCGCGCCTAGCGGCTTCGTTAACCCTACCGGAAGCGCCATCATCGGTTTCATCGCCGGTCTTCTGGTATGCGTCAGCGTCACGTTCGTGGAAAACACGCTCAAAGTCGACGACCCGGTCGGCGCCATTTCTGTGCACGGCACTTGCGGGTTGTGGGGCGTGATCTCGGTGGGCTTATTCGCCGACGGCACCAGCAATTATGGAGGATCGTGGAACGGAGTTACCGGCTCGGTCACCGGTCTGTTCTACGGTGACGCGAGCCAACTGGTTGCGCAGCTCATCGGCGTATCCACGCTGGTTGGTTTCGTATTCACGTTCAGCTTCGTGATGAACTGGGTACTCGACGTCGTGATTGGCCAGCGTGTTTCGGCCGAGACCGAAGTCGCGGGACTCGATATTCCCGAGATGGGACAGCTCGGCTATCCCGAGTTCGTATTCGCTCCCGAACCCGAGTACCTGATGGCCGCGAAAAAGGTCGCCCTGGCTACCTAGCAGGGCGTTTTTGGAGCATTCTCCTGGCAGCAGGACATCTGCCATGTCCTGCTGCATTTTTTCCAATCTGCCTGTGTCCTTGGAGGGATGATGAATATCGCCACCAGAGAGATCGAGATCGAAACCGATGCCCCGGGTCTGATGATTGCGGGGCGTGAATCTGTTCCGGCTGAATTCGGGAGGATGCTGAATAGCGACACGACACTGCAAGTGCACAGAATGTTTCGCGATCCGCGTGTCCTTGAGGCCCCGGAGCGCGCCCAGCTTGTCGCCCAGCTTCGCAGCGCCGTCGACCTGCATCCCGAAGTTGCCGAGTTACGCGTGCTCCTGGGCATGGCGCTCTGCGTCGATCTGCAGGCGCAGCAGGCGATGGAGGAGCTGCGCGTCGCGGTGGAGCAGGCACCCGACTGCTTTATCGCGCGTCTGAAGTATGGCGAACTGCTCATGCGCCTGCGCATCTGCCAACCCGCAGCGGAAGAGACCCACAAGGCGGCGCAGCTCGCCGCGAATGCGGCCCAATCCGAAATGGCTCGCCGCCAGGCTGCAACCATCCGCACTATGCTGCGCGAAGGCATAGAGCGCGGCGGGTACGCCGGCCTGCTTTCAAAAATGCTTCGCCTCAATCGCCGTTCGAAGGAGCAGTCCACTCTCCCTGCACTGGTGGGAACCAAGTAAACGCGGATGCCTCCTACCCTGCAACTGGCCCTGTTGATTGCCATTCTGCTTCCCGCCGGAAAAGTGATCGCCGGTCTCTGCTCCCGCTTCGGGATACCGGCAATTCTGGGGGAATTGCTGGTGGGAGTCGTGGCCGGCCCAGGGTGCCTGAACCTGCTTCATATGCGCCTGTTCAGTGGTACGCCGGCCGCAGACGCCTTTCTCCTCATCGCCCAAATCGGTGGACTGGTCCTGATGTTCATCGCCGGTTTGGAGACCGACATCGATCGCATGCGCGAAGCCGGCGTCACCGCGTTCCTGGTCGCACTGTCGGGAGTGATCTGGCCGTTTTGCCTCGGCGCCAGCGCGGCCCACCTGTTCGGACTATCTTGGGGTACCGCCTGTTTTCTCGGCGGAGCGCTGACCGCAACCAGCGTGTCGATTTCCGCGCGAACGTTGATGGATGCCGGAAAGATGACATCCACCGAGGCTTCGGTGATTCTGGGCGCGGCCGTTATCGACGACGTGATGGGCTTGTTTGTGCTGGCGTTCCTCGCCGCTTCCTGCAGTACCGGGGGCGCGGCTGCCTTCGGTGTCGCTCCATTACTTTCCGGTTGGCTCAATCACCACGTGGCGTGGGCAGGCCGTCATCCCCTCGTCCTCCAGATGACGCTGATTGCCGTTTGCGTGAGCGTATTCTTCGTCGTGGCGTATGCCGCTGCTCAGCGCTGGGCCGACCCATTCATGCGCCTGGTGCGCAAACTTGACGTCAATGAAGGCGTCACAAGCTGCGTTCTTGCGTTGGTTCTCCTCTATGCCGTTAGTGCCGAGTGGCTGGGAAGCGTTGCGGGGATTACCGGCGCCTACCTGCTCGGATATGTATTCGCAGGCACGAAGCTGAAGCCGCTCATTGAGCGCACGTTCTACGCCATCGGACACGGGTTTCTGATTCCGCTCTTCTTTGTTTCCATCGGATTATCCAGCAACTTCCGCGCTCTCGGCGGGCATTGGTTGCTGCTGGCGGTCATCTTCGCGGTGGCGGTAGTCAGTAAGCTCATCGGATGCGGCACTGCTGCGCTGGCCATGGGCATGGGCGGCGTACGCAGCCTGCGCATCGGATGCGGCATGATCTCCCGGGGTGAAGTGGGGCTGATCGTGACCGCGATGGGGGCCAGCACCGGCATCTTTCGCGAGCCGGAAGTCGCGGTCATGGTAACGGTGGTGCTTCTCACCACTTTGATTACTCCGCTGATTATGCGCGGAGCTTTCATGATCAAGTCTCCATTTGACGAAGACGACCTGCCGGAGGGCGATGAGGAAAACGAGTATTCGTCCGCTGGGAAGATCCAGGTTCAGAATTGAGACTGAGATAATCGAGCAGATCCTTTAGATCACCTGCCGCTCGTTTTCAGTTGCAGTGAATCGATCAATGCTAGCACTCCGCCACCACGGTGGCGGGCCGTCTGCGGGCGAACTACTTCAATTGCTGATAGCAGCGACCAGCGGTCCACGCTGACGCGCATGGCGATCATGCTTTGGCCCGGATGGGAGGCACCGGCGTGTCAGGAGTGAGCGGCGGGCGGCGACAGTCCCACTTGGCCTCCTGCTCATAAGCGCGCGCGAGGGCGAGGACTTTGCCTTCAGAGAAGTGCGGGCCGGCGATCATGAGACCGATGGGGGTGTTGTCGCTGCTGAATCCGCAGGGAACGGAGATTGCGGGCAGTCCATAGATGTTGAACGGCGTGCAGTTATCCAGGTCCATGATGTCAGGATTGCGCGGAGCGACGGATTCCTCCTGCGAAATGACATAACTCAGTTTCTGCGGAACGATGCGGAGAGTGGGCAGCACAACCAGGTCGAAATCGGTGAAGGCGTCGTCGACGGTGCGACGCAACAACTCCATATCGGCACGATGGCGGATGTATTGAGTGACGCGGGCGCTGGCCGGGCGGGCGTTGAGATCATCCTTCATGGACTGCAATTGGAGCCGGAGCGCAAGAGAATAACGCGACGCGTTCATTTCAAGAAGTTCTTCGTGGTAGGCGTAGATCTCGTCTCCGATGCTGTTGAGGCTTGCCCAGGTGTAGGCATTGGTAGAAGGAAGAGAGACGTCTTTCATGTTCTTAGTGAGTTTCTGAAGAACCCCGAGAGCAGCCTCGACGGCACGCGAGGTGTCGTCATCGAGATGATCGAAAAAGGGCGCGCGGGGAATCCCAAGACGAAAACCTGACACGGGCTGCCTGGAAGCGGCTACGTAGTCTTCCTTGTCGTGGCGAACGCTGGTGATGTCAAAGCGGTCGTACCCGGCTAGGGGGTTGAGCATGAGGGCTGCATCCTCCACGGAACGCGTAATGGGTCCGCAGTGATCGAGCGAGAAAGCCAGGGGGACGATGCCGCGGATGGGCACAAGGCCATAGGTGGGCTTGATGCCCACGGTTCCGCAATAGGCGGAGGGAAGGCGAATGGAGCCACCGGTATCAGTGCCGAGGGCGCCATAGGCCAGGTTGGTGGCGACCGCAGCCGCGGAACCGCTGGAGGAGCCGCTGGGATCGCGGTCGAGCGCCCAGGGATTGCGCACGGAGCCGAAGTAACTGACGGCGTCAGCAAATTCATCGAGGTTAGCCTTGCCGATGAAGACCGCTCCTGCAGCGGCGAGGCGGCGCGTAACCTCCGCATCTTCGGTGGGAATACGATCGTCGTAGACTTTGCTGGCGGCGGTGGTGCGAATGCCGGCGGTGTCGATATTGTCCTTCAGGGCGACGGGAATTCCATGCAGGGGTCCGCGGAATTTTCCGGCCTTGGCTTCCTGATCGAGCTGAGCCGCTTTGGCGAGGGCGATATCGCCGAGCACGGTGATGTAGGCAAATACTTTGGGGTTATAGATGCGGATCCGCTCGAGGCAGGCACGGGTGAGCTGGGTGGAGGTGACCGATCCGGAACGGATGCGCCGCGCTGCTTCAGTGAGAGTGAGGCCGGCGAGTTGATCGACGTCGACAC
>DASXXV010000102.1:0-3195 GCA_036502905.1 Occallatibacter sp. | reverse complement strand
CTACACCCAGACGGGCGCAGGTGCGCTGACCGAGCAGTTCGGCTCGACGCTCCACGTCAACTCGAACGCCACACTGTCAGGCGCCCTCAACGTGACCATCAACCCCAAGCATCCCCCGAAGTCGGGTCAGATGTACACCGCTCTGACGTTCGGCTCGCTCAGCGGATCGTTCACAACCAGCACAGCGGGGTACACGCTGACAACCACCGCAAACAGCATCACGGTGACAAAGCAATAAGCGGTGCGGGCCGCAACGGAGTTCTCAGCGCGACCCCATCCAACGTCCGGTGTAATCAGCGAGCGGCACTTGCCGGCACACTGCCCCGTCTGCCGATACCTATTTTCATTTTTTCGTTGAAGTCATTCATGATGGATGAGTTGCGGCATCAGCCTGTCAGTTGAGCATACAACTGCGAAATGGGGATGGGTGCCGTCTCTCCAGCGGACAGATCGACCGCACAACCACCCCAGCCCACCCATCGAATCCCGAGTTGTGCTTCAGTTTTCTTCGCGTGCGGGACGCAAGTTGCTTCTGTAGACTGTAGCCCCCACGGCCCGGCCGAGCACGGCTCCGGCGTCCTGGTCGGTTCGAAAATGGATCCCGCCATACACGCGTGCGTCGGAGATGTCGTCGGTTATCTGGGTAAACGAGGTATAGCTCAACACGATACCCGGAGTGGCTGGATTCGACAGCACAATCGCATGTCCGGCTTCCCCATAAAGCCGTCTGAGTACCTCGGCGCCCCCGCCGCTTCCGCTGCCGTGATTGGAGGGATAGCTTGGGAAGCAGGGTGTCAGGATAAATGGCAGGAAGGCCGGATCGGCTTCAGTCTTGGGGTTGCCATCGGTGGCGCCCGCACGAATCGCCGTTTCGGGTCGCCAGAAGTTGTAGTGGTATTTGTTGTAGAACGCAGCCACCAGGCTGTCGCTGATGGCCATGTTCACCAGGGCCAGCGCCCGAGCGTTCTCCGACAACGTGCGCTGCTGCTGTTGCGCCACTTGCCGCGCGGCTTGGTTGAAGACCTGGGTGGGCGAGGATGCCGCGTAGTAGTGCACGACGTCGGCTCGATCTTGGGGCCGCTCCGTGCTGGTGGAACTTCCTACGGTCATCACTTCATTGTAAGCGCGGGCATAGGCGTTGCTCGTAAGCGCCGGAGGCGGACCGAGCAGAAAGTCACTGGCGCGCTTGATTCCGAACGGAGTTACGTTCTGCCATTGAAAGAAGGCTCCCACCTGAACACCGCTCGGGGACGGACAACTCGGCGTGGCCTGGTATTCTCCCGGAACGGCGGGCCCGGGTACCTTGAATTGCGGCGGCGAAGAGCCATCGTTGGCCCGAAGAACGACCATGGCCGCTGCGGCAGCATCGCCGGTCGCAATGCCATTCGTCTTGGCCGCGCCGTCGGGTATCGATGCCAGGGAACTTGCGTAGTCCGCATCCAGTGCCGGCGCGCTGCTCGGGAAATAGGCAAGGAGAACCTGGTAGGCAGCCTCGATGGCTGCAGCGTCGGCCGAAGCGCCGCGCGGCGCCATGATGGTACCGAGGTACGGCCGGTAATCGCCCTTGATCGAGTTGACGGCTTCAAAGACAGCCAGTTGCACAATCGCGGCGGTCCGCGCCTGCGCAAATGGGTTCTGGCCATTGGCAACTGCCGTGTTGACCGCAATCTCATTCCAGTCCAGGACCGAATCGGCCTTTGCCATGGCTGCCCCGAACAGCAGACCCGCCAGTACGATGCAAAGACCACCCGTCCGTTTCTTTGTGCCGCCACTCGTTTCATTCATATTGCTCTCTCCCTTTCCCGCTGCCTTCGGTTCGCGGTGTGCCGAATTCTTGCGTTACAGAACCGGGAAGTCCATACCGAAACGTGTGTCGCGGCGTTATGGGTTGTGTCGGACTAAGCACCGCCGCTGCTTGGGTTTACGACGACCATTTCAGGAGTGTTGTAGAATTCATCCACGTCTCCCCGGGAGTGCGCCATGGCCTCCAAGCCTGCTGAGGTCGAAGAACCGGTCTGTTTCGGCGAAGGTTACGAGCTCGATGTTCGCCGTCGGAGGCTGTGCCGCGGCCGGCATTTCATCCGCCTGGAGCGCATTCCCCTGGAGATCCTCGTTCTGCTGGTTGAGCGCAAAGACGAGATCGTGACCCGCGACGAAATCGTCTCCAGAGTCTGGGGCAAAGGTGTCTTCCTCGATACCGACAACAGTATCCGGGGCGCGGTGCGGAAGCTTCGTCAGGCGCTGAAGGACGACGCCGGCAGCCCGCGTTTCATTCGAACCGTGACCGGGCAGGGGTATCGTTTCATTGCCCCCGTGACCACTCCCGAAGAGTTGAATGGAACAGGCGCAACCGGCCCCCCAACCTCAACAGTCCACATGAGCCCGGCCCCGGTTTTGGATTCTGATACCCCATCATTCCCGGCGGAGGGTGAGGGGGATCGACCGACGGGGAAATTGGCGGCTCCAGAAACGAGCCAGGGACACAGGCGTGCCCGGAGATGGCTTTTTGCCGGGGCAATGTTATTGTTCGCGTTTGTCGGATTCGCCGCATATAAAGTCACCCGAAGTTCCGCGCCGGCTGCGAAGTACGCCAAAATTGCGTCCGTTGCCGTAATGCCTTTGAAAAATCTTTCCGGCGATCCGACGCAGGAATATCTTGCCGATGGCATGACCGAGGAGCTCATCGGGCGCCTCTCGATGATTGGCGGTCTTCGAGTCATCTCCCGCACGTCGGTTATGCAATTCAAGAACACCAGGCTGCTCACTCCGGAAATCGCCAAGACGCTCGGGGTGGATGCCCTTGTCGAGGGATCGGTGATCCGGGAAGGCAGCCGCATTCGCATTCACGCCCAATTGATTCGCGCATCGACGGACGAGCACTTCTGGTCCGAGACCTACGACCGCGAACTCGGCGATGCTCTCACGCTGGAGAGCGAGATCGCGGAATCCGTCGCACGGAGAGTAGAGGTTACTGTCACAGGCGAGGAGCGTGCCAGGCTTGTCGCCGCACGTCCGGTGTCGCCGGAAGTGTATGAGGTCTATCTGAAAGGCCTGTCCGCGAATGGCAACAGCAGGGCTGAGGTCGAAGCGAGTATCGCCAACTTTGACGAGGCCATCAGCAAGGATCCGACATTCGCGCCGGCTTATGTCGGCCTGGCACACGCATACGACAACCTGGGTACTGTTTTTGTCGGC
>DASXXV010000101.1:0-7247 GCA_036502905.1 Occallatibacter sp. | reverse complement strand
ATCAATTACCACGCCGCCATCACACCCTCCGAACCCGGCTCTGCTGTGGCCGCCGCCGCGCACCGCTACCGGCAGATGCTGCCGCTGAGCGAAGTCGAGAGCGCGGGCGACGTCTGCCGCCGCAGACGGACGTACAATCATTGCCGGGCGTTGATCGAATGCACGGTTGAAGACCATGCGGGATGATTCATATTCGCTGGAACCGGATACGATCACCTGCCCGCCTATCGCCGAAGCGAACTTCCGGATTGCAGCGGAGTCAAGGGAGGGCTGGTTTCCTCCCTTCGGCATTGCCTGGGCAAGAATGCCGGACGGGAACGTACAAAGCGCGCCAGCCGCAAAAGCAGCTTCTTGAACAAACTGCCGGCGGGTCGCAAGACCCATGGGTGAACTCCTCCTTATGGTGGAACACCGAATTTATGGTGCAAAACACCGGCTCGGGCATATCAGGTGATTTTCGAATTTTGAGAATAAGCCGGCGTGGAATTGAGGATGCATCCAGAAGAGGTATTCCCCGCCAGCCTATCCGCGGAATCAACCCAGCGTCAATCTCTCCCTGTAGCCGCTTCTGCGGTGCGGATTAAACTGGAAGTGTGAAGATCGCGCTCGCTCAGATCAACCCCACGGTCGGCGACTTTACCGGCAATCTGGACAAGATTGTGGCTGCAAGCCGCCGGGCCGCGTCACAGGGCGCACGCTTGATCGTTTTTTCCGAACTCGCCCTTTGCGGTTACCCCCCTGCAGATTTCCTGGAAAAGCCAGGCTTCCTGGCCCGTTGCCGCACGACGGTCGACGAGCTGGGGCAGGCCACCCGCGATCTGCCCGCCGCCGTTCTGGCCGGAGTGGCGCTGCCCGCGCCTGCCGGATCGGGCAAGCCGGCCGTGAATGCCGCGGTGCTCCTCGATCGCGGAAAGCCTCTGCTCGAGCAGCACAAGCGCCTGCTGCCTTTCTACGACGTGTTCGACGAGCAGCGATATTTCTGTGCCGCCACTTCGCAGAAAGTGATCGAACTCGACGGCCTGCGCCTGGGCATCACCATCTGCGAGGATGCGTGGAATGACAAGACGTTCTGGCCGCGTCGGCTCTACTCGATTGATCCCATGCAAGAAATCATGGCGCAACATCCGGCCATCCACATCAACCTGTCGTCCTCGCCGTTCTGGCACGGAAAGCGGGAACTGCGCCGTCAGATGCTGGCGGCGATCGCGCGGAGGGACGGAATTCCGGTCCTTCTTTCCAACCAGGTGGGGGGCAACGACAGCCTGATCTTCGATGGTTCGTCCCTGGCGCTGAATGGCCGCGGGGAACTGATCGCCCAGGCCGCCTCCTTCGACGAAGACCTGCTGATGGTAGACCCATGTCAAGCTTCTCCCATCCCAGAGCCGGCCAGCGACGACACCGAAGCTGCCTACCGCGCCCTGGTTCTGGGCACCCGCGACTACGTCTGCAAATGCGGATTCCGAAAGGTCATCGTAGCCCTGAGCGGCGGGATCGACTCTGCCCTGGTGGCGGCCATCGCCGCCGATGCCCTCGGCGCAGACAACGTTCTTGGCGTGGGAATGCCCAGCCCTTACTCTTCGCAGGGTTCCATCGACGACAGTCGCCGCCTCGCCGGAAACCTTGGCATCCGCTTCGAAGTGCTGTCGATCAGCGAGCTCTTTCGAGGCTTTACCCGATCCCTTGAACCGCTCTTTGCGGGTAAGGCGGAAGACATCACGGAAGAGAACATACAGCCGCGTATCCGTGGAACGCTGCTCATGGCCCTTTCGAACAAACTGGGTGCGCTGGTGCTCACTACCGGGAACAAGTCGGAGATGGCTGTGGGCTACTGCACCCTCTATGGCGACATGGTGGGCGCGCTGGCCGTCATCGGCGACCTGGTGAAGACCCGCGTCTACGACGTGTGCCGCTGGCTCAACCGCCAAAGGGAGATCATTCCCCCTGCCATCCTTGACAAGCCTCCGTCCGCGGAATTGCGTCCCGGGCAGATGGACACCGATTCGCTGCCCCCCTACGAAATGCTGGACCCGATCCTGGAAGCCTACGTTGAACGATACGAGACGCCCGAGCACATCGCTGCTTCTCACGGGTACCCCCTCGACCTCGTCCGGCAGGTCGTGCGTCTGGTCGAGCGGTCGGAATACAAGCGCCAGCAGGCCGCTCCGGTGCTGAAAGTCACGTCGAAATCGTTCGGTACGGGACGGCGGTTTCCCATCGCCGTCAAGGTGCAGGTTTGACCCCCCGACCCGCCCCGGGTGCCCGCCTTCGCGAGACCGGTAGGTCTCGCGAACGTCGTTGACCGCGAGCCGAGCCAAACGCATCGCCCGGTCTTCGTTCGACTGGGGTTCCGGGGTCGATTGGCGTTCTGGGATGCGCCGGGAGATAATTAAGATAATCGCGACAGCGTGTTCAGCAAGCCGTTGTTCACTAACCCTCGGCGCGGTGTAGCCCGCGCGTGGAGTTGTGCCGGGCACTGGTAGAACACGCCCCTGAAGGAGAAATCGTTTGAGCCGTTCATTCCGCCTTTTTGCCGGCCTAGCCGCGCTGGCTGTCCTTGCCTTCCCCCTCGTTCCGTCTTCCGCCCAGGAGCAGGTTCCTGCCGCGCCCGCGCAGGCTCCCCAGGCAGCCCCTGCGCAGCCGCCATCCGCTCCGGCTCCTGCCGCTCCGCAGGCGTTTCCAACGCCGGATCCGGCCAATTTTACCGCCGCTTCCCCGACCAAGGAAACCGTGAATGCCTTTCTGCAGGCCAGCTGGGGTTACGACGAAAACCGCTACTGGCAGGTGGAGGAAATCGCCAAAACCCCGGTGGAGGGCGTCACCAAGATCGTGGTTTACGTAGGAGACAAGACCGGTAAGCAGAAGCCGCAGGCTCTGCAATTCTATGCATTGCCCGACGGCAAGCACATCATCGCCGGCGACGCAATTCTTCCCTTTGGTGGCAATCCCTTCGCCCCCTACCGGACCGAATTGCAGCAGCGCGCTGACGGGCCATACAAAGGCTCGGCTTCCAAGGATCTGGAACTGGTCGAGTTCGCCGACTTCCAGTGCCCGCATTGCAAGGAAGCGCAGGCCAACATGGAGAAACTGGCCGCCGATTTCCCCAAGGCGCGTGTCATTTTCGAGAACTACCCGCTCGAAAAGATTCATCCGGAAGCCAAGCGCGCAGCCAGCTATGGGGTCTGCGTGGCCAAGCTGGGCGGCTCCAATGCTTTTTTCCAGTACGCCAACGCGGTTTTTGAGGGGCAGGACGGATTGAGCAGCGCCGATGGCGCCACCCTCACGCTGAACAGCGCGGTGACCAAGGCAGGCCTCGACCCCGCCAAGATCTCCGCCTGCGCCGGCACGCCGGAAACCGTTAAAGACGTCGAATCATCGGTCAAGCTGGCCCAGGATTTGGACGTGAATCAAACCCCGATGCTGTTGGTGAACGGCCGCCAGCTGCCCGTCAGCCAGATACCCTACGACACGCTCAAGCAGATTGTTCTTTATCAGGCCAAGATCGACGGCGTCTCCGCCCAGTAGCTGTTCTCAGTCAGGAAAGCGCCTTCAGACCTGCACCGTTTCGTATGGTACCGGGTCTGGAGGCGCTTTTTTCTTTGCATGCCTGGGAGAATCACTAGGGGAAATCTTCGTTTTGGTAATAGTTATTAACTTTCTGGTAATTTTTCGATCGCTCGAAGCTGTACTTCACTTATACTGGCCCTCATTCCGCGCGTTCGTTGCGCATCCTCCATCGGTGAATTATGGGTCAATGTGTTCGGGTGCTGTCCACCCTTTCTTGCCTTGTGTTTTCGGCCATTCCAGCCTTAGCCGTGACGATCTCCCCATCCTCAGCCAGCGTGAAAGAAAACGCCACTCAACAATTCACGGCCAGCACACCTTCCACCTGGACCAAGACCTGCGGCACGGTTTCCTCCGCCGGACTGTTCAAAGCGCCGCTCTATCCCTCTACAACCTGTAAGGTGACCGCGACCGCCACCAACGGCAGCGGCAGTGCGACAGCCACCGTCAGCGTGGTCTCTCCTATCGTGATAACACCGTCATCGGCCAAGACCCCCCAGGGCAAGACGCAGCAGTTCTCCGCCAACATGCCGGTGACCTGGACCGCAAAATGTGGAACCATCAGTTCGACCGGGTTGTACACGGCCAGCGGAACAGTGGGCTCCAGCTGCACCATCGAGGCCCTTGCAACCACTGCGCCGCAATACACGGCGTACGGCTTTGACACGATAACCGCCCCGACCACGGGCGGTGCTTTCACGCTTAGTCCCATGAGCGCGACCGTGAACGAGGGCGCCACGCAGCAATTCACCGCGAGCACCGCCTCCACCTGGACGAAGACCTGCGGCACGGTTTCTTCATCGGGGCTTTTCAAAGCGCCGCTCTACGCCACCACCACCTGCAAAGTGACCGCGACGGCTACCAACGGCAGCGGAAGCGCGACCGCCAGCGCGACGGTGGTGTCCCCGATCGTGATGACGCCGGTATCGGCCAAGACGCCGCAGGGAAAGACGCAGCAGTTCACGGCCAACATCCCGGTGACGTGGACGGCGAAATGTGGAAGCATCAGCGCCACGGGTCTGTTCACCGCCAGCGGAACGGTCGGATCCAGCTGCACCATCGAGGCCATCGCGACGGGCTCTACGGCCTACACGGCCTATGGCTATGACATCATTGCGTCGCCTTCAAGCACGACCGTGACGGTCAGCCCGCAGAACCCGACGGTCAGCGAGGGCGCAACCCAGCAGTTCACCGCCAGTACAGCGTCGACGTTCACCGCTTCCTGCGGCACCATCTCATCGGCTGGGCTCTTTACCGCGCCCCTCGCGGCCGGTTCTTGCGTGATCACGGCCACGGCGAGCAACGGCAGCGGGGCAAAGGGGTCCACGGCGGCCAACATCACTTCTCCCATCACCATCTCGCCCGGGACAGCGGTCACGGCCCAGGGACAGACCCAGCAGTTTTCTGCCAGTAAACCGGTTACCTGGTCGGCCTCGTGCGGCAGTATCAGCGCCTCGGGGCTATTTACGGCATCAGCCACGGCGGGAAGCGCGTGTACCATCAAGGCCACAGCCTCCAGCGGCGTAGCCTATACAGCCAGCGCGCTCGACACGATAGGAGCCGCGACCGCACTCACGATCGCACCCCTCAGCCCAACCTTGCCGGCGGGAACACGCCAGCAGTTCACCTCCAGCGTGCCCGCCACCTGGACCGCATCCTGCGGCACCATCGGATCTACCACCGGTCTCTACACCACTCCGGGAAATGTTGGCTCCTGCACCATTACGGCCACTGCAACGGACGGCAGCGGACATGTCACCTCCACCGTGGTTACTGTGTCTGCGGCCCTGGCCATTACCCCTGCATCGCTAACCACTCCCCAGGGACAAACCCAGCAGTTTAGCGCGAATTATCCGGTCGCGTGGTCCGCGAGTTGCGGCAGCATCACATCCACCGGACTGTTCACGGCGTCGGCCGCGGCCGGCTCCGTTTGCACCATTACGGGGAGTGCGACCAGCGGCCCTGCAAACAGCGCTACCGCCCAGGACACGATTGGGGCGCCGGGGCAGTTCTCGTTGTCGCCGCTCACCCCCACGGTCAGCGAGAACGCCACCCAACAGTTCACCGCCAGCGTTGCGGCCACATTTACTGCTTCCTGCGGCTCCATCGACCCCCAAGGCGGATTGTTTACCGCCCCTCTGGCGCCAGAATCGTGCCAGGTCACCGCCACCGCAACGGATGGCAGTGGCCCCACGGCGTCCACCGATGTGACCGTGACTTCGCCCATCAACATCACTCCCTCTTCTGTCAATCTGCATGCGCTAAACACGCTTTCGTTCAGTGCGAGTCAGGCAGTGACCTGGAGCGCTTCCTGCGGCTCCATCTCCAGTGCCGGAGCGTACGCGGCGCCGGCCACGGAAGGGAACTGCACGATCACAGCTACCGCGACCGGTTCCCCCGCCTATACCGCCCAGGCTTCTGCAGACATTGACGTCGTGAACCAGCTGCGCTGGAGAAACAACCAGGGCGGTACCGGCCTGCAGGCGCATGAACTGCAGCTCACCCCGGCAAACGTGAACTCATCGAGCTTCGGGCAGGTGTGGTCTGCCGCCGTCGATGGCGGCGTCTGGGCACAGCCCTTGTACATGAATGGGCTGCAAGTGAACGGCGCGCCGCGCAACGTGCTGTTCGTTGCCACCGACAACGACAGCGTGTATGCGCTCGACGCGGACACCGGAGAGCAGTTGTGGCAGGTGAGCCTGCTCCCGGCGGGTGCAACGGCAGTGGTGGGCACCATGGTGGACGACCAATACATTCCGTCCATCGGAGTTTTGGGCACACCGGCAATTGATAATGGCGTGCTGTATGTTGTGGCGGAAACGGCGGAGCAGAATGCCACCAACTTCCCCCACCGGCTGCACGCGCTCGACGTGGCCACCGGCAATGAGAAGTTCGGCGGCCCGGTGCTCGTCTCCGATCCCAACCTGCAACCGGCGCACAAGCTACAGCGGCCCGGGCTCACAATTGCCAACGGAACGGTGTACGTCGCGATGGGCAGCCTTGGCGACAAGCAGCCCTACCACGGCCTGCTGTTTGCCTTCGATGAAAACACGCTTGCGCAGACCGGTGTATGGAATACCACGCCCACCGGAAACTCGGGAGGCATCTGGCAGGCGGGTGGTGCGCCCAGCATCGACAATGCCGGCAATGTTTACCTCGTCACCGGGAATGGCTTTTCCGACGGGGTGAACAACTTCGGGGAGAGCGCGGTAAAGCTCAGCCCGTCGCTGCAGGTGCAGGATTTCTTCTCGCCCTATAACGCCGCTGCGCTCACCGCGTCGGACCTCGATCTCGGATCGGCCAGTGTTCCCGTGATGCCGGATCAGAACGGCCAATTTCCGCACGTGTTGATCTTCTGCGGGAAATCCCCGGTCATCTATGTTGTAAACCGCGATTCGATGGGCCACATGGGATCGAGTTCGGACAACATCCTCCAGGAATTGACGAATGTGGTGGGCGGGACCGCGACAACACGCGACTCCGGACAAGCATGTTTTACCAGCCCTTCGGCGTGGGGCCAGAATGTGTACTTCATTGCCAACGGGGACGTACTGAAGCAATTCACGCTGAATGCTTCAACTGGCATGCTCTCTGCCACGCCCCTTCACCAGGGAACGTTTGCGTATGGCTGGCCGGGATCGCAGTCGATGGTTTCCTCCAACCAGGATGAAAACGGAATCATCTGG
>DASXXV010000100.1:0-60638 GCA_036502905.1 Occallatibacter sp. | reverse complement strand
CAACGCCGACCTGGCCCTGATCCTGAACCTGCTTATCCTGCTTGGCTTTATGGGCTACTCGACGGCGACGCTGACGCTGCCGGGCATTGCGGGCGTGATCCTCACCATCGGTATGGGCGTGGATTCGAACGTGCTGATTTTCGAGCGCATCCGTGAAGAGATCCGCGCGGGCAAGGCGGCTTCGGCGGCCGTGGACCAGGGATTCGCGCACGCATGGGTCACAATTGTCGATACCCACGTAACCACGATCGTCTCGGCGGCCATCCTGTTCCTGTTCGGTACCGGGCCGGTGAAGGGATTCGCCACCACGCTGACATTCGGTCTGCTCGCGAATCTGTTCACGGCGGTGTTCGTCTCGCGCGTGATCTTCGACGCGCACCTGAACAAGATGAAGCCGGGCGAAATGGTCTCGATTTAAGGGCAAGGGCCAGGATCAGCAAAAGCATTTGGGAACACAAGGGGGAGGGAATCAGGCAAGGGGATCAGAATTCGACGGAGAGATTGACCGAATTTCTGCCCCCTGAACCCGGATCCCTGACCCCTGCTTTAGGAAGGCAGAAAAAGTGGAATTTTTTCATGGCGTAAACATCGACTGGCTGGGCAAGAAGTGGTACTTCCTGGCCTTCTCTCTCATCTTCAGCGTCGCAGGCTTGCTATCGATGGCGTGGCACTGGAAAACCACAGGCGAACCAGTGCCGCTGGGGGTGGATTTCCGAGGCGGCACCGAGGTGCAGATCCAGTTCAAGCAGCGGCCCGATATCGGCGCCATTCGCCAGGCGGTGGATGCCGCAGGGTTCAAAGACGCCAAGATCCAGAACTACGGGGGCACGGCGGAGCGCAACGAAGTGCTGATCAGCCTTCCCGAGGAGCACAACGAGGGCTCACTCGATGTGGGACGGCAGAAGGTGGTCGGCGCTCTGCACCAGTACTACGCGAGCAATTCCTTCGATGATTCGGCCGTTAAGGTGGACGTGGTGGGTCCCACGGTCGGCCGCCAGTTGGAAAAGCAGGCTGGCATGGCCACTCTTTATTCACTGCTGGGAATGCTGGTCTATCTCTGGTTCCGCTTCCAGCTGATTTATGGCGTAGCCGCGGTAGTGGCCTGTTTCCACGACACCCTGATCACGATCGGGTTCTTCTCGCTGTTCAATAAGGAGATCAGCCTTACCGTGATCGCCGCGATCCTGACGCTGGTCGGCTATTCGATGAACGACACAATCGTGGTGTTCGATCGCATCCGCGAGAACCTGCGCCTCAGCCGCCGCGAGTCGCTGGCTGACGTGGTGAACCGCAGCATCAACCAGACGCTGAGCCGGACCGTGCTGACCTCGGGCCTGACATTTCTTACAGTTCTCTCTCTATATATTTTCGGCGGCGAAGTGTTACGGGGTTTTTCGTTTGCACTGGTGATAGGTATTCTGATAGGAACTTACTCGTCGATTGCAATTGCGGCTCCCATGCTGGTTGCGTGGCAGCAATGGCGCGCTAGCAAAGGGAAGGCCGTAGTGCTGCCGGCAGCGAAGCGCGCCCGAATCTAGCGCGCATCTTGGAACGAACATCGGGGTTCCCCATCTCAGCTCAGCTGGGGCGGGGATTACGCTATATCGGCCCGGCATCGATGGTGGAGAGACGAAAACAGTCGCGACAGTGCATTTTTTCTGCACTCGAGTCAACTTGCAATGCCATTTCCAGCATCCTTTGCAAGTCGCGGGTCATGTTTGGTATAGGTGTGAGCACGTTGTTTTGGTGCAGTTTTGATGCTCTGGGAACATTACCGGTTCCCGTGGTGTCTAAAGGAAGGTAACCAACACCCGATTCGAGGCTGGCCATGTTTGAAGATTCCACATTTGAATCCGGAGGCAAGATCAAAAGCAAGAGCGGCCGTTGGATGCTCGTTACGGGCATCATCAACGGTTCAATCCTGATACTGCTGATCCTTATTCCTCTGATCTACCCTGAAGCCCTTCCCAAGGCCGCCATGCAAACCCTGCTGGTAGCGCCCCCACCGCCACCGCCTCCGCCTCCGCCACCGCCTCCGCCGGAGGTGATCAAGGTGGTCAAGGTGCAGTCGGAAATGATGAACAACCAGCTCACTGCACCCACCCGCATTCCGCATGACATCAAGATGGTCGCCGAGAAGGAAGCCGCGCCGTCGAGCTTCGGCGTAGCCGGCATGGAAGGCCTGGGCGGCAGCTCCGGCGGGGTGATCGGAAGCGTATTCGGCCAGGGCAGCGGGCCCAAGGTGAAGGCTGAGGCTCCCAAGAAGGTGAACATCTCTGCCGGTGTGGCCGTAGGTATGTTGCTGCAGAAGACGCAACCGGTATATCCCCCCATTGCCAAGGCGGCTCGCGTTTCCGGCACGGTGGTGCTGCAGGCAACCATCTCCAAGACTGGAACCATCCAAAACCTGCGCGTCATTAGCGGTCCCGCAATGTTGCAGCAGGCCGCCATGGACGCCGTTAAAACCTGGCGCTACAGGCCGTACCTGCTTAACAACGAGCCGGTCGAGGTGGAAACCACTGTGAACGTGATTTTCAGCCTCGGCGGCTGAAGACCTTTCGGCCCTTTTCCGCAGCCGCGGAGGAGGGTCTCGCTTTTCTCGACGTGAATGCGAATCCGGAAAGAGCCGCATTCTGACCTTGCCCGCCCCCGCGGGCAGTAAGCAGCAGCCCGCCACATGTCGGGGTTCCGGCGAGGGGTATTTGTCGCCGGGTGACCACATGCCGGGGTTCCCAGCGACGGGGTATTTGTCGCCGGGGTGACCACATGAGGGAGTCCCCAGCGGCGGGACTTCGTCAATGGGGTGGCTACAGCGGGCCACAGACTACAAGAAAACTCCGCAGGAGGAACGATTCAGTGATTCTCGCTCAGCTCGCACATTTCGCTTCGCACACGGTCAGCAGCCTGGCGCTTTTCCAGGAAGAGGGTCAGGCCGTCAGCTTCAGCCCGATGGGTCTCTGGAACCACATGGGATGGCTTGCCCGCTGCGTGGCTATCCTTCTCTTCATCGAGTCGATCTGGTCGCTCGCCGTCATGATCGATCGCTACCTTTACTTCTCCGCCGCCCGCAAGCAGTCGCGCGAGTTCGCTCCCAAGGTTGCCGGCGCGCTGAAGGACAGCAAGCTCGAAGAGGCAATCAAGATCGCCGACCGCAACAAGAAGTCCCACCTTGCTGAAGTCGTAACCGCCGGTCTGCAGGAGTTCCGCGTTTCCTCCGGTATGGCTACCGAGGAGACCATCGCAAGCTCGCAGCGCGCCCTGGAACGCGCCGAAGCTATCGTGCACGCCAAGCTGAAGAGGGGTCTCAGTGTTCTGGCTACCATCGGCGCCACTGCCCCCTTCGTCGGCCTGTTCGGAACGGTCGTCGGCATTCTGAACGCCTTCCAGCAGATCGCCACCCAGAAGACTTCCGGTATCGGCGCAGTCGCTGGCGGTATTTCGGAGGCCCTGGTCACCACGGCGTTTGGCTTGCTCGTGGCCATCCCCGCCGTTATGGCGTTCAACTACTTCACCGGCCGCGTCGAAGCGTTCGATGTAGAGATGGACAACTCGTCGAGCGAACTGATCGACTACTTCATTAAGCAGAGCCACAAACGCTAGAACTCCAAGTTCCGGTTTGGGCGAGATTCGGTGGGGGAGGGAGTGAGCGCTCCCTTCCACACGCTTTGTTCCTTCAGCCGGGCAAGGGAAGTGAGCCGAAAACAACCGGATGCCTTCCGGAATACAAATCCTCAAGGCATGGAGTCCCACAATGGGAGTTGCAGTTCGAAACGAAGGCAGTAAAGTCAACGCCAACATTAATGTCACCCCAATGGTGGACGTGATGCTGGTGCTGCTGATCATCTTCATGGTCATCACGCCCATGCTGCAGAACAAGGTGAATGTCGACCTTGCCAAGGTGGACAATCCTTCGCAGATGCCGGATGCCGACAAGGAAGACGCAATCATCGTCGCCATTACCCGGGATGGAGGCGTGTTCCTGGGACAGGACAAGGTGGCCACCAGCGAGCTGGGCACGCGCGTGCGCGACAAACTCGCCGACAAGCCGGGCAAGACCATCTTTGTTCGTGCCGACGCCCGTGCACAGTTCCGCGCGGTCGAAGATGCCATCGACGCGGTCCGTACCGCCGGCGTGGATGAAGTGGGCCTCCTGACCAACAAGAAGGAAGCGCCTGGAACCGCGGGCGGCCAGTAAAGCTGGCGTGGGCCAGTGAGTTGGCAGCGAATAGTTGTTCCTAACCAAGCAGACCCAACCGAGGAGTTTGAAGCCATGGCATTTTCAATGGGTAGCAGTGGTGGCGCGATGGGCGACATCAATATGACCCCGATGATCGACATCCTGCTGGTGTTGCTGATTATCTTCATGGTCATCGTGCCGGTGACGCCCAAGGGTCTGGACGCGCTGGTGCCCCAGCCGCCTAAGGATCCGCAAAAGCAGCCGCCGCAAAATGACCGCACCATCGTGGTTCAGGTCATCAACGTGCCGGGACGTGCGCCCAGCTACAAGATCAACGAGACCGAGCTCCCTAAGACTGAACTGCTTGGCCGTTTGAGCGACATTTACTCCAATCGTGCCGAGCGCATCATGTTCGTCAGGGGCGACGATAATGTGAACTTTGCCTATGTTGCCGAAGTGATCGACATCGGCAAGGCGGCGGGTGTGGACCACATCGGCTTGATGACGCCCAAGATCATGGCCGGGCAGTAAAGCTGCTGCGGGCAGAAAGCTGCCTTCGGGCAGAAACCTGCCTTCGGGCAGAATGCTGCCTTGGGGCAGTGAGGCAGATCGGACGTGATCGACATCAGCCGTGCGGCGGGTGTGGATCAGGTCGGTTCGCTCACGCAGAAGTTGGCCGCAGCGTTTTAAATGAGGGCCGGAAGCGTGCTCCGGCCATATTCACGTTTCGCGAGGCCGTGCAGGATGGGGAGTTACGCAAAACCGGGAGTACTTATTCTTTGGTTTTGCCCGAACAGGAGTACAATTCATTTTCGTCCTGGTTTCGGCTACTCCCGCCCGATGCCAGGTCTGTAAGAATTCCAGGCGGCGCGAACGATCGCCCGACCTGAAGGAGAAGATACAAACATGAATGGACCTGCACGTATTATGGCGCTCGGGGTGGCCTTGACCGGCATGGTGCTCTCCTTGAGCGGGTGCAACCGCCTGGCAGCCCGTGACCAGTTGAATAAGGGAGTGGATGCCTACAAGAGCGCCCGCTACGAAGAGGCGATCGGGCATTTCCAGAAGGCGACCGAACTTGACCCCAGCCTCCCCATGGCGAAGAGCTACCTGGCTACTGCTCTGGCGCAGAACGTGGTTCCTGGGCTCGACACCCCGGAGAACCTGAAGACCGCGCAGCAGGCCATCAGCATGTTTCAGGAGGTCCTCGCCAAGGACCCCAACGATGTAAACAGCATGAAGCAGATTGCCGGCATTTACTTCTCCATCAAGAAATTCCCGGAAGCCAAGGAGTGGCAGAAGAAGGTTCTCGCGGTGGATCCCAAGGATCCTGAGGCGGCCTACACCATTGGCGTGATCGACTGGACACTGGCCCACGAGAACACGCTCAAGGCATTGGTACCGGCGGGCGTGAACGATGATGGCGAGGGCAACGTGAAGGCGCCCAAGAAGATCATGCAGGATCTTTCGCAGCAGAATGCGCCGCTGGTGGCCGAAGGCCTGCAGTACCTCACCCAGGCCCTCCAGAACCGCCCCAATTACGACGATGCCATGGCCTACCTGAACCTGATCTATCGCCGCAAGGCTGACGTGGACTACGGCAATGCCGATGCTGTGAAGCAGGACGTGGCTTCCGCGAAGGAGTGGAGCGCCAAGGCGATGGGAACGCGCAAGGAGAATGAGGCCAAGAAGGAAAAGGGCCCCGGCGGCATCACCATGGATTCCAGCGGCAATTTGAAGTAAGCCGCGACTGATTTCCCGGTACAGCAAATGGCCTCCGCGATGAGCGGAGGCCATTTTGATTAGGCGCGAAATCATAAAAGGGGCGGCGCGTGCCGCAGATACTCTTGAGAGTGTGATTGTGCCCTTGCTCTAACCGAATCGCGAAGATTAATATACTCCGCATTCGGAGCGGGACATGCCGAAAACTCCTTCGTGTTGGCCTGAGGAAGCGGGTCTCTGTGATAAGCGGTTGCCCGAGGAATCCCTACGGATCCGGCGAGAGCATAAGCCCGAGCCCCTCACCTCGGCGCGATATCTGAATGGCTTCAATGTGTCCGTCTGGCTGTACAAAGATGCGGCCGGCAGGCTGGATTTCAAGGGCTTTTTGAATACGACAATCGGTGAGTTGAACAGAAGATTTGGCCCCGCCGCGACTCCCGATGCCGAAGTTGGTTTTCATTCCGAGATGCACGGCGGGCAATGGTTTAAAGAACATTTAAACCTCAAGCCACTTCAGGTCTTCTCCGAACGAATTCCCTGCCCATACATGTGTGCCCACATGCTTCGTAAAGACTTCCCCGGCGTGCCGTGGTTCTATTACTACAATCGAAGGACCTGGGAACAGGGCGGCAAGCTCCTGAAATCCCCGGCGGATATTTTGACAAGCGTTTACGGTCTTTAGATACTTCGTCTGGTTGTCAGGTGATGCATTTCCCCTCGCGGGGTAGCGCAGGGCAGGTTCACTTAATCGGAGACCGCGGCCCTTCTTTGCGGAAGTGAAAAGGTGAACACGCAAATCGCGCCTTGCGGCCTTATTGGGCGCCCAACTTGAGAATCTGTTCGGCGAAGTAATTGCGCACTGCGGCCTGGTTGTGCAGCATTTCGAAATAAGCATTCTGCAGCAACTGCGCTTTGCGCTCGCGGAGGTCCTGGCGGATCTGCTGCTGCACGCGCGGGTCGTTTAGTTCGCGCTGGCCGGCTGACTCGCGGCTGATGAGCTTGTAGATGGCATAACCGATGGTCTTGTGACTCGGACCGGGGTTGTCGTACATGGGAAGGCTGTCGGTGATCTGGCCGGGTCTGAGCTTGGTGATGGCGTTGTAGACTCCCGGATCGCTGCGAAGCTGAGTCTCTGTCCAGAAGCCCATGTCGCCGCCGTTGGGAGCCGAATTGGGGTTCTCGGAGAATTGCGAGGCGAGGGCGCCAAAATCGTCTCCGCTCTCCAGCCGGTTGTGAATGGTCTGGATTTCCTTGCGCGCTTCTGCTTCGTTGGGAGCCCTGCGGGTGGGCACGCTGCTGCCTTGCACGGGCGGAGTCCCGGTAACGATGATCTGCGCCAGCCGGTAGCGCGGCTCGATCAGGTTGAACTCTGATTTGTTGGTGTTGTAGTAGTTGGTGATCTCCGCGTCAGTGATGTTGATTTTCGATTCGATCTCCTTGTTGAGCAGCTTGGTGCGGGTAAGCGAGCGCCGGATATCGCGCTTGAGATCGTCGAGGGTCAGGTTGCGCTGCTTGAGTTGCTTGTCGAATTCTTCCTGCGTGTAGGGCGCCTTCCACTCGGTGAGCTTGGCGTTCACATCTTCGTCGCTGGCGGCCAGGTTCAGCTTGGCGGCGCGCTGTTGCACGATCTCATCGTCGATCAACTGGCGGAGGATATTCAGGCGAACGATGTCGGCCTGCTCGGCCGAGGGTTCCTGGGGAGCATCCCCCACCGTGCCCTTGTAGTACTTTTCCAGCTCCGCCCGCGTAATCTCCTTGCCATTTACGGTGGCCATTACGTCGGGAGAGGGCGGACGATGACAACTGCTGGCGGTCAGCAGCAGGATTCCAGTCCCCAAAAGAAAAATGCGCAAAGGCGTACGGGAAAAACCTTCCACTTGCAACCTGAACTCTCCTCGGGAAGCGAAAAACGATTCCCGGCACTACAGAATAACGCGCCGGCCATGCGCGAGGATGTGTTGCCGAAGACAGCCGATCCGGCTGCGGAAGTGGTTGGATGCGCGGCGACGGCTGGATACGGCGATCTACTTTCCGGAGCCGGCCGGCTTCTGCGCCATCGCGGGCGTTTCCGGCTGGGCAGGCGGGGGCTGCACACCCGCGGCCCGCAGTGCGCGATCAATGACAAGCCAGAGTTTATCCTCCGGCAACGCGCCCGGAATCCGCTCGCCATTGATGAACATAGCCGGCGTACCTTCGAGCCCCAGCGTCTCTGCTTCATGAGCGGAGGTGCGCACCTGGGTTTCGTCCTGCTTGGCGATGCAGGCGTCGAGCTTCGCCGAATCCAGCTTGCCAACCGTACCCTCCTGGCGGGCAATGCGGTCCAGGGCCGCGAAGCTTTTCTTCAGGTCGCGATCAGCGCCGTTGACTTCCTCGCCGTGCTGGTGCAGGTAATCCACGTAGGTCCAGTAGATATCGCCGTTCTGCGAGGCCAGGCAATTGGCGTCCACCGCGGCGTGCACCGCCCAGGGATGGATCTCCTCCAGGGGGAAATCCTTGTACACGAACTTCAACAGGCCTTTGTAATGGTTGACAGTATCGGGGAAGAAGGTCTGGTGCATGCGGGCGCAGTAACCGCACTCCAGGTCATCGAAGTTGATGATCGTGACCTTGGCCTCTGGGTTTCCCCGCACCGGCCGGTTGGCCACGTCGATATTGAGCGACGGGTCCTTGACGAGGTCGAACGTCTCCAGCCGGGCCAGCTTGGTGTTGTCGCTCGAAATCAGGAAGTCGATATTGGTGGTTTTCCCATTGCGCACCAGCATTACATCCAGGCTGTCGTAGCCGGGGATCTGGCTGGCCTTCCGGGGCCCGAGAAGCAGGTTGTAGTCCGGCGGGATGTTGAACTTGGAGCGGACCATGACCTCGATGCGCCGCGTGAGCGCGGCATCGCTGGGAGCCTGCGGGGTGGTCTGGGCCTTGCAGCCTGCGGCCAGGGCCAAGATTACGAGGCTGGCCAGAAAATGAACGCGTGACAAATCAGAATCCTCTTAGGAAAGGATACTCCAGTGGAGCGTCCCGTATTTTGTCCAAAGGCAGGGATCCAGGGACCCAAGGCGCCGAGGTGAACAAGGAAAGCGGGTGCCTTGCGCCGGTGATCTCGACTTGACGTAATGACTTGACGTATGGCGCGGCGAAAAGCAATCAAACAGGACGCGCAGCGGGTGCCATAAGCTGGTTTGCCGGTTTTTAGTCTCCCGGCGTCGCCCTGTTTTCAGTATCGAGGCGGGGCACTCTGGTCGCGGAAGACGCTGTTGGAGCGGCGAATATCACCCACGGAACCGAAGTTGGCCAAGGTAAAGCTATAGAGATACTGGGTTTCGTCCCGGAGCGACCCGAGGGCGAAGCGCCGGTAACCCACCGTGAGGCCGCAGCAGTTCCAGTTATAGACTGCCTGGACGCCGGCATATTGCAGCGCTCCATGGACAAAGTCATATCCCCCGTTGGCGGCGAGGTTGAACCCTACCCTGCTTTGTTTCCCGATCTCCAGAAATGGCTCCAACTGCTGACTCTGGATGAGGGAGGCGGAACTGCCCTTTTCTTCCACCGCATTCAGCAGCGAGCGGCCGATACCGACGGTCGTATCGCCCCACGTGTAGCCGGCGTAAAGGTTGTCGGACCCCAGGCGGCCGGCCTTGGGATCGTAGTCCAGGTCCCATTGAATGCGGAGGTTGTCGATGGCCTCAAATCTGAGGCGCGAAATGAGGGGGGAGAGGTTGCGCGGGTTCGTGAGGAATGCCACCGCGGTCAGGTCGAGGGTGGTATCAAACACATTGCGCCGGTCAGGGATGAGCGCCCCCCCGAAGTTGGCGTTGATAAAAAACTTCTGCGCAATCTGCCAACTGGCCCACTCGCGCGGACGCGGGCCGCAGGGATGCTCCGCGTCCAGCGGATCGCATGATCCGGACCGGTCCGCCGTCGGACGCAGATAGAAGCGCTGCGTGAGCGAGTAGCCCAGTTCATCGGTGTCGGTGGCAATGTCGGTGGTGTCCACCATCAGCACATTCTGCGCGTTGCTCCCGATGCCGCCGGCAAACCGGTAGGTGAGCTCGGGCTCGATGACGTGTCGCAGGATGCGATTGAAACGGCCCAGGGTGAAGTCGCGCTCTAGTGCCGGGGGACGGATATCGAGCGACGCTTCGCCGTAGAAGCGATGCAGCGGGTCATGACTGACAGTGGGAACGCCGCCGTTTGCGCCGGTCAGGTCAGGTATTTGTCTCCCGGTGTAATACGTCGCGCGCAAGGCGCCTGCGGGCACAATGCTCCATCCCCCCGCGACAATGGGGACCGAAACATGGGGAAAGAGATCGAACCGGCCCAGATTGTGCGCGTGGAACCCGGGCTCGGAGCGGCCCAGGTGCGCAAGCGACGAGCCCAAACCCCAGTACAATTTCGAAGTCCACAGGGGCTGATCGAGCACATCGAAACGTACGCTGGGCAGATGAAGGATGCGGGCTTCGTCGCCCGGGGTGGATCCCGCGAACGTTTGCAGGCGCCCCGCTCCCGCCGAGGTCATGAAGCCGTTGTCATTATGGGAATAGAAGGAGTAGCTCTTCACTTCGGAACTGACGGCCTGCCAATAGTTGTCGTTGAACACCAGCCGGTAGACGTAGTTGGAGAGATATTCGATATTGGCCGCGATCCGCGTGTCCGGCGAGAAGTCCATCCGTCCCAGCGCGACGATGTCGACACCGCCCTGATTCACGTGAACCGTCTTTCCCGCCTGGGGCCCTGTTTCCACTTCCTGGTAGTAGCCGCGGTCGAACAATGCATTCCAGCGAACGGTCAAATGGTCGAGGCCGGGTCCCTTGTAGCGGAAGTCTCCGTTGGGCGCCCATCCGCGCCGGCTGTAGTACTCGGTCCCCAGCACCATGTCCATGCTGCGGTTGATCACGAGGTAAGCCTGTTCGCCGAAGGTAAATCCACGGATCGACGATCCATTGCTGATGATCGGAATCAGGAACCCGCTTTCGCGCCCGCCTTCATCGATGGGGTGGCGCAAGTAAGGCAGATCGAAGATGGGCACGCCGAAAAGCTTAAAGATGGTATTGGTTGTCGACGCGTGTCCCTCCGCGACATCGATATGGCGAGATAACAACTGCCAGTCGGGTTTGGGCAGACGGCAGTTAGTCATGGTGCCGTCGATGATCTTGAACCTGCCCTCTCCGGTTTGGAGCACCACCCGGGCTGAAAACACGAATGGGTTCGCAGTGGAGTACACCAGTGCGCGTCCGGCGCGGCGTATTCCTGCAGTACCGGTCACGTCGTAAAAGCGCGCGGTGTGCATGTTGAGGCGCATGTCCGCGCGCGAGGCGGTGAGCACGACGTCGGCAGGTCCGCCGGACATCTGCAGGTGACCCTCGGCGTCGAGTTCGGACGTTTGCTGGTTATAGACCACCTTGTCGGCGCGCAGCACGTAGTCGCGGTAATGAAAGTCCTCCACGCCGTAGAGAGTGGCCGTGTGCCCCATCCATGTCTCGCGGTCGGCCTTCCAGGTTACCGGCACGCCGCTGGGCGGAATCGGCTCAGGCTGGGCAACGGGCATTGCTTCCAGTCCGGGGTCGTCCGGCAGGGATGCGGGGTTCTGCCGGTTCTGTACCGGCGTCTCGCTTTGCGGCGGAGGTAACGCATTGGTCAACACCTGCCCTCGAACCAACGAGTGACAGAGCACCAACGTCGTGATAAACAAAAAAGTGCGAGGACGCATCCGTAACAAGGCCCAGCATAGCAAAAGTAGCTATGCCGGCAGTGACGAGGCGGCAGCCCCGCAGCTCTGGCAGCAGGACAACCCGGCTTTTCTCTCTCGCCGTACGGATTAGAAATCCGGCGAGCCCTGCTATTCGATCCCGTGACCTCCAATCCATCGAGAGCAACGTCTGCCGGCTGTTGAATGAGGTCGGCAGAACAAAAAGCGGCCCGATGCCGGCCACCTCAGCGAGCAGGACGCGTCGCCGGGAGCGGCGGAGAGAGCCGCACCGAAGGGAATCTTGGAGCTTGAGTACACAGCCTACTTTTACGCCCCAGTGGAAAGAAGAAGTCAATCGGCGGCTCGCCGCCCATAAGAGCCGCAGAGGACAATCGGCGGCGCAGGAAGAAGCCAACCAGCAGGCCAGCCTGGGCGCCAGCCGCGCAGCGGAGGCCGCCGCGAGGGTAGCTGCCCGCTACGCGAAGGCGCCAAGCTACAGCCAGATGCAGGCCGAGGAGACGCGGGTGGCGGTCCGCGCCGCGGAGATCGCCACGAAAGTGGCGCTCGAGGCCCAGGCCGTGGCGGAAACTGCTCTTGCGGAAATGCATGCGGCCACGCAGGACCCGCCCTCCCGAGGGCCGGCGGTGGTGCAGTCCATCGCTGCCCCCAGCAACTCGCAGCCTGTGCCAAATACGGGAATCGAGCAACCGCATGGTCCGCGGCCCGAGCCGCCGCCGGTTCCCAAGCAGGCCAGTACGCCCGCAGAACCCGCGGCGCACGTCACATCGCGCGAGACGAATTCCGGGGTCGAGAACGTCCCGGAAAAGAAACCCGAAGGGCGCCGCATCTTTGGCATCCGCTGGGATTCCGATCTGCCCAGGCGCTCCGCGGAACGCAAGCCGGAGGCGCGCCGCCCCCGCGAAGAGTTTGAACTCTCGACCGAGGACTGGTGGAGCCCGGCTGAAGTCGCCGAGAGTTTGCGAAGCAATCCCATCGAGGTGGGTGAGGCCGATCAGGCGCATGCCAACCTGATCGAGTTCCCGCGGGAACTGGTGGCCACGCGCAAGATGCGTCCCGGCGCGACGAGAGATGAGGAAGGGCAGCTCAGTATCTTCGAGGTCGATCCTGCGTCCATCGCTACCGAAGCGGGCACTCCTGCCGCCGAGCAGGGTGGGGCTTCCATCTGGAACCGCCCGGAATGGTCGGGAATCCGGCTCGACCCGCAGCCGGTGGAAGTGCTTGCATCGGCGCCGGAAATGGATCCTGCGCCGGCGTCTCTGCCGGTGGCCTCACTGGGTACTCGGCTGATGGCGGCCGTGGTTGATTGCGCCTTGATACTTGCCTGCTTTGTGATGGGAGGCTTCGTTTTCGCGCACAGCATTCATCATCCGCCCGCCGGGAAGCCGGCGGAACTGCTGGGAGCAGCCGGCCTGGCGCTGGTCGGGATGGCGTATTACGCGTTCTTCTTCGCGTTGCCGGCCTCGACCCCCGGAATGATGTACGCCGGCATCGGCCTTTGCACCTTCAGCGACCAGAGCCCGACCCGCGCGCAGTTGCGGCGCAGGCTGTTAGCGATGTTGTTGTCGATACTACCGGTGGGACTGGGGCTGGTCTGGTCGCTGTTCGACGACGACCACCTGAGCTGGCACGACCGGTACTCGCAGACCTATCCGCGGAGACTCTAACCAAAAACAACCGGGGGGCGCGCTACCTTCGCGAGATGGGGTCCCCCGGGACGGTGATTGCTCAAGGTTGAACGGGCAAGTGGTCGCCTGAGTCGGCGCTGGCCCGGGTCATCACCACGTCAGCGCGCGCAACGCGCTGACTCCCGCGCCCAGCAGGGCAGTCTCATCGTCGGGTGGCAGCACTTCCAGCGAGAAGCTTTGCAGTGGGCTCATCTTGACCATGCTCTCGATGTGTGGGCGCAGAAGCTGCAGGTCGAGGAAATGGACATTGTGGCCAGTGAAGTAGAAGCGGCCGGGCCCGGCGAGGTGAATGAACGATGCCGTTCCTGCCGCGAGCGCGCGGTGCCACAGATCGACGAACTCGCGGCACTTGGGATCTCCCTCCCGGGCATGGGCAAACACCTCCTCGGGTTCCTTGTCGAGGAAGCGTAGGCGCATGGCGCGGTATCCCATGATCCCCTCCAGGTGCCCGACCCCGCCGCATCCGCAGAAGCGTTCCCGGGGGTCGAGGGTGACGGTGATGTGCCCGCCTTCCCAGACGCCCTCCACGTAAGGCCAGCGTCCGTATCCGATGCCGTTGCCGATCGTCCACACGCGCGTGAGGCGATCGAGCTGGCCGTGTTTGGCCGCGACTCCGGCGGCGATGGCGTCGGCATCATTGGCGATGTGCACCGGCGCCTTGACGCCTCGTCCCAGGAGCACGCGCGCCAGTTCCTCCGCCATATGCATGCCCTTAATCTGGGTCAGATTGGGCGCGTCCTCAACCACGCCATGGCGAACCACGCCGGGTACGGCCACCCCGATTGCCTCCACAGGTTTCTCGCC
This sequence comes from Occallatibacter sp., assembly GCA_036502905.1. Taxonomy (GTDB): domain Bacteria; phylum Acidobacteriota; class Terriglobia; order Terriglobales; family Acidobacteriaceae; genus Telmatobacter. The sequence goes on along the minus strand of DASXXV010000100.1, from coordinate 46,546 downwards.
GGCTCCCGCCAGTTCGGTAATCTGGTTCGCCAGGATCTCCAGTAACTCCCCACCCGGAAGCACGATCAAGGCATCCACTTCATCGGCGTCGCCCGGGTAGCGCACCGGCTCCCCGACCAGCTTGTGATTTTCCATCCGCCCGGCCACAATGTGCTCGGTCATTACGGCGCCGATGGCAGTTGTCATTATTTCCTCCAGGGGACCCCTCGTTGATTTTCCGGCAGTCGCGGCACGAATAAAAGCAGCTGACAGACAACCTCAAGAGGTCCGCGTTGAAAAACACCCCTGAGGGGCCGAAGCCCGCCTCGATGATTGCTCTGCGTCACGTCTAAGGCCGTGAATATTCCATGCATCACCCCTGGTAGCGCAGCAGTCGGCCGAGCCCGTTGAACGCCGCCGTCTTGTAGCACTCGGCGAGAGTGGGATAGTTGAAGACCGTGTCCACGAAATAGTTGACTGTGCCTCCCAGGGTCATCACCGCCTGGCCGATGTGCACCAGTTCGCTGGCTCCTTCGCCGATGATGTGTACGCCCAGGACCTTGCGCGTGTCGCGGTGAAAGATGAGTTTCAGCCGGCCGGTGGTGTCGCCGCGAATCTGCCCCCGCGCGACTTCGCGGTAATAGGCCATACCCACTTCGTAGGGCACGTCCTCATCGGTCAATTGCTCTTCGGTCTTGCCGATGAAGCTGATCTCGGGGATGGTATAGATCCCGTAAGGATAAAAACTCGGATTCGATGCGGTGGACTTGTCGTTGAAAGCGCGCGCGGCGGCGATCCGACCCTGTTCCATGGAGACGGAGGCCAGGGCGGGAAATCCGACCACGTCGCCCACCGCATAGATGTGCTCCACATTGGTCTGGTAGTTTTCGTCGACGACGATGCGGGCGCGGGCATCCGCCTGGATTCCAGCGGCGGCCAGGTTCAGGTCGTCGATCGCGCCCTGCCGGCCGACCGCGTAAAGGAGAGCGTCCCCGGAGATGCGTTTTTTGCTCTCGAGGTTGGCGATCACCGTGCCGTCGGGCAGCTCTTCCACGCTCTCCACCTCTTCGCCCAGGCGCATGGTCACGCGGCTGTCGCGCAGGTGGTAACTGAGCGCTTCGACGATCTCCTGGTCGGCAAACTCGAGCAGCTTGTTGCGTTTTTCCACGATGGTGACGCGCACTCCAAGAATGGCGAACATGCAGGCGTACTCCACACCAATGACGCCGCCGCCCACCACGATCAGCGACCGCGGCAGGGCGGTCAGGTCCAGCACCTGGTCGCTGTTGACGATGGTGCGCCCGTTGATGGGCACCTTGGGCGAAGAGGCCGGCTTAGTCCCCACCGCGATAATGATGCGGTCTGCTTCGAGCGTGGTCTCGCCCTGGAAACCTTCGACGCGCACGTGGCTCGGATCGAGGAAGTGGGCGACCCCGTGCACGATGTCGATGCTGTTGCGGGAGAGCTGAGCCTCGGTGACATCCACCTCGGTCTTGATGACTGCCTGCACACGAAAGGCAAGATCCGCCATGGTGATCTTTTCCTTCACGCGGTAATTCATGCCGTATACCGAGCGGTAATTGTAGCCGGACAGGTGCAGCACGGCTTCGCGCATGGTTTTGGATGGGATGGTGCCGGTGTTGATGCAAACCCCTCCCACGACGGCGCGCGATTCGACCACGGCGACCCGCTTTTTCATCTTGGAAGCGGCCACGGCGGCGCGCTGCCCGGATGGTCCTGAGCCGATCACGACCAGGTCATATTTGACGGCGCTCATGCGAGTCTCTTCCTCCGGAACCAATGATCCGCTCTGTCCGTGGCGGAAAGCCCGGCCTTGATTCTACAGGTGGAGGCTCCCATAGCGTTTCGCGGGCGTATTAAATCGGTGTCTCTGCATCCGCTACGAGATGACGGCTTGCCTGACGAGCTTCAACTTCTCCCGAAACTCCATCAACAGATCATCGGTGGCACTTATAACGGACTCCTGGGGGCACATTTTCGCACACCAACCCGGCGAGACTGTCAACGGCCGATAAGAGCGGAATCCCACTCAGGAATGCGCTGCCCCGCTCAGGCGTGGGCTGTGCGCAGGACGGACCGGTGTGCGGAAAGGCTCGATCCTCCGGGATTTTCCGCGCCACCGCGCTCATCCCCCAGATGGAACTGGCGCATCATGATGTCCAGCTCGCCGGCCAGGGAAGCCAGGTTCTTGAGGGCTTCCACCGCCTCGTTCGCGCCCTGCGAATTTTCCACTGCCAGTTGCGAAATCTGTCCCGCCGATTCCGAGATCTCGCCGGCCGCGGAGGTCTGCTGGGTGGCTGCCGTGGCGATGAGCTGGACCTGGTGCTCGACCTGCCGCGACGATTCGATGATGGCCTCAAGGCTGGTGCGGGCCCGGGCCGTTTCTCCCATGCCGGTTTCCACTGCCGTGCGGCTCTCTTCCATGACCTGCAGCGTGGCCCGCGTCTCGTCCTGGATACTGCGGATGGTGCCGGCGATCTCTTCGGTGGCTCCCTTGGTGCGCTCCGCCAACCGGCGCACTTCGCCGGCCACCACCGCGAATCCGCGGCCGTGTTCCCCCGCCCGCGCTGCCTCGATGGCGGCATTCAAGGCCAGCAGGTTGGTTTGTTCGCTGATCTCCTGGATGACGTTGACCACCTTTCCAATTTCTTCCGAGCGTGCCGCAAGCGAATTCATCTTTTGGGAGACCGAGCCGGTAGCCATGGCGATCTTCTCCATGGTCGCGGAGGCGCTCTGCATCACCGTCCCTCCCTGTACGGCAGTGTCGGCGGAGGCGCGGCTGGCGCCGGCGGCGCTGGCCGCGTTGTGGCTGATCTCCGCGATGGTCGCGGTCATCTCCTGCGCCGCCGCGGCGATCTGGTTCGTGCGGTTGGATTGGGTATTGGCGTTGCTCGCGGTTTGCACCGATCGCGCGCTGATTTCAGTGGTGGCAGCCGACAGCGTCTCCGCGCTTTGTGCGACCGACCTGACGAGGTCGCGCAGAGCGCCGACTGAGTCATTGAGTGCTCCGCCCAATTGCCCGATCTCGTCTCCGCCGCTCACATGGAGACGAGCGGTCAGATCCTTGGCTGCGAGCCTTTGCAGCGCTTCCATGGCGCGCCCGATGCGGGGCGCAATCACCTTGGTAAGTCCGGCGCCCACAAGCCCGCAGAGTAGGGCAATGAGCAAAGTGACGGTGGCATTGATCCAGGTGGCGCGCCGGCTTGCGGTGGTGGCAAGGGCTGCGCTCTCTGTTCCCTCTTTTTGATTGAATTCCGTCAACGCTTGCAGAGCCGCCATGGTCTTGCTGAACATGGCGACGGTCGCCGGGCTGCTCAGCAGATCCAGCGCATCCCCGGTCTTTCCTGCTGTAACCAGGGCAATCCCCCGGTCGCTCGCCTCCCGGTACGCCGCTTGCGCCAATTTCGTGTTCTGATACAACCCGCTCTCTTCCCGCGCGTCCATGAGGCGGGCGTAGGTTTGCTCGCCGGCCAGGTAGGAGTCCAGAGCCTTCTGCCTGATTGCGGACTGTTCCGCGATGCATGCCGGAGCCTGGCACAACAGCAGGTTGAGATCCTGGATCCGCAGGGTATTCAGCGCCGCCCGCATATCCGAAAGCAGAACAATGGACGGCAGAGCGTTCTGGCTGACGTTCGTCGTCTTTCCACTGATGTCGCGTAACGTGACGAAGGTGAAGAGGCCCAACCCGATGCAGAAGGCGCATACCAGGCCGAATGCCAGAGTGAATTTGCGACCAATGGGAATGTTGCGAATTACCGACATTGCGAACGTTCCTTTCTTTCCGGAGAGTTTTCGTGAGACAAGGCCGGGGAGCGACCCGCTCAAAGCCCCGGTGGGACAATTCCCTCATCGACAACAGAGATGGAATCTTGAAGGCCACGCCCCGATTAAACGCATCGTGGATGTCTGGAACGGATGCGAGCATGACCTATGTCATTGGAAGTCGCTGTTTCTTTGCTCTCGTTCATGAAGAAATCCTTACGCCGGCCGATCTACCCATCAAGATTGATCTCGCACCACTCGGATTGGCCATACATTCGCGATTGCTTGAGTTCTGCTTTCTTGCCTTGCTGGCGGGTGGCGCAGTTGCTCGTGCCAAGAGAGCAGTGAACGGGCCGCCAGCATGCCGACGGGATTCGTGAGGGACCTCGCTGAAATCCGGCTCGACCGATTGCCCTTCGGGGCGCAAGAGGTGCACCTTCCGCGGGCCAAGACAGGAGGCGCTTGTCACCGGGTTTGATACATCGATATTCTTCCCTCACAGTTCGATTAGGAAACGGCAGGGGTGGTCATGTCCTGGTTTGGTCGGCAGTTGCATCGTTTTTTTCCCCGTGGCGCACAATCGGCCCTGATCCTGTTCTGCGCCTTGCCGGGATTGGGGCAAACGCAGGCCAACTCCACTCCAGCACAAACTCCACCGCCGCGCCCGGCGTTCACGCCCACGCCGGAGATGCTGGCCATTCAGGCCGCCAGCGAGAAGGATCATCAGCGGGTGATGGACGAGCTCGGGATCAAGGAGCTTCGCCCGGGCGCGGATGCGGATCCGAAGTCGCCCCACGCGGCCAACTACGACGAGTCGAAAGCGAATCCGTATCCCAGCCTGCCGGACCCGCTGGTGCTGAACAACGGCCGGCGGGTGACCACGCCCGACATGTGGTGGCAGGAACGCCGGCCCGAGATCGTGGAGATGTTCGATCGCGAGATCCTGGGACGCACGCCGCTCAACACTCCCAAGGTCAACTGGGAAGTGAAGAGCGTGGTTCACGAGAGGAACGGCGATGTGCCCGTGGTGACCAAGACGCTGGTGGGGCACGTGGATAACTCGGGCGATCCGAGTATTACGGTCAACATTGACCTCACCCTAAGCACTCCTGAGAATGCCAACCGGCCGGTGCCCGTGATCATGGAGTACGGCTTGAGCAAGGAGTTTCTGGCGATGCTGGCGAAGCGTTTTCCGCAATTTGCCGAGCAGAACCAGAAAGGCCCAGCCGGTTCCGTACAGACATGGCAACAGCAGGTGCTGGCGAAGGGCTGGGGATATGCCGAATACATCCCCACCAGCCTGCAAGAGGATAACGGCGCGGGGCTGACGAAAGGCATTATAGGCCTGGTGAATAAAGGGCAGCCGCGCAAACTGGACGACTGGGGCACGTTGAAAGCCTGGGGATGGGGCGCGAGCCGTTGCCTGGACTACTTCCAGACCGACAAGGATGTGGATGCGAAGCAGGTCGGTCTCGAGGGCCACTCGCGCTACGGCAAGTCGGTGCTGGTAACCATGGCCTACGATCCGCGCTTTGCCATCGCTTATGTGAGTTCTTCCGGCGAGGGCGGCGCGAAGCTCTACCGGCACGTCTTCGGCGAACAGGTCGGCAATGTGGCAGCCACCAACGAGTATCACTGGATGGCCGGCAATTTCCTCCACTACGCCGGCCCCAAGAACCCCGGCGACATGCCCATCGACAACCACGAGCTGATCGCATTGTGCGCTCCGCGCCCGGTGTTCATCTCCGTGGGCTCGCTGGACAGCGAAGAACGGTGGATCGATCCAAGAGGCATGTTCAAGGCTGCGGTCGCGGCCGGGCCCGTGTATCGTCTCCTGGGCAAAAAGGATCTGGGCACCACCGAATTTCCGCTCATGGAAACCCCTCTTCTTGGTGGCGACTTATCCTGGCGTCAGCACTCGGGCGGCCACACTCCGGGACCGAACTGGCCGACATTTCTGACTTTCGCGGGACGTTACCTGCATGCTCGGGGCGCGGTCGCATCGGCCGATCCGCCTCCCGTCCATCTCTCCGCCGCGCAGGACCGCGAACGGCTTCTCGCGCTGGTCGGCCTGAAGGACTCCGACATGCGTCCTCCGCCGGCAAGTGATCCGAAGGCTGCGGACGCGACCAACTACGATGAGGCAAGAGCCAACGTCTACACGAATCTGCCTGACCCGCTGGTGCTGAAGAATGGCCAGCGCGTGACTACGCCCGAGACCTGGTTCGATCAGCGCCGCCCCGAAATCGTTGCCGACTTTGAGCGCGAAATCTGGGGGCACGCACCGGCGAACCTGCCCGCCGTGGAATGGAAGCCCGTCAACATCCGGCCGGAACGATGCGGGAACGTTGACGTGATCCTGAAACGTCTTTCCGGCCGGGTCGACAACTCCTCCTACCCACCCATAGCGGTCGACATCGATCTCATTCTCGTTACTCCCGAAAAGGCGCCGGGTCCTGTTCCCGTGATTATGGAACTGGCCTTCGACAAGGAGTTCCAGCGCATCGCCGCCGGACACATCTCCGAAACCGTCAGCGGCGGCGCGCCGGGATACGGTGTCAACTGGCAGGCCGTGCTGGACAAGGGCTGGGGATTGGCGGTGCTGTCGCCCACCAGTTTTCAGGCTGACGATGGCTCGGGACTGACCGAAGGCATTATCGGGCTAATGAACAAGGGGCAGCCGCGCGCGGCGGACGACTGGGGCGCGCTGCGGGCCTGGGCATGGGGCGCAAGCCGCGCCCTCGATTACTTAGAAACCGATCGGGCGGTTGATGCCCGGCAGGTCGGCCTGGAGGGCCACTCGCGCTTCGGCAAAACCGTCCTGGTGGCCATGGCATACGATCCGCGTTTCGCGATCGCCTACTCGAGCTCATCGGGAGAAGGCGGCGCCAAGCTCTACCGGCATATCTTCGGCGAGACGATGTCAAACCTCGCCAATACGCCTCTCTATCACTGGTTCAGCGGCAACTTCCTGCGCTACGGCGGCCCGCGCACACCCGCCGATCTCCCCGTGGACAATCACGAACTAATAGCACTCGCGGCGCCCCGTCCGTTGTTCATCGGTGGCGGCGGGAGCGTAGGCGACGGCTACGCGGAACCCAATGGAGACGCGTGGGCCGATCCTCGAGGCATGTTCCTGGCCGAAGTGGCGGCCGGGCCGGTTTATCGCCTGCTGGGCAAGGAAGACCTGGGCACTACGGAGTTCCCGGCGATGGAAACCGCGCTGGTGAACGGCGATCTCGCCTTCCGCCAGCACCCGAACGGGCACACGCCCGTGCCCAACTGGCCGGCGTTTCTCGATTTCGCGAGCCGTTACCTGCACGCGCCTCAGCATCCCCAGGTGTTGGCGCAGGCTTTTGAGCATTGATTGAAGGGAAGGGACCCCGCGCGGGGCTACAACGGCTTCCGCATAACGATGCAATGGCACTCCAGGCCAGGCGCAAGCGGATGCGGATAATGGAACGGCTCGGTCCCTGTCTCAACGAATCCGAAACGCCGGTAAATCGGCAGTAGTTCGGGCCGCAGGCTGAGCACAGTGATTTCGATGGCATCGCAACTGGCCGCCCGGAAGCGGTCTTCAGCGGCCTTCATCATCTGGCGTCCCAATCCGCTGCCCTGGCGATCGGGATCCACCGCCAGCATGCCCGCATAGCCATGCTGGCCGCGGCGCTCGGTGTAGATGGACGCAACCAGCCGGCTCCCGGGATCTTCAGCCACGAGGATAGTGCCCTTATCCATCGCCGCGGCCAGGCGGTCCTCATCCGTGCGCGGACCTTGGAGAAATGTCTCCACCGAGAACGCGGAGTTGATCAGCGGAATCAGCCTTGAACGGTCCGCCGCAGTTGCCGGCCGGATTCGCAGTTCATTGCCACCATCAGCTTCAGGCATCACTTTCCTTGAGGTTCCTGCAAATACGAATGATTCTCACCGCCGCGGCCGGCTGGCGAAGCTCCAGTCCGGGGCGGGCCGGTCTTTCGCCCACAGGATGAAGTCCATCGGCGGCGGTGTTCCGCCCAGAGTGCGCAGGCGGATGGCCGATTGGGCACGATGCCCCTGGCCATGCATGCAGATCTGGAGAAACGCCTGCGCCACCGTGAAGCTCTTGCCTGGGAAGTGCGGCGTGACCAGTTCGCGAGCCAATTCAGTATCGTTGCACCGGCTCAGCCACTCCATTTCCAGGGCGTCGGTTTCGGTGTAGATGTCGATGAGAGCTTCGATCGAATCAGGCATTCGGGATTCCTTCTCGCGATCGAATTCTCTGCCCAGGGTGAGAAAAACCCAGAAGCGATTGGCGACAATGATGTGGAGAAACAGTTTCCGTAATTCTTGATCCTGCCGGGCAGCTTCGTTCTCCGAGATCGCCGCCAGGTACGCGGCATTGGCATACCATTTGTGCCGTACCAGTTCATCCAGGATTGCAGCCGACATGGCAGTAATTTATCAAACGAGAGGGAATCCCCACTCAGGCCGGGAGAAGACCGCGCTCTTTGACGATTTGCATGATGTCCTGGTTGGCCAGATAGAACACGATCCTGGCGTCCGCTGCTGTTCCGGCCTCTCCACCCGTGTCCACGATGTAGACGGATTCGACCACCAGGTCCTGAGGCGTGATGCCGGGTCGCTCAAACATCAGCTTCCATTTCGTACGGGCCAGCACGTACCGCGCATCGAGGGGTTCCTCGTCGAGCGAGAGCAACTGGGTGGATCGGCACCCCATGCGGTCAAACAGCTGTTTCCTCCTGGGCAGAGCGAGGGCGAAATCGGTTGCGCGCACGGCCTGGGCTCCCTGCGGGCCCGCCGCCAAGAAAATGTCGGCAAATTGCGCCACCTGTGCCTCGATGTCATTGCTGGCGGTGTTGGCTTCAAAGGCGCGAAAGAAGCGTTGGATTGCTTCGCTGGGCTGGTGCATAAATCCTCCTCGTTTCCGGCATCGCACAGTGAACTTCAGAACGGCCGGACCTTTAGTATTATATCAGATAGCAACGAGAAAGTCAATAGAATCTTTAGCTTGGCTGATTTCCATGTTAGGCCGAGCCAATTGTCTGGGCCGATTCAAAGGGTTGCGTTCAAAAGGTGCGCGCAGGGAACGAAGCCGGCCTTCTGCAGGGTGTTCCGAGACGCCACATTGCCAGGATTGCATCGGGCGCAGGGAATGCTGCCGGCTTCGTAGCAGATCCGCTTTAACTCCTGCACCAGGTAGCAGCCGATGCCACGGCGACGGTGGCCTTCCGCAACTTCCATGTAGATATCGCCATATGGCGGGTTGTAGTGATACAGGATGCCGCCATTGGCTACCACCGCGCCGTCGATTTCGATCACCCAGTCCTGCTCTGGTTCTGATCGTTGCCTGAGAACGGCACCCTCGCGGCGGTGAGTCGTGACCAGGCTGTCTCGGAAAACGATGCTTTCGCTGGCCACATTGCTCCCCCACAGGTGCAGCATCACGGTGAGCAACGCGTCGTTGGTCTGGGCTGTGATTGCAGTGGCCTGGCTGGCAGCCAGAAATTTCTCGAAGCAATCGAAAGCGCGGGAACGATAGCCCGATTCTAGATAGTACTCAAAGGCGGTGCGCGTCCCCTTCCATGGGCCGCCGACCAGGATGGATCCATATCCGGCGGGGACGCCTTCAATCTCGATCCGGTAAGGCTGCGTCCAGCCGCCCCGCGCATGCATGTTGTCATGGATAATCTGGCAGTTCATTTCGTTGCGGTAGAGATCTCGCCATAAGGAGATTTCCGTCACGCCGACAGGCTGAGCAGAAATATTCATGACTGGTTTTCTGACTGCCGCGCGGGAGGCGTGATCCAGTACTCCAGGAACACGAGGTCGAGAAAGCGGTCGAACTTGTATCCCACCTCGCGCAGGTGGCCCACGCGCTCAAAACCGAAACGCTCCAGAAACCGCAACGAGGCGGCATTTTCGGAGTCCACCCCGGCAATCATGATGTGCTTGCCCGCAGCCTTGGCGCGCGCCAGGATCGCATTCAGCAGTTCTGTCCCCACACCCTGGCCGCGCGATCCGGCGCGGATGTGTACCGAGCCTTCGACCGTGAACCGGTATCCGGGCCACGCGCGAAAATCGCCGAAGCTTCCGAATCCGGCGACATGCCCCCCATCGGCCGCCACCAGTACCGGCAAGCCTTGCGCTACGCGGCTCCGCCACCAGGAGATCCGCTCGTCCACCGTCGCAGGCCGGTCGTTGTAGATCGCCGTCGTGGTGCTGAGGACTTCGTTGTAGATAGCCGTAATCTGTTCGAGATCAGCCTGAACAGCGTCGCGAATCTGCACCGCTGGCCTCCGTTGATCCTGCTGCAGGATAATTGCCGAGTTGCCCATTGCCATTGTGGAGGAAGGCGTTGCCGGACGCGGATAAAAAAGAGATCGAGCGCATTCTAGAGGATGGAATGGGCGCCCTCGACGACGCTCTGGGCGGCATGGACGAATCCAAAGCCGCGCTCCGGCCGCATCCCGAGTCCTGGTCCGTGCTGGATTGCGTGCTGCACATTTCGCTCACCGAATCGGTGCTGCTCGGCAGGCTGAAAGATGCGAAACCGGGGGATTCATCGCGCGAAGACCGCGTCCGTGAGGCCCGATTCCAGGAGTTGGCATTGAACCGCTCGCGCCGGATCGAGGCACCCGAACGGGTGGTCCCCAGGACGGGATCGCAAACCCTGTCCGAGGCATACGGAGCATTCAAGGCAGTGCGAAGCGAGACCATGCGGTTTGTGGAGCAATTCGACGGAGATCTGAGGTGGTGGCTCACGAGCCACCCGCTCATCACCCGGCCGGTGAACTGCTACGAGATGCTGCTGCTGATGGCCTTGCATCCCAAGCGCCACGCGCAGCAAATTGCGGAAATCCGGGAACAGCTTTCCGATCCGCGGAGTCAAATAGAATAGGCGGCGCCCGTCGCCGGGACCCAATCGGAAAAGCAAAGCTGCATGGCGGGTGGCATGGAGCGGAAGGTGACCGAAACTCGGATGCCGGGCGGAGGACTATCCGCCTTCCCTTCACCGGAACGGGCCGATCTGCGCACCTTTCTCGTTTTCTTCGTCTCCATCGGCCTGGTCAACGCGACGATTGCGGCCCTGTTACTGTGCCGGTTGCCGGAATCGCACGCTCCTTCCCCTTGGCGACTTCTGCTTTGGGCGGCGATTTACGTAGTGGGGTCGTCGGGCGCTGGTGTGGTGGGGGCTTACTTGTATTGGCGGCGTTCCTCGAATCCATTTCGCTTGAACTCGCCCATCGGGTTCGCGAGCTTTGCACTGATTTGCGCAGCGGGGTGGGTGTGGGCGCCGGCGGCGGTCCTGTTTTCGGCGCAGGATTCGAGCGCCACTGCCGTCATAGGCCTGCTGTGCGGGGCCACGCTGGGCGCGGGCCTCAGGAAGGGAATCGCGGCGCAGGAACATATCGCCCGGCACAATGCGCCGCCTGAGGACAAGGAACTGTTCGCCACCACTCTGGATCCTGTTCCCCGCGAGTCGCAGGGGTACTTGATTGCCGGGTGTATTTACGCGGCGGGGTACGCCCTGCATGATGACGCGCATCTGCTCGCCGGGCTGCTGTGTGTGGCGGCGGCGTTTCTTTTCACCTGGGAATTGAACCAGCCGGCGCAGCGATCGGAGGACCGGGTGGGGCGCGACGGCTGGCGGCTGGCGCGTGCGGGAGCCCTGGCTGTTGTGCTCACCGCGTGGGCGCTGATGCTTGGCGTTGCCCACCGGAATGCTTCCGGCGATGCGGCATTTGCCGCGGACAGAGCAGATTCGGCAAACCAGAAAAACCGACGCGGCACCGTTGCCCAATCTTCGCTCGGCTCCGGCGGGTTCGAAAGCGTCATCCTGTGGCCCATCCCGCCGAAGAAGCAGATTATTCCACCAGTGCCCGCGCCCACCAATCTCCTGGGCCCGGAAAAATCGCGCCCCATGGTCATCCGTTTTGACGGCGCGTACTGGTATTTCCAGCCGCCCGATACCCGTCCCGGCCGCACCGCGCATCAAGCCCACGGAAATCCCCTGTCGGTGAATATCGAGGCGAACAATTCGTTTCCGCTGATGATGGAGGCGCACCAGCGGCTGATCGGGCCGGTGCGCCTTTCCCGCTGCGCAGAAATTGACGTGGAGATTCAAAACCGGGACAACGTCCGCGGTCCTCTTTCGCTGGGCCTGGTGCTGGCCGATTCAGGGTTGCCCAACCGGCCCTCGCTTTTCCTTGGGAAGAAGGAAATCGAGACCAGCATGCCCGGGTTCTTCTACTACAAGACCGCGCCGGCGTTCGAAACCATTCGTTTCGCCATCCCCGCCGCTGCTCCCATTCGCAAGTTCGACGAGATCACGGTCATGTTGCTGCCCGAGTTGGAGCACTCCATGATCGGCCCGAAAGTGGCTATCGAAGAATTCGAACTGCTCCCGCGGTGAGGTGGGCGGCGAAGTGCTCGCGCAGAGAGGCGTGCTAACTTAGGCGCCCCACCTTCGCGAGGGGTTTTGCCCGCTACGGCGGGAGATGGAATTTGCCACTCCACCTTTTAGCGGGCTATCGCGTTTACTTCGTGTGCGGGCGCCTCCTGCTGCGCTGCCCGCCTCTGCCGACCGCTCAGCAGGTAAATGGCGGCGCGCAGTTCGAGCAGCGGATCGGCGGAAGCTTCGATCCCGTCGACGCGCGGAATGGGGTCGAAGATGATGTGCTTCTGCTGCGCGAGAGAATCGTGCAGAACATGGGTGAGCTCGATCGTGCCCAGTTCCACCTGCTCGCGCGACTCGGGCCAGTGCACGGTGGCGTCGTCGGTGGTGTCGCCATCCGCGGCCACCTGAACCAGGATCCTGAACCGGACCGGCCCCTTCGCCACACGTTCCGCGATCTCGTCGAAGTGGTAGTTCGGCGGTAATTCGGCGACCTGCTGGTCGGAGAGAAAGCTATTGCCGGTCTCGGGAACGATGCGGTAGCGGCCGAATTTCTTCAGGCCGGCTTCGTTGGTGAACGCGAAGGCGGTCACGCCGAAATAGCTGTCGGTTGCGAAACTGGTCGGGAAGGGCTTGGGTGTCTGCACGAAGGCCAGCGCAGACGGATGCGCCCCCAGGAATTTCTCTACCGGCTTTGGGGAGGGAACATCAGGACCGCTGGCCGCCGCCGCACGCAGGAACTCCAGGAACTGGTAGCCATTGCGCGTGGGGAAGCCGTCGGTGGAGTGGCTGACGATGTCGGTGTGCACATGCTCGGCAAGGTTGAAGCGGATCGCCAGTCCGCGTGGATTGGCGTCGCCCACGTTGTCGGGCAAGTCGGGCAGGCCGGTGGAGTTGGAGAATCGGACCGTCACGGGCGTGGACGGGCGGGTAGCGTGGGGAGCACAAGTGAGGGCCTTCGCGCCCGGCGCCGGGGTGAATGTTCCGTCCAGCATCAGGCCTTTGGCATGGGCGGGCCGGAAGCCGGGATGGACGCCGAATATCTGGTGGAAGACCTGCAGAAGATCGTTGGCCAGGGCAACGACCTTTTCGTCATTCGGGAGAGGCATGGGGGAAGTCTCCTTGGAGGGAAGCTTGATGGGGCTGCGTTGCAGATGATTTCACCGCAGCGAAGATGCCATTTTATAGCAGAGACGGCGGAGGAGACGATGTCTGGGCGAAAGCCGCATCACATCCAATTTTGACGGCCGACGAACTTGAAATCCAGCCTGGCTTTATTCGCCTTTAATTCGCCTTGACGTGCTCGCCGAGAGTTGCGTGCAAGCTGCGGACAGGCATCGGATTGACGCGCAGGACTGGCCGCCTTACGCTCATAGCTATGGAATTCAAAATCAGCGAACTGGAGCGCGAACCGATCGAATTCGACCTCCAGTTGAAGGCTGGGGCAGTCGATTTCGGGGAAGAGGCGGAACAGAGCGGCCCGCTGGCAACATCGGGACGGGCGGAAGTCTTGCACGAGCACCGGGGCCCCAAGGAAATCGTGGCAGATATCCGCCTGAGGGGAAACTTTGCCGGGAATTTCGATGTTCCCTGCGCGCGATGCATCGAGCCGGTGCCGGTTTCGCTCTCGTCTGACTTCGACCTGATCTTTCGCCCGGTTGGCGTCGATGCGGGCCCCCAGGAGCGCGCTATAACAGCGGGCGAGACCGAAATCGGTTATTATCAAGGAGACAGTCTGTTGCTTGAGGATGTGCTGCGTGAGCAGGTGCTTTTGTCCCTGCCGGTCAGAAGCCTGTGCAAGCCCGACTGCAAGGGACTTTGCCCGCACTGCGGCCAGAATCGCAACAGCCAGGCTTGTGCCTGTGAAGAGGGTCCGCCCGACCCCCGCTGGGATGCGCTGGGTGATCTCCGCAGCCGGATTAAGTCCTGAAGAATAAGCATCTTGAGATTGATAGTGGTTCTGCCCCGGCGGCATGGCCGGCTGGGTCAAGGGCGGGAAGCCTGAAATGACCGGTTGCGGCTCGAAACGCCTCCAGCCGGGCAGGAACACGAAAGGAATTGCATCATGCCGAATCCGAAAAGGCGCCACTCGACGCGCCGCACCGCCAATCGCCGGGCCCACGATTTCCTGACGGCCACCGGCCTCTCCGAGTGCCCCAACTGTCATGAGAAGAAACTGCCCCATCGCGCCTGCCCCAAGTGCGGCGCGTACAAGGGGCGTGCAGTTCTGGACATCAAAGAAGCCGCCAAGTAGACCGAGCCCTACATGCTCATCGACATTGTGCTGGACGCGGTAGGTTCCGACAAAGCACCCGAGCCCGAGATTCGCGGGGCCATCCTCGCGTGCCGGGCTCTACCCGTTCGTGTGCATCTGATCGGACCTGAGCCCGAGCTCCGCGACTTGCTCGACGAGCATCTTGAAGACGAAGATCTGCCTATCGTAATCCACCATGCCTCCGAACGGATTGGCATGGACGAGAAAGCGGCCAACGCGGTCCGTACCAAGCGGGACAGCTCCATGCGCGTCGGCCTCAAGCTGGTACGCGAGCGCAAGGCGGCCGGATTTGTCACGGCCGGCAATACCGGGGCGGCCATGGCCACCGCCAAGATGGTATTGGGCGCGCTGCCCGGTGTGGACCGGCCAGCGCTGGCCACCCCCATGCCGAGCGCCACGGGACATCCCTGTGTGCTTCTTGATGTTGGCGCCAATGTCGACTGCAAGGCCCACAACTTGCAGCAGTTTGCCGTCATGGGGGAGATTTACGCGCGCAGCGTGCTCAAGATCGAGTCGCCCCGCGTGGGCCTCCTCTCCATCGGGGAAGAAGAGACCAAGGGCAACGACCTAACCCGCGAGGCCTTTCCTCTCCTGAAAGCCCTTCCCATCAAGTTCATAGGCAACGTCGAGGGCCGCGACATTTTCAGCGGTCAGGCCGACGTGATCGTCTGCGACGGCTTCGTGGGCAACGTGGCTCTGAAGACCAGCGAAGGGGTGGGCCGCTTCGTCCGCGACGTGCTGCGCGAGTCGCTCACCCGCACAGTCACAGCCAAGGTCGGCGCTCTGCTGTCGCGACAGGCTTTTAACGCCTTTCGGCGCCGCCTGGATTACACCGAGTATGGTGGCGCTCCGCTGCTGGGCGTACGCGGCATCTGTATCATCGGCCACGGTTCCTCCAACGATAACGCCATATATAACGGCGTCCGCGTGGCCTACGAGTTCGCGAAGGCCGGAACCAACGAGCGGATCGAGCAGGAATTCGCAACCAATTCGCATCGCCGCAACGGCGACTCCTCCTCCGATCAAAACGCCAGCATTCACTAGCGCCTTCGATGCCCGGTGACTCCGTGCAACCTGATTCTTCGCGTCCCCCGCAGCCTCTTGCCTCGGTCCTGGACCAACTGGCATGTCCCGCCTGTCTGGCGGGCCTCCAGGTGGACGCATCGGGGCTTCTGTGTACCGCCTGCGGCCGTCATTACCCTATCGTGGATGGCATTCCCGTCTTGATCGCCGATGCGCCCGGGCAGGAATAAGGCCCCAACCCGAAACCATCCCCCGTACGCCATGTTCGCGAGTTTTACTGTCGCGAAGGTGGGCGGCAGCTGCGAACCAGCGGCCCCGGGGTCTACCATTCCAGGCGACTCGGCGGATTGGCGATGCGAGGCCGAGCTAATGCACGGATGTGTCTACCTGCGCGCGGCCTTGCCTGAATCCCTGGTCCGCTACGTTACCGCGGATCTGGATGCGCGAGCCACAGCCAACCAGCGGTAGTGACAGGCGGAGCAATCAACCGCAGCTACCCTGGATGCGTCCTCCGCAAATCGAGTATCCATCCGTGTCCTGACCGCTGGCTATTTACCGCGAATACACCATGGAATGCTCCTGGCAGATCTCTTCATATGCGAGGGCGTCCATGGTCCCCGCAATTCTGTCCATTGAGTACCCGCATAGAATATCGACATCGTATCGGTGTAAGAGCTCGTTGCAGAGCCTTTCCACCTGGAGTGCCGCATTGATGTTGCCGCGAGCCAGCAGCAGCGGCGCGCATTCTCCGAACAACGCAACCCGGGGGTCGCGTTTCCTCACGCTCAACGACGCTTTCAGGATCGCGCTAAACGTTTTCATGAAACGGCCGGCATCCACCCTCCCGTTGGCCGTAAATTGTCTTAGCACGCGAGCCGAATCCAGCGCCACATACCGGCCCTCTTCCGTCGCGGCGTCCATATGAATACCGCTCGCCCACAACCGCTTCAGTAACTCGATCCGGTGTGATTCGGTTGCGATGACGATCGCCGCATTGCCTGCCCTGAGAGCATTGCCGATATACGCTGCCGTCTCCTCCAGGAGCTTTAGGTCATCCGAAAAGAAACCCGCATGGTGGTAGCAGCCTAGCGTAGATCTGGTTCCCTGCTTCGGCGCAGGGATGCTTTTGGTATCACGCTGAGACTCGCGGCGCGCAGGCGAGGATTCGCCGCGACTCATCAAGCTGGTGCTCACTATTTGCGTTCCCTGTAGGACCAAATCGACAGCATGCAGCAGTTCCATCTGCGCATCGGACTTCACCACATACCCATCTGCACCTGAACGAAGCGCTTCGTCGACGATCTCCATGGAGCGGTTCGCGCTCACCATCAGGATCTTTGGCTTGGGAGAGAGGCTCTGAACTCTGCGAGTGACTTCGATTCCATGAATGTCGGGGAGACCCAGATCCAAAACGATCAGATCCGGACGCAGGGCTTGTGCCTTCTCGATCCCATCGAGCCCGCTTGCGGCTTCGCCAACCACCTCCAGTTCAGGCCGTCGCTCCAGAATCGTGCGTAGCAAATCGCGAAAGGCTGCATAATCATCTATCAAAAGAACGCGAACTGATTGTTTCATTCCACCTAGCCTGGGTGACCACCTTAGCTAGCCGCGTGTCCGGCGGATACGCCCGCAGTTCTCTCCCGAAGACAACCGGCCCATTTTGAGCCCGCGCAATCGGATCGGTGAGGGCGCGTTTACCTTATCGGCGCAACTATCCTTCGCTTCAGGGAACCTCGATTAAGAATGAGGATCGACAACGGTTGGGTCACCGCCATGCTCGAGTGAGCATGCAGTAGAGGCATCATCACATCCGGTTGCGGGTGGGGTCGTTGTCTCCGGGCAGGTAACTAATTGCTCCAGGGCAATGAACCTAGGGCCCCGGCGCGAATGCCCTCCGATTGAAAACCCAACCCGCGGATCACTCGCGCACCAGGCGTTCCGGTTGTCGCAGAATGACCTTGCCTCGTCCCTTCTTGATGATCCCTTCCTCCTGCCACCTGCGTAATGCGCGGCTGACAGTGAATGGAGTCACGTTTGCTCGGGCTGCCAGGTCTTCGTTTCCCACCGGGATCTCAATTCCATCCGGGCCGCCCTTTCCGATTCCGCAGGCCAGGCTTATGAGAACATTGGCGATGCGTGAGGGAGCACCCTCGGTCATAAGGTTGACCTGCGAGCCCATTAACCAGGCGATATGTTCCAAGACCGCAATCGAAAGTGCGTTGTCCAGCAGGATCGGAAATCGGTCGAGCAACTCGCGGATCGTCTTCCGATCCCATACCAAAGCGCAGCTATCCAGCAATACCTCGGTGCTCGCGAGGTAGTTGCAGGGAAACTGCAATGCCGCCGCTCCTCCAAAAACCTGCCCGGCAGTGAGCCAGTGCAGAAGGATCTTACGGCCGCTGCCGGTCAATACAAAGTGTCTGCCTTGGCCGCTCGTAAGCAGAAAAAGCCGCTCTGCCGGATCTGCCTCGTGAGTGATCACAGATGAGCCAAGAAATCTCCTGTGAACAGCCAGCGACAGGATGGCCTTGAACTCCGACTCCGTCAGGCCCGATAGAAACCTCGGTTCAAGCCCATCGGGGAGTCCAGCCACCTTGTTACCGGATTTAAGCTTGCACGTGCAATTCACTACTCTGTTTTAGCAGGTGCGGAGCCGACCGAAGCTGTTTTCGGTCCTCCGTGACCTCGTCCTGGAGAACCGCGCAGCTTCGTTACCGCATACGGCTATTGCCCTAAGGTGTGTGACGCGAAGAAGCGCTCTTCCGGCTCTGCTAACAAGTCGGTTGCGACGGATCGTTCAGTGCCGCGAGCCCCAGTCATCGGCAATTCGGAAGCAGGCAGGCTCCAAGGCTCTCACCCGAACAGCGCCGCGATCTCCGACATATACATCGTGTCTTCCGTAAACGTGAATGTGCCCTGTTCGCGGACCTCGCGTGCGGCGCGAAGAAATGCCGTCATGGCCGCGCGCGCGAATCCTGAGCCGATGCTGACGCGGCGCACGCCGAGTTCGCCTAGTTCCTTCAGCGACAGCATGGGCGCGCCCTTGATGCCCATCAGCACATTGACCGGTTTACTGACGGAGGAACACACGGTGCGAATGTCGTCAGGGCGGGTGATGCCGGGCGCATAGAGCACCTCCGCGCCGGCCGCCTCGAATGCCTGCAGCCGGCGGATGGTGTCGTCCAGGTCGGGGCGTCCGTGCAGGTAATTCTCGGCGCGTGCCACGAACAGGAAGGGGAAGGGAAGACCATGGGCCGCAGCCGCGGCGGCTGCGACGCGTTCCACGGCGTGATGGAATTCGTAAATGGGTTTCGCCGGGTCGCCGGTGGCGTCTTCGATGGAACCTCCCACCAAGCCCGCTGCTGCTGCAAGACGAATGGTCTCCGCCGCATCTTCGGGCCGGTCGCCATAGCCGTTCTCGAGATCCGCGGCGACGGGCAAGGACGTTGCCTCAACGATCGACCTGGCATTGGCCAGTGCTTCCGCGCGGTTCACGCTGGCGGTTCCGTCCGTCCGGCCGAGCGCGAAGGCCAGGCCCGCGCTGGTCGTCGAAAGCGCCGGGAACCCTAGCCCGGCGAGAATGCGCGCGCTGCCCGCATCCCAGGGATTGGCGATGACAAATGGCTCGGAGGCTTGATGAAGAGCAAGAAAACGAGTGGCTTTATCGGATTGAGTGGACAAGGGGGCTCCTTTTCTTTGGCGGACCGGGGCCGCTGGATCCAACAGCTTTGAGCGTCGCGGAGCGCGCCTTCTTTTCCCCGTCTCAAGTCGAGATCCTGGGCACCCGTTTTTGCCTTACCGGCGGTGGTAGAAGGGAAGCACGACCATCGCGGCGATAATGATTGCCGCGATCATGGCGAGGACAATGAGGCTGTAGATGAGGGTAAGATTGGGACCGCCGTTGGCCCCTTTCTGTTCCTCGTCCGGCTCCTGGTCCGGCGCGTTGGCCTCACTCATACTTGAGCGACTCGACGGGGTCCATCTGCGCGGCGCGGGTGGCCGGCACGGTCCCGAAGACAACTCCGACGATGGTGGCCGCAGCCAGCGCCACGAGCACGGAAATCCCGGAGATAGGCAGCGGGTAATTCGTAAACAGCCGGATGGAGAGCGGCACCGTGAGCCCCACGAAAACGCCCACCACACCTCCGGCGAGCGAGATGATCACCGCCTCCGCCAGGAACTGGAGCTGGATTTCGCGATAGGTGGCGCCCAGCGCCTTGCGGATGCCGATCTCGCGGATACGGGAGCGCACCGTGGCCAGCATGATATTCATGATGCCCACGCCGCCCACGGCCAGGGTGACGGCGGCTACCAGCACGAGGATGGCGGTGAGGGCATTGGCAATGGTGGCCGCGGTGCTGAGCAGTTCCGCCAGGGTCTGGGGCTTATAAACCGAGTTCGGCTTGTGGCGGGAACTGATCACGCGCACAATTTCCCTGGTGGCGTCCGGCACCTCGTTCATGCTGCGGATGGAGAAGTACAGTGTTTTCACGTTGTCAGTACCGGTGAAGTAGCGCGCCACCGAGTAGGGAATGAGAATGGTGTCGTCGGTGATTTCGGATTGCCCGAAGGTGTCCACGCTTTCCTTGAACGTGCCGATAATGCGGAACGGAATTCCCAGGATCTGGAAGTCGCGGCCGACGGCCTCGTCGGAACTTCCGAACATCTGGATGGCGAACGGTACGGTCACAACGGCGCACTTGATGTGCGCCTCCTCATCCTGATCATCGAAGAACCGCCCGGCCAGAACCATCAGGTTGCGGACATTCCGGTATTGCGGGCTTACGCCCATGACCAGAGTGTCCTTGACGATTCCGCCGCCGAAACTGATCCGCTCGTGCATCTCCAGGATCGGAGACGAGTACAGAACGCTGGGCACCTGCGCGAGTACGGCTTTTTCATCGTCCCGGGTGAGGGAGTCGTTATAGAGAACCCGTCCCGATCCGGAGGCGCCGCCACCGGCGTATTCCACTTCCACTTCGTTGGTGCCGATCTTCTGGATTTCATTGAGGATGAATTGCTTGCCGGTGAGGCCTATGGTGACCACGAGGATGACCGATGCGGTGCCGATGACCATGCCGAGCGCTGTCAGTGCGAAACGCAACTTGCTGGCGCGGAAGCTGTCCAGCGCCAGCTTGAGGATCTCGCTCAGCACCATGGTGCGGCGGGCGCTTCTCAGCGTCTGCTCAAACGTGCGTTGCCGGGGCTCCGTAGAGGTGATTGGGGTCATGCCTGAATCCGTGCCCTAACTTTGTACTAATTCAACAGATGCGCCGAACCCGCGGCAGGCTTCCGCAATCCTTTGAGACGCCGCGGAAACGCGATCGGCTCACATCTGTTTCATCATAATAGCGGGTCTCTTTTTGCCCGATACGGAATCGTGGGCAATGTGGCTCCTCGCAAGTGTATACAAGCATTATAATTACCCCGAACCTGCCGATGCTACACCCTTCCCCAATGGACAAGAGAATTGACGCGCATCAGCACTTTTGGCAATACAATCCCGTAGAGCACGGGTGGATGACCGATGAGATGGCGGCGATCCGGCGCGATTTTTTACCCCAGGATCTCAAGCCGCTGCTCGACAGGGCGGGTTTTGACGGTTGCGTCGCGGTGCAGGCCCGGCAGAATCTGGACGAAACGCGCTGGCTGCTCGAACTGGCGGCCAGGCATGACTTTATTTTCGGCGTGGTGGGATGGGTCGACCTGCGATCGCCCGAACTCCAATCGCAGCTGCTGGAGTTCGCCGACCGGAAAAAGCTGGTGGGAGTCCGCCACGTAGTTCAGGACGAGCCCGACGACGAGTTCATGCTGCGGGAAGATTTCCGGCGCGGCATCGGGTGGCTGGAGGAGTTCGGCCTCGCGTATGACGTACTGATCTACCCCCGGCAACTGCGCGCGGCCATCCAGCTTGTCCAGCAGTTCCCGCGTCAGCGCTTCGTTCTTGACCACATCGCCAAGCCGCCCATCGCAGAAGGCAGCATGGAACCGTGGGGAGCCGGCGTTCGGGAATTGGCCCAGGCGCCGAACTTGTACTGCAAGCTGTCCGGTATGGTCACAGAGGCGTGCTGGGGGGGATGGCAGACGGACGATTTTCGTCCCTACCTGGACGGTGTGTTGGAGGCGTTTGGTTGCGGGCGGCTAATGATCGGCTCCGACTGGCCGGTCTGCACGCTCTCCGCGAGCTATGAAGCGGCCATGGGGATTGTGCTGGAGTACGTGGGGCGCCTTACGGCGGCGGAGCAGGCCGGAATCCTAGGCGGAAACTGCGCCCGCTACTATAAGCTTCTCCCGGCCGAGTAGCGCAAAAGTGGTATAGCCCGCGACGAGCAGCGGCCGGTCAAATTGCATCTAATCAGTTAGCGGAATCCCTTTCCGGCGCAAGCTCCCCGTGGCGCATACTTCCTGTATAGAAGAAGGCTATGCCGAACTTATTAAGACTGAACGTCGCCTGCAGCAGCTATGACCAGGTGGTGGAAAAGTGCGTGGCGTGGGCGCGCAAAGACGAGTCGCATTGCCTCACGTTCTCCGCCGTGCACATGGTGATGGAGGCGCACGACAAGCCCGAGTACCGAGCCAAGCTCAATTCGCTCGATATGGTGAATCCCGACGGAATGCCGGTGGTGTGGGCGCTGCGGATGCTGGGCTATAAGAGCGCGACCCGGGTGTATGGACCCGACGCCACCGTGTGCTTGCTGAAGACAGCCGCGGAAGAGGGCATTCCGGTGGGCTTTTATGGCGGCAGTGAAGCCACCCTGCAGCGCCTTGTGGAGCAGGTGAAGAGCAAGTATCCCGGCATTCAGATCGCGTATGCTTTCTCACCGCCGTTCCGCAAGCTCACGCCCGAAGAAGATAGTGCGGTGGTGAACGAGATCAACGGGTCGGGCGCGCGCTTTATCTTTGTGGGCCTGGGCTGCCCCAAGCAGGAAGAATGGATGATCGATCACCGCGATCGCATTCCTGCGGTTTTGCTGGCGGTAGGCGCGGCCTTTGATTTTCTGGCCGGGACCAAGCCCCAGGCGCCGCGCTGGATGATGCGCAGCGGCCTGGAGTGGGTATTCCGGTTGGCATGTGAGCCACGCCGCCTTTTCGGGCGCTATTTCAAGCACAATCCACGGTTCATTGCGCTGGTTTTTCGGCAGTGGATGAGTTCCCGGAAACTGGCCGCGGCGAACTGATCAAACGTGCCGCGTCCTGTTCTTCCGGCGATGGGATGGTGGACGGATGCTGGATAGAACTTTCACGTTCCCTCACTTCCCGACACTTCTCTACCCGGGTTGAGTTTCGAAGGCGGGGTTTTCCGTCTTGGGCATGCGCGCCCAAGCCAACACCATGTACAGGAGATTCGCAATCTGCGCGGCCACCGCGGCCAGCATGATGCCTGCCGCGCCGAATCCCCGGACTGCGGGATACACAGCGGCGAGGCTCACGATCGCGGCCACCACCGAGCCGATCAGAATGGGCCGGGTCTTTTTGATGGTTCGGAAGAGAAAGGCCACCTGCCGGATCGGCCAGGTGAGCAGGAAGTAGAGCATCTGCAGATCGAGCACGCCGGCGTAGGCGTGCAGCTGGCGCCCGTAAAAGAACGACAGGAACTGACTGCTGAACAGCGCCGCCGCGGAGAAGAAGACCAGCAGTGCGACAAATCCGACCAGGCCGAAGCGAAACAGAAAGGCGGAAACGCGCTGCCTGCCGCCGCGCTTCATTTCTTCGGCCGCGCGAACCGGAACGATGTTTTCCATGGCCTGGTAAGCCACATTGACCGGTCCAATAATGTTCTGGGTAGCGCGAACGCCGCCCGCGGCCTGTGCGCCGACCATGCCCGCGCCGATCAGCATTGCACCCTGGTAGACCAGCCACTGCAGCTGGTTGGCGATTCCGAGATCGATCGAAAGGACGTGCGCCTGGCGCCAGGATTCGCGTGTTTCCTGGCGGGTGCAGCCTAGTCGTTCGAATATGGCGCCCAGTGCGAACGCCGCAGTGGATGTGACGGCGATTGACCACAAGGCCGTATTCAGCGTCAGCCGATGGGTCCACCAAAGCAGGCATAGGACTACCACCTGCCCCAGGTAGCTGATGACGTCATTCCAAAAAGAAGCAGCGGCTTTGGACACGGTGAAGTAGTAACGCCGCAGCCAGTCCTGCATGAGGAAGGCGACGACCGCCGAGGCAAATGGCCACAGGAAATCGATCGCGCCAGCATGAGGACGAAGGCTCACGTATACTGCCGTGCCGGCGATGGCCAGCACCGAGGCAAAGGCGCAGAAGATCATCTGCACGCCGAAGATTCCGCGCACAAAATGGCGCCGCTCTTCCGGCGTAGCGCACAGGGATCCCAGGGTAATCATGGGCGAGGAGATGAAGCTGAGCTGCACGCTGTTGGCAAGCAAGAGAATAGCGTAGGCGACGGTGAAGCGTCCGAACTCGACGAGCCCCAGCCCGCGAACCAGGATGATGCCGGTGATGAAATTCGATCCGCTGACCAGCGCCTGGTCGAGGAGGGTGAGCGAACGGCGGCTCCGGCCGAATTGGAAGAGGCTTGGGACGCGCGGTCTCAATGCCTCCCGTCCTCGCGATGCGCGCGGGGGCGGCGTTGCCGTTGGTGGCGGGGAGCTCTGTGCATGTGCTGATGATAGGAGATTCAAGCGCTCCATCGCAGGAACAGGGTCGATTTGCTGCTGAAGCCACAAAACCCGAGTCGACTCGACTAACAACACCGGTGTGTCCGGGGACAAATCTTGGTTCGCAGGGTGGAGCGAGGAGCGAGCTAAATGGACACAGTGTCTCTGGCTTTGCGTAAAGCACGGCGATTCCACGATTCGCTCAACAAGGGAACCCTGCAAACCGTGAAATCGCCTTGGTTAACGGCTTACCGCCTCAGCGGTCTCGGTGCGCGGGACCAAGGCTTGCTCCGTCCAGCGCAGCGGTCTCACCGAGAATCGCGACAATGCGCGCGCGCGCTCGGCGACGAGATCTATATTGGAAAGAATGCAAAGGAACAAGGCTACTTCGTAGCCCATCCAGCCCAGGATGCCGGTGGACATGGTGGTAGTCATCCACACGTGAATGATCAGCACATAGGTTCCGGCGTATTCCGGACGCTTATCCCACGCCGACCAGGCGCGGAACGTGGTGGCCACCAGCATGTAGGTTCCGATGAGAAATCCCACCAGTCCCAGCCCGGTCAGCAACTCGAGGAAGCCGTTGTGCAGCGAGCTCATTTCCTCGAGATAGCGGTTGCCGATGTGGGAGATGACGACCTTGCCGCCGATGCCTCCGCCCACTCCGATCAACGGGTGCTGCTCGAACTGGCGCACGGCCGCGGTCCAGACCACGGTGCGTCCGCTCAGGGTGACAAAGTCGGACGAGTTCTGATGCCCTTGCAAACGGTTGAGAATGCCGCTCCAGAACAGGAACCCGGCAAGCAGAACGCCGGTCAGTGCGAGAGTGGCGAGAATCTTGGAGCGCTTGAAAATCACCAGGAGGGTGCTGAGCAACAGAATGCCGAACGAGGTGCGGCTGGCCGAAACGCTGAAGAGCACCAGACCGAACGCCAGCTGCCAGAACGCGTATTTTCCCGCCAGGCGCCTGGCTTGCCATTCGGCCAAGACAACCAGCAAAAGGGCGCTGGCCACGTAGCCTAACCCATTGCCAGAGAGAAACGGCGACTGCGCAGTGGTGGTGCTGATCAATCCCGGCCGGTGCTGCACGAAAGCCGGAATGCGTAACAGGAACCCCAAAACCGCGGCGGAGCCGACCGTTGACATGGTAAGCAGGGTGATGCGTCGCAGTCCTTCCACGCGCTCGATCGGATGCGAGTCGCGGGTGGCTTCAAAGAAGACCATGCCGGCGAGCAGGAGTTCTGCCGCCTTGCCGATAGTCTGTACGCGTTGCTCGGACCAGAGGGCGGAAACCAGGTACATCAGGGCGAACAAACCATAGACAAAGCGAAGGTCAAAAGGGCGCATGGGCGCGATGCGAGGCCGGAACAGCAGGAGCAAAAATGCAATGGTGATGGCCGGGGTGCGGATCAGCAGAATGGCGCCTGCGCTGCTGTGTCCCGCGACTCCGCCGCCTGAAGTATCGGCAATCTGAAACATGGCGCCGATCAGAAGACAAAACAGCGCAATGCCGGGAAGTCCTGTTACTCGAAAGGCCGAGCGCCACGACTTGAGATCCCATGGGTAGATGGTGAAATGCATAATCAACGCCCTCGGGCTTGCGTACCCGCTCTATCAAGGGGACAGGTTGCGATTTACCTTATGCCGGCGAACGTATCAACATCCGCCGGCATGGCCTCCCCCGGTAGTTCTATTTAGAACGGTTTGGCGGTGTAGATGGTGGCCGATGCAGTCTGGCCGATCAATGTGGTCGTTGAGCTCAGGATGGCCTTGGTCTTGCTGATCGGCACGTAGACGATGTCGCCTGCTGCGAGCTGAAGAGGCTTCTCCTTCCCATCCATGATCTTGTTATAGGAGATGGGAATCTCAACCGGCTTGCCGCTGGCGTCGTGCTGGACTACGCGCAGGCCGTTTACCTTGGCTTGCATCACCAGGCCCTGGGCCAGCGAAATGGCCTCGGCCACGTTCAAATCGCCGTTTTCCTGCATGGCGTATCCGCCAGGACGATTCACGGCGCCGAGCACATAGACCACGCCGGCGCGATTCACGATCACCGTGTCGCCGGGGTTTACCATGACGTCGCGGATCGTGCTTCCATCATCGGCGCGCGAGTAGTGGTAGGTGGTGGACTGCATGGCCCCATTCACGGGGCGTTTCAATTCCACCTGGTTGCCGGCGAACGAGGTTTCGCCGCCGGTCATGCCGATCACGTCGAGCAGGCTGTGCGGGGCCAGCAGTTGCAGCTTGCCGGGATTCTGAACCTCTCCCATCACGGTGACGCTGGTGGTCGCGAACTGCTCCACATCGATGGTGATCTGCGGGTTCTTCAGGATCCCGTCGGCGCGGAATTTATCTTCGATTCTCTGCTTGGCTTCCGCGACGGTGTCGCCGCCCACGTGGATGGTCTTGATGAACGGCAGGTTGATGTTCCCTTCTTTATCCACGCGAACGTGCTCCGACAGATCCGCTTCGTCGTACACCTGGATATTGAGCAGGAAGCCCGGGGCGATCTTCAATCCCGCGAAATCTTCCGGCACCGTCATCAATTGGCTCTGGGCCGTGGGGTTATTCTGCACCCGGGGCGGAGCCGAGGTGGCTACGTTTGCAGAAGCGTTGGGCTGGTTGTTTTGCGCGGAAGCCGCCGGCTGGTACGCGAGGGCTAACCCTGCAACCACCAAGGCCGAGGCCGCAGCCTGCACGATTGAACGCTGACGACGAAGCATTGGATTATGCATTGAGGTACTCTCCCTTTCCATCGTGGCCATAGGCGTCGAAGTAGTCGATCGAATTGGTATCGACACCATTCAGAACTAATCCCACCGCGCGCGAGCCACTCAGCTCGAGAACACTGGTCAGGCTCTTCAGGACGGTTTTTGTGGTCTGGCGGGCGCGAACTACCGCCAAGGTGGCGCCAAACTTCTCCGACAGGATACGGGCGTCGCTGACCAGCAGGATGGGCGGGCTGTCGGCAATCACGAGATCGTATTCCTGGGTGAGCGTGGCGAGCAAAACGTTGAACTTATCGGATTCGAGCAACTCGGCCGAGGCGCTCGTCTCTGAGCCCGCGGGCAGCAGCGAGAGCGACGGTACGGTGCGGTGGCGGTGAATTACGGAGGTGGTGGTGGCCCTGCCTTCCAGCACGTCGGTCAGGCCGGGCGAGCAGGGACGATCGAAGAGCTGATGCTGGATCGGCTTGCGCATATCGGCATCCAGCAGGAGCACCTTTTTGCCCGCCAGCGCGAAGGCGATCGCCGTGTTGTAGGCAACGGTGGACTTGCCTTCGCCGAAGAGCGGGCTGGTGACCAGCAGCGAACGCAGTCGACCGGCGTGCGAGGCCACGTGAATCGCGGTGCGCAGCGAGCGGAACGACTCGGCGCCCGCGGAGCGCGGATCGTTGAGCAGGGGGCTGGTTTCCGAGGAATCCACCGTCGCCTTCGAGGTCAGGCTCTTCAACACCGGGGAAGCGGGAATGTTGGCCAGCATGGGCAGCGGCGCGCCGCCCTGCAACTGAAGCCCCACCCGGACGGTGTCGTCCAAGTGCTCGCGAACGAATGCCGATGAAACGCCGAAGAACAGGCCGGCGATCATACCAATGGCGAGATACAGCGGCGGGTTGGGACGCGTCGGCTTAGCCGGTGGAAGCGCCGGGTTGGCGATCTCGATATTGGTGGCGCGCAGGGCGGACTGGATATTCAGCTCCTTGAGCTTTCCATAGAGCGCGTCATAAAGCTGGCGACTCGATGCCGCTTCCTGCGACAACGACTGCAGCTTCACTGAGCTCATATTCAGGTTCCCGGCAACCTGCTCCTGCAGCCCCACAGCTTTCTTCAGGCCGTCTTCCTTCTCCTGCGCGAACAGGTATTCCTGGTGAGCGCGCTCGTTGATGCGGCTCAACTCTTCCGCGATCTGCGCGTTGACCGTGTCGAGCTGGCTCTTGGCCTCGATCAGGTGCTGGTTGTTGGGGCCGTACTTGGTCAGCATGTCGTTGTAGGTAACGCGCAGGGCAGCCTGCTGCTGACGGAAGCTGCGCAACAATTCCAGGCCGGGGCCGCTGACCGCGGTCTCCGAGGCGGCGTTGCCCGAGCCGGCAGAAGCGGCGATGGATGCCACCACTTCCGGATCCTGCGTCTTTGTCAGGCGGTAGATAGCTTCCTTGGCGATACGATCGGTTTGCGCCGCGATCAGTTGCTGATTCAGAGAGTCGAGCGAGTCGAGTGCGGGGACGTGCGTTGCTGCGCCCGCTCCGCCTTCGCCCATCGACGTCAGCACCAATCCGTTCAGGCCAGACTTCTGCTCGAACGCGGCCAGAGCCTCCTGCGACTGTTCGTAATTTGACCTCAGGTCCCCGAGTTGATCGTTCAGCCATTTCTGTGCGTCGGTGGTGGAGCGCGAGCTAGCCTCGAAGGTCACGTACTGCTGCACGATGGCATTGGCGATTTTGGCGGCGCGATCAGGATTGGGATTCAGATATTCCACGGTGATCAGCCGCGTGTCGGGCGTGTTCTCGATCTTCAGCTTCTTGGAGAAGATGGCGAGTATGCGGTCACGCGAATAGGGCGCCTGCTCCAGGGGAAGCCCGCGCTTGATCTCGTCTTCAATGCGCGCATTGGTTCCGGTGATCGTGCCCATCAACGTCGGCGTGAACTTGAATGGCGCCTCGTCCTGCAGCTTCAAATCGCGCACCACCCCCAGCAGCACGTTGGGGCTGCTGAGCACGTGCATGTGCGTGGCGATATCGGTTTTCATCGCATCGGAACTGGGCGGCGCGGCCAGTGCGTTCAGCCGCAGGCTGGTCTGGGATGCGTCGTTGTTGCCTACTTCTATGGTCGCCGTGGCCAGGTACTGCCTGCTCTGGATCATGCACGCCGCCAGGGCCAGGGCCAGCCCCAGGCATCCCGCCACCGCGATCCCGATTTTGCGCTTACGTACCACGCTCCACACGCCTTTGAGCGACTCCCCTTCGCCAAAGCGGAATGAAAAGTCATCCATACGCTGCGCCTCCGCAGGACGGGGCTGGTAGGGAGCAAGCGTATTTCCGGCTGGTTGATTCGGACCGAACATGGAGATGCCTCCTTGGGCTGCGCTCTTCGAACTGCGTCGCTGGCGCGAACTGCTTGGTTTTGCGAACAGCACCGCTATGCGAACTTTGCTATGTAGAATGCGAACCCCGGTTCGTTGTCTTGCCGGGCGAATTCGCGGTTTTAAAGAAAATGAAGATTCTTCGAAACGTATACCGTTTCAAAAAGTTCATCGGGTTCAGGCGCCATCTTGTGCTTATCGCAGGGCGCCCCTTACATCAGGGAAGACACGTTCCAGGGGAAACTGGAATAGGGAAGGTGCTGTCCCGGGGGAACATCGCGGTTCGATAGATATTGAGCAGAACCGAAAAGTTCTTCTCCCCCGTGTACTCAGCCAAAAAACGAAGTCTAGCGTGAGACCGCAACTCTTGCCATGCGATCTTTTCTTCTAACTCTCGTATTCGATTCAGCAAGGCGCCGGCATCTCCTGATGCGAACAACGCCCCAGATTCCCCATCGACAATCATTTCCGGGTAGCCGCCAATGCTGGAAG
This sequence comes from Occallatibacter sp., assembly GCA_036502905.1. Taxonomy (GTDB): domain Bacteria; phylum Acidobacteriota; class Terriglobia; order Terriglobales; family Acidobacteriaceae; genus Telmatobacter. The sequence goes on along the minus strand of DASXXV010000100.1, from coordinate 16,899 downwards.
CTATGACCGGAGTACCTACAGCAAGTGATTCAATGACAACTCGCGGCATGCCCTCATACCAGAGGGATGGGCAAAGCGTAGCCTTTGCATGGTTCATTAGGAATACCACTTCTTCGCTACTCTTCATGCCCAGACAGTGCACATTACTGGTGGTTACCGCCGCGTTCCGCACCTCTTCGCGCAATGGGCCGTCGCCCACGATCCATAACGGCGGCAAGCCGGGCGCGCTCTTCCAGCACTCCAGCAGAATGCGCACGCCCTTCTCTTCAGTCAGCCGGCCGGCATACAGGTAATATCCGCCATCTCCCGGACCGGGCCCCGGGTCGGGCTCGACGAAATTGGGCTTCACCGAGATTTTCTGTGCCGCGATGCCGCCTTCAACGAGCTTGTTCCGCGAAAACTCCGTCAGGGCGATAAATTGATCCACTGAATGACGCCACGTGCCAATGCCCCAGTGCGCCAGCATGCCTGCGGTCGCGGCCGCGGTTCCTATGGCGCTTTCGCGATAGCACTTGTGCACGATGCCAGGGATGCGCAATGAACTCCCGATGCAGTCCTCGCACACCTTCCCGTCGCGAAACAGGGTTGCGCCCGCGCACAGTAGACGGTAGTTGTGAATGGTGTGCACCACCGGAATGCCGGCGGCCTTGCATTGCCGGAACACCGATGCGGAGATCGTCGGGAACCAGTTGTGCACATGCACCACGTCAGGGCGAAACTCGGTCAGACACCCCGCGATGCGATGGCGCATGTCCGCAGATCCGGCGAACTGGTTCATCGAAATCATGATCTTGGCCAGCGGGCCGCGGATCGCGTCATTGTCGGCATCGAATCGCCGCACCTCAACCCCGCGTCTCGCAAGCATGCATGCCTCTGCGTCCACCACGGCGTCTTCTCCGCCGCGTTGCTGATACCGGTTGTGGACCAGAAGGACCTTCATGTTTATCCACCAATAATCACAGTTCACAGTTCATGGTCAGAGTCCAAGGCCGCCGGAGGGCTGGCAATCACCAGGACTACATCCTAAGAACCGCGATCTGTTCCATCAGATTCCCTTGGCTGCGTACACCAGCGTGTGCAGAAGAATGGCAATATCCATCAGAATGGTGCGGTTCTGAATGTAATAGAGGTCGTATTCCAGCGACTGATGAATGGCGTAACGGCGATCCGCGCTGAGCTGCCACAGGCCCGTAATGCCCTGCGGAACGGTGAGGCGCGTGGCCTCGAGCGGGCCGTATTCGGCGGTGATGAACGGCATCTCCGGCCGTGGGCCCACCATCGACATGTCGCCCTTGAGCACGTTGATCAGCTGCGGAACTTCGTCAAAGCTGGTCTGGCGCAGGAAGCGGCCCACGCGCGTAATGCGGGGATCGCTGTGCTCATCGGGCGAACGCGCGTACTTGGGCGCATCCACCTTCATGCTGCGGAATTTGAGAATCTCGAAAGGGCGTCCGTTCTGGCCGATGCGCGTCTGCCGGAAGAAAATCGGTCCCTTCGATTCCAGCCTGATGGCGATAGCAAGGAGTGCCCATACGGGCAGGCTAAGCGCGATCAGGATGGCCGAAGAGACGATGTCGAAGATACGCTTGTTGATGCTGTAAAAGCGGCTCGGCTCGCTCATCGAGGTGGTCGCCACAAACAGCCCGTCCATCTCCCACACCCAGGTCGGCATGCGGTTGGTGAGCACCTCCTGGTTGTTCACCAGGGAGAGCGAGCAGTTAGCGGCTTGCGCCACCTCGCGGATGTGGTTGAGCTCCGACTCTGGAAGCGCATCGCAAACGGCGATCTCCTCGATGGCCATGCGTCGCAGCATTTCTGCGGACAGCGGCTCACGGACGACGGGCCGCGAGTCCCGTTGAAAGTAGTCGTTACTGAAGATCTCGTCCGCGAGTTCGTGAGCATTGCCGGCGAACGCCACAGGATCGATGCCCAGCATGGGCGAGTGCAGCGCGCCGGTAAAGAATCTGCGTCCGGTCCGCTTGGTTCCGTAGATCAGCGTGCGGCGCTTGGGCAGGGACGAAGCGAAGTGCCTGGCAACCGCTTCCTGGACCCATCCGCGACCGACCGTCAGATATAGCGTGCCGATCACCCACGCGCTCAGGGTGGCCATGCGGGGCACCGGGTATCGGGCGAGAATCGAGAATACCAGGCACACCACGATGGCCTTGATGGAAACCCGCAGAGCGATTTCAGTTTCTTTCAGGCAAAGCAGGCTGATCACGCGCGGATAGCCGTTCTCGCCCACCAGGAGCGACAGAACCAGCGCTGAATAAACCAGCGACCCAAGGAACAACTGCGGCGGCGTAAGCGAAAACGACGCGGTGCGTTGCAGCACGTGACCAAGCGCGCCGCCGCCCATGATACCGCCCACGAGGAGCAGAAAATCAATGCCTACGCGGGAAAGCGTCAGTGCTATAGGGGAAGAATTGGAACCCTCATGCGTCCGGAGCTGTCCGGGATAGTCGGCGCTTTGGGGTCGAATGGAAACGGCGTTCTGGTTCATTATTATTATTACCTCCGATTCACACAGGAAGTCAGCGTCCGTTTCTTATCTCGGCAACAAAGCGCAACCTGATGCGAAAAGTACTGCAAAGCACAAACACTACCCTGAAGAAAGCAAGACTTCTTTGCCTACTAGCAAACAGTGGACTTAAAGCGGCACACGTTACACCGCGCTGCGGCATAGTTACAGGTTGTGATTTGAGAAAGTCTTTCCGGGTCGATTGATATTTTGTATCCCGCCTGGGTACCTCAACTTCGATGCTCGTGTTTCAGAACAGGTTTTACGGTCGTCCGAAATTCGCCTCCCGGTTAGTGAAAGGAACATCACACGCTCTTAAAAGTCCCATAAATATGTGGCTTTCTGTCCATTGAGCGACCCAAGTAAAAAGAATGGTTTACGATCGGATGTTTATATCTTCCCGTCGCCGATTCGCAGTGAATTATGAAGACTCCGGACGCGCAAAACCGCTTGCGCGGAACACAATCAATACTGGCGCGTGAACGCGCTGGTTCGCCGCCACGAAGCTCCTGATAGCCATTCCAGATTGAACACCTGGCGCGAAAGTGCTACGCCACTCCCTCGAAAGTTGCAGTGTGATTTGGAGGTGCAGAGCCGCCGGCAGAGCGAACGAATCGCGCATCGCGCTACCGGCGGTCTTGACTGCCTTTCTCCATCAACAGGATTCTCCTACTTCAAGGAGATCGCCTGTACCGAATACGGCGGCACATCGATGGTTACCGTTCGGCTTGATCCTTGAACCGCAAACGAGATGGTGGACGAACCGATCTGGTCTCCGTTGGCAATGGTGTAAAGCGTGCCCTGCGTCGAAGTGATGCCGGGATTTGCAAAGGTGACGGTCACCTGCGGATAAGACGCCGAATCCGGATTGATGATGACGATGGCGTCCTGGCTGGCGGTGTAAAACGCGGTCGTGGCCAACCCTCCGCCTCCGGTAGGAGGTGAAATGCTATTGGCCATATGACCGCCATTCACTAACCCCAGGTAGCTGGGTGAGGCCAGCAGATCAAAGGCATAGTACTGCGGATAAGGCACCGGCGTAGCCCCCGCGGAATACAGGCAATCGTTGTTGCCGTCCTTCACGCCGACCAGGCAGAAGTACGGATACGCTGATCCCGCAAAGTAGAAGACCTTGGACGGCACCTGCGGTACGCCGTTGTAAACCGAATCGAGCATGTCGACCAGGTAGAGGGAGTTGAACAGAGGCGCGTACGTCGGATGGTTCTTGCAGCAGTCCTGGAAGAACGACCAGTTGCTGTTGTACTCGGTGACGAAAATCGGTGTTGAACCATGGCCGGGTTGGGATCCGGTTGCCACGACCGCCTGAACGCGCTTGTAATCGCCCGTTGCGCCCGAACTCACGTTTTGCGTGGCGTCGTACAACGAGGGCATGCCGGCGGCGGTATCCCACTGCACGTCCACGTTGGCCGTTCCGCCGAAGTACTGGTGATAGCTCACGAAATCCACGTAAGGTGCGGTGGTCGAGTTGGTCAGGAACGACGTGAGCCAGGACTTGTCATACCCCGACAGCACCGGCCCGCCCACGCGTATGGTTTTGCCATCCTGGGCAGCCTGCGCCTTCATGGCGGGGGCGGCCGCCGCGTAGATTGCCAGATAGCTGTTCATATGATTGGTGGCGCACATTCCGGAGGAATTCGGCTCATTCCAGATTTCGTAATCCGTTACGACGCCAGGAAATGTTGCATCCATGTGGGCGACATATTGCGTAGCCATCTGTGCCCACTGGCTGATGTTCGTAGGCGCGGAGTACACGTTTCCGCTGCACGAACCCGAGGTCGGCTGCAGCCAGGGAGGCGACTGATTCAGTTGCAGCATAGCGTGCTGGCCCGCCGCCTGGATGGTAGAGATGAGCGGATCGATCTTCGACCAGTTGGGAGTGGACGTGGCGAACACGAGGGTGATCTGCGCCGAGAGTCGCGCCTCGGTCACGCCCGCCTGGGTTAGCAGGTTTCTGTCCGAGGTTGTGCGCAGCGACTCCGCGCGGCCATAACCAAACATCGCCGGGGGGACGACAAGCGAGTTGCCGGCGCGGGATCCGAAGTCGGCGGTAACGGATGAATACACGAAAGCCTGGCCGGCTGTGGTCTTGTTAAGAGTCGTGTCAGTGAGCCGGACCTGGTGCTTTCCCGCGGTAGCCGGAGCAGTGTAGACGCCTTCGGAGGTGATGGTGCCGACCGTGCTGTTTCCGCCCAGAATGCCGTCCACCTCGAAGTTGTAGCTGTTGGGGTCGGGGGCGTTGCAGGTTACGGCTTTAAAGGTCTGTTGACCGTGCACCGGAACCGATGCCACGTAGGGATCGAGCACCAGGGTGGGACTGGTAGTTACGGAAACGCTGGCATTGCCGCCCAGCGTCGTGGTCGTCTGACTCACGGCGCGCACTTTGTGCGTTCCCGCCACGGGAGGCGCGGTGTAAAGTCCCGACGCCGTAATGGTTCCCACGGAGGAATTGCCGTTATGGACGCCATCCACGTACCAATTCACCGCGGAACTTGGAGTACTGATGAATTGCGTGGAGAATTGTTGCGCTTGCGACGGCAAAATGCAGGGGGCGACAGGTGTTACTACCAGCATCGGCGACGGCGTGCCTTTGATCCCGGTGCCGGTCAACGGCACGACGACCGCCCCGGTAGAAGAATTGTTGCTGATCGTCAGGTTGGCGTTGAACGTCGCCTCTGCCGTTGGATCAAAGGTAACCAGCACGCTGCAACTGGCCCCGCCGGCCAGCGTGCCTCCACCGTGAGCATCTCCGCAATTGGTGGTAAATGGAAACTCGGGCGATGAACTCATGCCCGTGAAGGTGATCGCTGAGCCCTGCTGATTCTTGAGGACCACCGCCTGCGGGGTGCTCGGCGTATTCACGATCTGGTGATTGAAATAGTAGCCGCCCACCGCCGGGGAGTACTTAATGGGCAGGACGCCGTTCCCGGTCAGGGGAATCACCTGCGGGGAATTGCCGCCTGTGTCGGTCACTGTAACCGAGGCGGAGTAGTACTTCACTGCCGTCGGACGAAAACTGACGGTCAAGTTACAACTTTTGCCTGCCGCGATGGAACCGGCGCAATTGTTGGCCACCGAGAAGGGCGCGGGAGCCGCGATGCTGGAAATGTTGACGGTCGACGATTCGTTGTTGGTCAGCATGATGCTGTAAGCGGAACTCGTGGAGTTGATTCCCTGATTCGGAAACAGGACCGTGTTGGGGGAGAACGAGACCGGGATAACCCCATTTCCGGTCAACGAGACCACCTGTGGCGAATTGCCCGCGGAGTCGGTGATGGTCAGGGTCGATGAATAGTATTTGACGGCGGTGGGGCTGAACTTCACATTGATCGTGCACGTGGCCTGGGTCGCCATGGACGTTCCGCAGTTGTTGGACTGGGAAAACGGCGCTCCGGCCTGAATGCTGGAAATGTTCAGCGTTCCGGTCTGGTTATTCGACAGCGTAACCGCGAATGCGCCGCTTGTGGTTCCGATTCCCTGGTTGGGAAACGGGACCTGTTTGGGAGAAACGTCGATGTTCTGCGCCTGCAACCCCACGCAAAAGAACAACGCAAGCAAAAGAAAGCCGCACTGGCTTCTGGTTCTGGAAATCACTGGAACCCCCTGGGAAATTGAATCAATATAGCTGGCCGTATCCTGCTGCCGCCCCATGAAGCCGGATCCACTATTTAAATGTTAGAAATGCTGAAATCTTGATGGAGGTTGAGTACGATTGCGGACCGTCGCGGCACACCCTATCCCGTTGGAAGGAGGTTCGCTTCGTCAGGGAGTATTGGCCGTCCCATCTGGCGCGTCCGAAATGATTTCGATGCTCATTCCACTCAGGTGGTTGGGTCGGCGTTCAAATGGGGGGAAATTTCGGAACAGGGGTAAACATTTCCTGTGGAACAGGCATCTAATGAGTCAGAAAAGAAAGTTTTCTCCTCCGTTTAGATACATCCCTCTTCTGTTGGATTGCTTTACTGGATCGTTCCAGCCCAAAGTAGGTATTTAGAAAGGCTAGACTTCCCTGTATGCCCCGGCGTCATTTCCATGTTTCTTTGATGTTCTTGGTTCTCTCAGTCTTCTGGTCCGGTTGTGGCGGGTTTAACGGTGTCCTGGCGCCGACTCTCTCGTCGATCAATCCCACCACGATCGCGGCGGGCAGCGCCGCCTTTACCCTGAAGGCCACGGGTACCAACTTCAACCAGGGAACAACGATTCTCTGGGATGGAGCGTCGCTGCCCACAACGGTTACTTCGTCCACGCAACTCACGGCCAACATCCCTGCCGCGCAGATTGCCACTGCGGGCGCGGTGAGCGTTCGCGTTATGAAGTCCGACAGCACCACGTCGGCCGCGATCACGCTCACAATCACTGGTGGATCGGGCGGGGGCGCATTCAGCCTTATATCGATTTCGCCTGCGGCGGTGGCTGCAGGCAGCACCGACTTTACTCTCACCGCCACTGGTACCGGGTTTGTCTCCGGGGCGGCTATCACGCTGAACGGCACGGCTGTCACCACCACTTTCGATTCGGCGACCCAGCTTCACGCTACGGTTCCCGCGGCCGATGTTGCGGCTGCCGGCACCGTCACCGTCGGAGTTACCAATCCCGACAAATCCACGACTAATACGCTTCCCCTCACCGCGATCGCCGGCGGTCTCGGGCCGGCTCCAACGCTGACGTCCATCAATCCCAATACGTCGCAGAACAACATCGCTTCACCGTTGACCCTCACTGCTACGGGAACCAATTTCGTGAGCGGCAGCACCATTATGTGGAATGGCGCGGCCATGACCACCACGTTCGGCTCGAGCACGCAACTGACTGCGACGATTCCCGCGAGCGAATTCAACATCCCTTCTTCCTTCTTTGATCCGACCACCGGAGTGGCCACCGAGCAGGTTTTCGTGCTCAACCCCGACAGCACGGTCTCCAACGAGCTGCCGTTCACCATCACCATTTCGCCCAAAACGCGGCCCACGCTGGTTACGGTGTTCAATCCGTCGAAGACGCAGCGCTCCAAGCTTAACGATCCGGCGTTTACGCTCACCTTGTGCGGGAATCTTTTCTACAGCGGCGCGACTGCATACTTCGGCGCAACCGCCCTTCAGACCTCCGCTGTAGCGGCGGCAGGCGCGGACTGCCTGAGCCAATCGCCCGCAACCAATCAGCCTTCCCAGCAGGTCACGGCCCAGGTGCCGGCCTCCTTACTCACCGCCGTTGCGGAGATCCCGGTCACCATCCAGAACACGCAATCGACGGCATCGAATGCCATTCCCTACTACGTGGGCATGAACGTCTACTTCGATGAGTCGGCCGACGTGGTGTGGGATTCGCGCTTCAACCTGCTGTACATTTCCAAGCCGAGCACCGCGCAGCACAGTCAGGACAGCATCATCGCGTTCAGCACCCGGACAGGCCTCAATGATGCCGCAGCGGTGTGGAGCTACCAGCTTCCCGCCGGCAGCAACCCCGACCGGCTGGCGCTTTCGGCCGACGGCAAGTACCTGTACGTGGGCCTTGATGGCACGGGCCAGGTGCAGCAATTGGCCATCGCCGGCGCGACTACCAAGCCGACCGCGGGCAACGCCATTTCCCTGGGATCAGGAGCGCAAGGGACGTACTATGCTCTCGATCTGGCCATATCGCCAACGAGCGACACCACGATTGCGGTGGCGCGCGGGGTTGCGCCATCGCAGTCGAATGTGACCACCCTCGCGTTGGGCGGCGTGGCGGTCTACGACGGAGCTACGCAGCGGCCCAACACCGTAGGCCCCTCTTCCGTTCCCGGCAGCACCGCGCTACTCGATACGCTCCAGTGGAGTGCCGACGGCAGCACCATCTATGCCGCCAACAACGAGAACGCTACCGGCGACCTGTACACACTCACCGTTACGCCAAGTGGTGTTGCCCTGGCCGCGGGGGGCGACCACCTCGGAGTGTTCACGATTCCAAATTTGTTCATTCACCTCGATGCGGCTTCAGGCCTGCTTTATGGGGATGATGGCCTGCAGGTGGACCCAACGGTCCCCAAGGTGAATTTCAACGCGTTCGTAAATGGCGTCATGACGCCCGATCACCCCGGCGGGAAAGCCTACTTCGTGTCTCATCCGCCCGCTGATCCGAATCAGCTCAAATATCTCGTAGGAGAGTTCGATCTCACGACACTTACCGCGGGAGCCTCGCTGGATCTTTACGAGGTGCAGGGAATTCCGCAGCACGTGGTGCGCTGGAACAACTCCAGTGATGGCACAAGCGGCGTAGCGTTCACTACCAAGAAGTTCAACTGTCTGTACTCGCCCTGCAACGTGGGCGACGGGCGGATGTACGTGATCAACTTCCCACTCTAGGCGGTGGCTGGAGGCCGCCGGAAAATCAGGGGGGCGATGTCTTGTTTGTCCCGCAGCATCGTTCCAATGCGGCGGGCTCGCTATGATCGTAAGCACTTACTTCGTCAAGACGGTACCGCGGAAGTTCGCTCGCCCCAACCTCGGGAATCCGTGTCTCGGGAGTACATGTTGATTCGACGTCTTCTTATCATGTCCGCCGTGTTCATCGCACCCGTTTGCGCGGCGGCGCAATCGCAGTACACCGCCGAGAGGGCGCCGGTGACCTTCACGTTGGGGGGAGCATATAGCTTTTTCGACGCCGCCTACGGTGGTTACAAGGTGATGGGCGCGACGGCATATGCGAATTTCTCCCCCCTAATCTGGGACCACGTGGCCGTGGAAGGCGAAGGCCGTTGGCTGACCCTGAACGCCTCGCGTGGTTTCGCGGAGTACAACTATCTCGCCGGGCCGGTATACCGGTTCACTCTCTCCGAGCACCGCCGTTTTCACCCCTACGTGAAGGGACTGGTGGGCGCAGGCGTCATCAATTTCCCCAATCACCTGGCCTATGGGCGTTATTTCGTGATTGCCCCAGGGGGCGGTGTGGATTACACCCTCAATCCCCGCTGGCGGCTCCGCGCCGATTATGAATACCAGATCTGGCCGCAGGCGCCGGATATTCCCGGCACCTCCAGCAGCGCCATGAAGCCGAACGGCGTCACCGTCGGTTTCACATATCGGCTCTTTTAGGCATCTTCGGAGATAATATTTTCGGGGCCCCCCATTTGCGATCGCAAGTGCCTGTCCGCAGAGGCCCGTGCAGATTTGGCTTCGCTCTTCGCGTTCTTCGCAATGCGATAGCAACCCGGAACGGTATTATCGGCTCGAAGGAAATAAAAGGGTAGACATTGACGCCACAGAACCTAGTGGAATCCGGCAACCGGGCGCCTGTACCTGCGAGCGTGAAATCTAACGTCGCGCGGGTTCTGCTGGAAGCGCTGGCGACAGAATGCAAGGCCTATTGCATCCTCTCCGGGTACGAGCGCCTGCCTGAATTCTTCGATACCGACATCGATTTCATGGTCGGCCAGGAAGACTTCGACCGCATGCCGCGGATTATCGAGGAGGTTGCGCGCAAAACCGGCACCCACCTGTTTCAGGCCATCGACCACGAGTTGACCGGGAGGGCCTATTTCCTCGGATCCCTGCATGGGTGTTCGCTCACCATCGTGCAGCCCGACTGCGCGGCGGATTACCGCCACTTCGGGAGGGCGTGGCTTCCAGCGAAAGAAGTTCTGGCGGCGCGCCGGCTGCATCCCAGCGGGTTCTACATCCCGTCCATTGCGCACGAGTTCGCATATTCGCTCATCAAACGCCTGAACAAGCGCAGCTTCAACCGCGAACACGGCTACAGGCTGCATCGGCTGTACGTCGAAGACCGCATCGAGTGCGGCCGCATGATCGCGCGCTTTGTCCGCGGTCCCGAAGGCTCGCAGATTGTGCGCATGGCATCTGCCAACGACTGGACGGCGATGCTTGATTCCATCGAGCCGTTTCGTGCCGCCATGCTGCGCAGCCGCAAGGAGAGCTTCGCAGAGAAGCTCAAGGACCTGCCGCGGAACGTAGTGAATATCATGCGGCGCATCACGCAGCCCACCGGCTGCTGGATCGCTTTCATGGGGCCGGACGGCTGCGGAAAATCACTAGTGCTCAATGCCGCCAGCCAGGAGTTTGCTCCATCGTTCCGCACGGTTCGCTACTATCACATGAGGCCAAGGCTCATCGGGCGCAAGCCAACTAACCATGGGCCGGTGACGGACCCGCACGGACAGCCTCCGCGGGGCGCCCTTGCTTCCATCGCGAAGGTGGTCGATCTTTGGCTCGATTACGTGCTGGGATACCTGTTCCGCATCCTGCCCGGCCTCATCCGAACCGAGCTAGTTCTTTTCGATCGGTGTTTCTACGACCTCCTGGTGGACAGCAAACGGATCCGTTACGGAGGGCCGCCCTGGCTGCTGCGCACCGCGGCCCGCCTGGCACCAAGTCCGGACCTGGTCATCCTACTCGACGCGCCGCCCGAAGTACTGCGGTCGCGCAAGCAGGAAGTTCCGGCCGCCGAGGTTGCGCGCCAGAGGGCCGCGTACCTCGAACTGGCTCGCACTCTGCGTTCGGCAGTTGTGGTCAATGCGGCGCAGCCTGCCGAAGATGTCATCCATGACGCTGTGGCAGCGATCATGGACTACCTCGGCCGGCGCACGCAAAAGCGCCTCGGCATTCCTGCCGGCTCCGGATCGCCCTCCAGTTCGAAAGGGCCATGGTGAGTACCGGCTCGCTCACTCTGGGTCAAGTACTGAAGACCGCATTTCCCGAAGCCGAAGGGGGAAACCAATCCATACCGGCCAGCTTTCCGGTCCACGTGATTGCCCAGGGCGGGGAGCCCCGCTGGGTTGTGGTTGGCGATTCAGGGGACGCGGCGGCCGTGTTTCGGAGCTGGCGTCCTTTCAAAATCGGCACGCGCCTGCGCTGGAGCGTGGTTGTGGGCGCTGCGTCCCTTAGAGTTCTATCCCGGTTGCCGGGCGTAATCAACTGCTCCGCTTGCTTCGACCTCACTTACTGGCGGCAGGCACTCCCGGGATTTCGGGACGACTGGGTCCCCGTCATCTATATTGGCAATCCCTCTCACACGCGAAAGATCACCGTGTTCTTTGTCGCGCGCGCCGACCGCAGGACGAGAGCCGTCGCCAAGGTTCCGCTCTGTGCTCAGTCCGGGGGCGCGATTCTCAACGAAGCCGCAATCCTTTCGCAACTTCGGGGAGCCGATTTCCTGCCAGCCTCGCTCTATCAGGATCCCGAGCGGGGAATTGCGGCACAATCCTGGCTGGAGGGCGCGCCGGTCAACCGCACCCTGACCCCTGCCCACATGGAACTGCTTGCGCGCCTTGCCGTTCCCAGCGCCACAATCCGTGTCTCCGACCAGCGCGCGTCCATCGCCGCAATGCTGAACGATGCCGATCTTCCGTTCGATCGGGAAGTGCTTTCGCATGCCTGCGAATTGCTGGATTACGACGAGCCGCTCCCGGCCTTCATCGAGCACCGAGATTTCGCGCCATGGAACCTGAAGCGGCTGCTTAACGGGGATACGGGCGCCATTGACTGGGAGTGGACGATTCTTCGCGGGCTTCCTTGCCAGGACATCTTTCGCTATTTCTACATTCAGGATGCCTTATTCCGAACTGGGGGAGACACCTGGCTCGCGCTGAACAGGCATCCGCTTGTCCGGCAACATCTGACGCGGTATTCGGTGCCTCCCGCGGCGTTGCCCGCACTGGCCATGCATTACCAGCTTCGGGTTCTCGCTATGGACTGGCAGAGTGGAAACACCTTCCTGGCGGATTATGCATTCCGCCAAATCCAGTCGCTGCTCGGTCTGAAGCGGGCACGCATTCGATCAGAACCCCATTCGAGATAGGACAAAAGACGCGGAAACGTTACCAGCGTGCAAATTTTGACTGTGATGGTTATCACATCTGATTACTTGCTTTGCTATAGTCCTATCTAAATCCCACAACAGATGGGAAATTTTAAGCCCTATTTCCAGCCCCACACCTGTCGACGAGTTGTGTGGTTGACTTCGGGCGCGTCCGTTTCCGACGGCCGCCGGGATGGCCGTTTGCACCTTCAACCTATAGGAGAGTAAAGACATTATGAACTTGCCTGGTTTGAACCAAGGCGCGCTTGCCGTGGAGGTTGTTACCGAGTCTTTTCCTGCAAATGACGACACCAAAACCGCGGAACGGGGAGCGGATGCCGCCCTCACCGCCCGAGCCGTGGTCGCAGTCACCTTCGCTGGTGCCGGATTCTGGTACCTTTTGTGGAAATTGGCGCTGCTGTTTGTCGCAGGACGATGATCAGAGTTGCAATTTGATTCGATAAATATATATTCCCCAATTACTTAGCGAATGTGGACCCGGGTGGTTTCACTAATTTGTAGAAAATAGACTTTCCTGGTACGAACAACCCGGGGTCCTCGTGTAGCCTTAGCACAGACAAAGATAAAGCACGACCCCTATTTCGAACTCGCATTTTGAGCGCTGATGCATGTTCGGAAAATTTTTGCTCAATGCCGCGCATCAAAGCTCGACGATACCTTAAGGAACGTCGGCCTCCCGTACGGACTTGCCTGCAAACCTTTTCCGAGTATGTACAAGCAGAAGTGATTAAAGTGAAGATCTCGCTATCTGTTTAGTGCTAATCCAGTTGGAGCGTGAACCAGCCCTCGGGCTCGCGAACAGCTCTCGACATCCTGCCTTGGATTTATCCCAGCACTCTGCAGAGGCAAAATGCTTAGGAAAGCCCTATTTGCTCTCCTCCCTGCGATCCTTACTGTCACCGGGATTCGCGCGAGCGCCCAGGCGCACGTTACCGAAGGTCAGACTCACTACATATACGTAGATGCCAAATCCGGAAACGACGGCCACTCGGGTTCGCAATCTTCTCCTCTGAAGACTATTCAGGCTGCGGTAGACAAGGCCGATAGCAACAACGTCGGCAACATTGCCACCAAGATAATTGCGAATTCAGGTGTTTACCGTGAGGCGGTCAGCATTGGCGCCTACCGCTCGACGGGCGCAACGGTAACGATTCAGGCAGCGGTGACCGGCGGAGCAGTCATTGCCGGTTCCAACGTGCTTTCCAACTGGAGCCTGACGTCCAACGGCGTCTACACCCACACCTGGACGCCGAACCTGGGTACGTGCGCGATTCCTTCCGGGTGGCCCAGCTCCGTCCCGACCATTGCCCGGCGGACGGAAATGTTCTTTGTGAATGGCCAAGCGCTGACCCAGGTTATGTCCGAATCCGAACTTCGGCCGGGCACATTCTTTGTGAACGAAGGCGGCAACAAGGCCTACGTGGATCCACCGTCGGGAACCAACATGTCGACCGCGACCGTGGAGGCTGCCGAACGCCGCGAGACCCTGAATATCTCGGGGCGAAAGAACATCGTCATCCGGGGCATGGTGTTCCGCCACGCCGCATCCTGCATCAACACCGCCGGCGTAAATGTAAGCAGCAGCTCCAACATCCTGTTTGACTCCGACCATGCGCTTTGGAACAACTGGGGCGGCATCGGGATTTACGGAACCAACAACGTGACGGTGCAGAATTCGGTTTCCAGCTATAACGGCGGCGTAGGTTTCATTTCCACCAACGATCAGTCTGTGCTCTTCAGCTTCAATGAAAGCGACTACAACAACTGGCGCGGAGGCCAGGGGGCTCTCTACGACTGGGGCATGGGTGGCGCCAAGTTCATGTACATGCGCAGCACCACGGTGCAGAACCATTTCTCATATCACAACCAGGCCCAGGGGCTCTGGTTCGACACCGACAACAAGAACATCACAATAAACAACGCTACCCTGTCGGGCAACCACATGGCGGCTTTGCAGCTTGAAGCGGATGAAGGACCTATCACGCTGGAAAACAGCCGCCTGTGCGGCAGCGGTGCCGGGGTGAACATTCTCAATGTCGAGAACCTGGCGATCAAGAACAACACGTTTTACAACAACAGCGGAACGGGAATCTACGATCCGGCGGAAGTCTTCGTCGCCGGCTTCGCCAACGGGCACAAGATTACCGATTGGCTCACCGGCGCCGCCTACAACCTGATAACGAAGGGCACAGTGCTCACCGGAAACACCTTTCAGAATGCCGGTAGCGGGCAGACCGTATTCGGGACATATCTTGCGGGCAGCGACTGGTCAACGTTCGCGACTTCGCTCAACGCCGGGAGCAACAAGTGGTACGACCCGAACACCAGCAGCAATTTCAAGATTGTTGGCGGGAAAGCGGTCACACTGGGCGCATGGAAAAGCGCTACCGGGACGGACTACTCGTCCTCGTGGACGAAGGCTTACGGCTCGCAACCGTCGGGTTGCAACGTTCCCGGAACCACGTACCCGGATTTTGCTGTGAATCTCAACCGGCCTACCTATTCGATGAGTTCGGGGAGCGCCACTGCATTGGTTCACGTTCTTTCGTTTAATTACGGCACGGTCAAGCTGTGGTTTACGGGCCTTCCCAGCGGCGTGTCCGCCTCGCTGAGCACCAACAGCCTGACTAGCGGAATGGTGACCGTCAAGTTCAGTGCCACCAGGTCCGCTGCCACCGGGACCGTTCCCGTCACCCTCTGGGCCGTAAGCGGCAGCCGTGTGCATACCGTCACGTTCAATCTGCACGTAACCCCTGCCTGACCGGCCGAATACTCCGTCCCTCCAATGCCCCGGGTGCGCACTTCCGCCCCCGGGGCATTGTTCATACTTCTGCAGCTGATGTGAACCCGGCCTGTGGGCAGCCATTACACTCGACGTAAATGGTTCGAATCCTCTTTTCGGAATGCCCACCGAATAAGCGCCGCGAGGCAAAGTCCGCATGAAGCTTCTGGTCTCGGCTTATGCCTGTGAACCGGGAAAAGGATCCGAACCCGCGGTCGGCTGGAACTGGGTACTGGCCCTGGTGCGGCGGGGCTACCAAGTACACGTGTTGACGCGTACGAACAACCGCGAGTCCATCGAAGCCCATCCCGCGAATCGACACCCTGCGCTCAGGTTTCACTACTATGACCTCCCGCGCTGGATGCGTGCATGGAAGCGTCGCCCCGGGGGGATCTACTTCTACTACCTGTTCTGGCAGATCGGCGCATACCGTCTTGCCCGCGGCCTTCATGCGGTCGAGCGTTTCGATCGCGTGCATCACGTGACGTTCGCATCCTACCGGCAGCCTTCGTTTATGGGGGGTCTGGGCATTCCGTTCATCTTCGGGCCGGCGGGCGGCGGTGAAACTATGCCCGCCGCTCTCCGCAGCGGACTGGCCTGGCGAAACGGGCTCGCGGAGGCGATTCGCAACGCCGGCAACCGCCTCCTCTGGCTCGATCCTCTGATGCGCAGCACGTTCTCAAAGGCCGAGGTGATCGCCTGCACCACCGCCGAGACCATGGCCCGCGTTCCCGCCGCATTCCGCGAAAAATGCGTTGTGCAGCTTGCCATCGGAATTGCAGAAGAGGAGATCCAGCGGAAGACAGGCAATGCGCCGGCCGCGCCCCATTTTCTGTTCGTCGGACGGCTGATCTACTGGAAGGGACTGCAGTTGGCCTTCCGCGCATTGGCGCAGGCGAGGCGCTCGCTTCCGGATATCAAACTGAAAATCATCGGGACGGGTGAGGATCGAGGCTGGCTGGAAGCCCAGGCGCGCGCGGCAGAAGTGACCGACCTTCTCGAATGGGTTTCGTCCACGCCGCATGCGGAGATGGCGCGCGAATATGCGCGAAGCCTCGCGCTGGTCTTTCCCAGCCTGCACGACTCCGGCGGTATGGTGGTTCTGGAAGCGCTGGCGGCGGGACTTCCGGTGATCTGCCTGGATCTTGGCGGGCCGGGGACCATCGCGACTCCGGACTGCGCTATCGCGGTTCCAGCTCGCCAAAGCGGTGAGGCTTCCATCGTGGAGGCACTCAGGAACGCCATGATTCGCATCGCGACCGACCCGGCTTTTCGTGCTCGTCTGGCTGGCAATGCCGCCAATCGCGCAAAACAGCTAACCTGGGATCGAGCTGCCGATCA
This sequence comes from Occallatibacter sp., assembly GCA_036502905.1. GTDB lineage: Bacteria > Acidobacteriota > Terriglobia > Terriglobales > Acidobacteriaceae > Telmatobacter. The sequence continues at coordinate 433 of DASXXV010000100.1, read as the reverse complement.
TTTGTATGCGCGGTTCGATCGCCAGGAACCTTAGGCGGGTGTTTTGGAAACCGCTCTTCCGCATCGCCGCGCAATTGCAGTGAAACCAGGAGAGCACTACGACGCCCGACGAGCTAACTGCAGCAGCTCGCCGCAATCTTCGGTGGCGGGCCGGCCAACACAGATATAGGTGAATCCTTCTTTCACCATGTTTTCGCAATCGAACAGATTCCGCCCGTCGAAGATGATCGGATTGGCGAGGCGCGTTTTCACGCGCTTGAGGTCCAGTCGGGCGAACTCGGGCCAATCGGTAAGAATCACCAATGCATCGGCATCTTTCATGGCCGCATAGGGATCGCCCACAAACGCAATCTCCTGGTTGGGGAACAACTGGCGCACATTCTCCGTCGCGGCCGGGTCATACGCCGTGATCATGCAGCCTTCCGCGAGGAAG
>DASXXV010000099.1:0-4595 GCA_036502905.1 Occallatibacter sp. | reverse complement strand
GTCGAAAGCCTCCGCCACCTTCATCTTCCGCTTCTTCGTCCGCTGTCCAAACAACCCCGGCAACATATCCTTCAGGTTGATGTCCATCTACTCGGACCCCTGATTCGTAATCACCTCGAAGCTAGGCTGGTTGCGGTCGCGCACATCCAGCTCCACCACGCGCTCATCCAGCTTGCCCTCGCGAAACTGCTGCCGCAGCTTCTCCCGAGTCCTCTGTTCCCGGTCCCCCGGATTGTCTTCGCCACTCTCCGAAGTTGTTGCAGGAAGCTGAATTACGCCACTTCCACCCTCATGCGCGGGCGCGGCGGAAGGCGTTGGCGGAAGCAGCAGGTCGATCAGTCGATCCTCCGCTGCAAGTTCCGCTTTATCTTCAACTTCCTCCATCTTCTCTTCGCGAACCATGTCGATCGCAATCTCCACCAGATCGCGCACAATCGACTCGACATCCCGCCCCACGTACCCAACTTCAGTAAACTTCGAGGCTTCCACCTTGAGGAACGGCGAATTGGTCAGCTTGGCCAGCCGCCGCGCAATCTCCGTCTTGCCCACACCCGTGGGACCGATCATGATGATGTTCTTGGGCATGATGTCGTCGGCGATGTCCGGCGGCAACTTCTGCCGGCGCTGGCGATTGCGCAGCGCAATGGCCACGGCGCGCTTGGCTGCCCGCTGGCCTACAACGTGCTTGTCGAGTTCAGCCACGATCTCTCGCGGCGTCAGCTCGTCCAGCGAGACATCCTGTTCTTCTGCGGAAGCGGGAAGATAGATAGCCATTGTAATGTGGACGCAGAGCCCCTTTCGCCCGTTAGCCCTTCAACTCCTCGATCGTTACGCGATCGTTGGTATAGATGCAGATATCTCCGGCAATCTTCATTGCCTTCTGCGCAATTTCCAGGGCGCTCATCTCGGTATTCTCGATCAGGGCGCGGGCGGCGGCAGTGGCGTAAGCGCCTCCCGATCCAATGGACGCAATCGGCTCGTCCGGATCGATCACGTCGCCCGATCCCGAGATCAGGAACGTCTGCGACCGGTCGGCCACCACCAACAGGGCCTCTAAATTACGCAACATCTTGTCTGTGCGCCAGTCTTTCGCCAATTCGACGGCTGCACGGTTCAGGTTTCCCGCGTACTGCTCCAGCTTGGTCTCAAAGCGCTGAAAAAGATTGAACGCATCAGCCGTCGAACCGGCAAACCCGGCCAGGATCTTTTCCTGGTATAGCCGCCGGATTTTCTTCGCCGAGTGCTTCAGCACGTGATCGGCGAGCGTCACCTGCCCGTCGGCGGCCATTACCACCTGCCCGTTGCGGCGCACGCAAATCACGGTCGTGGAGCGAATACGCCCCGCCGAACCAGACCGGCGGCCATCTCCAGACCCGGACCGGGCCCCGGGCGCGGCAGCAGGCCCCCTCTTTTTCGTTCTCGAACTCATTTCAAACCACACAAAAATGCAGGATTTTCGGGGCTTCGAAGGCCGCATTCCCCGTAAGATTCCCATCGAGTATAGCGCAGCACACCCGCCCCAACTTGCGTAAAGGCATGGTTTTGCCGAGGCGATTGGCCGGGCGGCGCGCGCCTGCCGGACCGCCGTGACCTGGGGCACGACTCTCGCCGCTCGATCTGCGCTATCCTTGACGTGGGCCATTGGGACTAGGGCCCACCAGGACCTGGGACCACTCGGATTTACATGCCCATCCACGCCATCAGAGCTCTGGAGATTGCCGCTGGCGCGGTTGTGGTCGCCGGACTCGGTGCCGCCGGTGCCTGGATGGTCATGCGCAAGCGTCTCTCCCCTCAAGAACTTGAGACGGCCCGCCGCCAGCTGCTCATGCAATCGGGCCGCCTGGTCGACGGCACCCTCCTCGACGTCTGCGAAATCCCCGCCGACGACGGCCGCAAGCTCACCATGCTGCTCTACGGCTATCGCAACGGCGGAGTGGATTACGAATGCACCCAGGACGTGAGTGACATCCTGAACGTCGTGGATGTCACCACCATCCGCGCCGGATTCCCTTGCTCGGTCCGCTATCAGCCCGGCAACCCCCAGAACAGCATCGTGATCGCCGAGAAATGGTCGGGGGTCCGGGGCAGCATCCCCTTCTTCCATTCGTACGACCATGACCACTCCTTCGATGGCCACACCAACGGCTGACTGTCCGTCACCGCCCGCGACACCCATTCCATTGCCGTTTAAACTACTTCCATGCATGTCCACGCCGCGCCCGCTTCCTCCTCCGGTCCCGGCGCCAGGACACAATCGGTCCTCCGTTTTTCCCTTATTGCCACTCTTCTCTACGTAGGCATCACGTTCATTGCCGGACTCCGCGCCCACTCCCTGGCCCTGCTTTCCGAATCCGGCCACAACGCCTCCGACTTTCTGGCCCTCCTGCTTAGCTTCGCTGCCGTCTACTTCCAGAGCCGGCCGGCCGACGACGAGCGGACCTTCGGCTACCAGAGGGCGGGAGTCATGGCGGCCTTCATCAACGCCGGCACCCTGATCCTCATCTCCCTGTGGATCGGCGTCGAAGCCGTCCGCCGCCTCTACGCCCCGGTCCCCGTTCAGCCCCGTCTCATGATGATCACCGCGGCCGCCGGGGTGCTCATGAACGGCGTCATCGCCGCCCTCCTCTGGGGCGTGGCCCGCGACGTCAATCTGCGCTCCGCCTTCATCCACATGGCCGGCGACACTCTCTCCACCGCCGCCGTCATCGCCGGGGGCGCCGGCATCCTCTTCACCGGCCGCAACTGGATCGACCCCGTCCTCTCCCTCATCATCGCCGTCCTCATCCTCTGGTCCTCGTGGGGCATCGTCCGCGAAACCCTGCAGATCCTCCTCGAAGGCACCCCCCGGGGCCTTGACCTCAACCACATTCGCGATCACATGCAGGCCGTCTCCGGCGTCCTCAATGTCCACGACCTCCACATCTGGTCCCTCGGTTCGCAATCCCGCGCCCTGGCTTGCCACGTCACCATCGCCGATATCCCGCCCTCCGAAAGCGCCTGCATCCTCGTCAAGCTCAACCAGGTGCTCAAAGACCACTTCAACATCTGCCACACCACCGTCCAGTTCGAGCACGAAAACTGCACCATCACCGAGGGCTGCGTCGTCCCCATCGAAGAGATGTCCGCCGCCCCGGATCCTGCCCACCACCACGGCCATGTGCATTAGCACAGTGATCAGGGTCAGTGGACAGTGAGCAGAAGCGGCTCATTTCATCCAACTTGTTATCCTGAACAAAGCGAAGCGGAGTGAAGGACCTGCTTTCCCAATCCCAGCGCTGGCCCCGGCCTTTGTCCCCGCGCAATCACCGCTTATCCCAACCTCGGTACACTGCGAGTATGCTCGGCTTCACCCGCCGCAAATCCGCCGACGAGAACCCCGGCTCCTCGCTTCACCTGGTGATCGGCTGGCTCGTCGCCATGTCCATCCTCTTCGGCTTCGGACTGGCCACCCTCATCTTCCGCCTCCAGACGCACACCCGCCCCGATGCGATCATCCCCGCCCTGCTCCTCTCCCTGGCAGGCCTATGCGTTCAATTCGGGATGGCCCGCTTCCTCATCCGCCACATCACGCAGACCCAGGAATAGCGCCGGCCTTCCGACACGAAGCGCATCGGAGCGAAGGAAGTGTTTTGTTCTTCCCTGATCCCTGTTCTCTGCCCCTGAAACCGGTTCGCTAGTAAACTGTCTTCATGGAAGAGTTCAGCCGTATTCAGCGCCTGCCCCCGTATGTCTTCAACATCACCGGGGAGATGAAGGTGTCCGCGCGCCGCCGCGGCGAAGACATCATCGACTTCGGCATGGGCAACCCCGACGGCGCCACTCCGCGCCACATCGTCGACAAGCTGGTTGAAGCGGCGCAGAAGCCGGTGACTCACCGTTACTCCGTTTCCCGCGGCCTGCCCCGGCTCCGCCGCGCCATCACCAACTGGTATCAGTCGCGCTACGACGTTTCGCTCGACCCCGACACCGAGGCGATAGTCACCATCGGATCGAAGGAGGGCATCGCCCATCTCTGCCTCGCCATTCTCGACTCGCGCGACACCGTGCTGGTGCCCAACCCCAGCTACCCCATCCACATCTACGGTCCGGTCATCGCCGGCGCCCACGTGGTCAGCGTCCCCATCGTCGAGCCCGAAAAATTCCTCGCCGAGCTCGAAGACCTCATTCCCCGCCTCACTCCGCGCCCCAAGGCCCTCATTGTCAACTTCCCCTCGAACCCCACCACCCAGTGCGTCGAGCTCCCGTTTCTCGCGCGCCTCGTCGAGCTCGCCCGCCAGTACGGCTTCCACCTCATTCACGACCTCGCCTACGCCGATATTGGCTTTGACGGCTACCGGCCCCCCAGCGTCCTGCAGGTTCCCGGCGCCAAGGAAGTCGCGGTCGAGTTCTTTACGCTTTCGAAGAGCTACAACATGCCCGGCTGGCGCGTGGGATTCATGGTCGGCAATCCGGTTCTGGTCAACGCCCTCGCCCGCCTCAAGAGCTACTTCGACTACGGCACCTTCACGCCCATTCAAGTCGCCAGCATCCTCGCCCTCGAAGGCCCCCAGGACTGCGTTCAGGAAATCGCCAACACCTACCGCTGTCGCCGCAAC
>DASXXV010000098.1:0-11223 GCA_036502905.1 Occallatibacter sp. | reverse complement strand
AAAGCACTTTAAACCTGAGGAAGGGAATCGCAGCCTGAAGACCGGACCCTACGTACACCAAAACACCCCGGCGAGTGCCGGGGTGTTTTGTGGGAACCGAATGGCGCTTACGCCCTGGTGGTTTCGCGCTCGACTTCCTTGAGGCGGGCAGCCTTGCCGCGGAGTCCGCGGATGTAGAAGAGCTTGGCCCGGCGGACCTTGTAGCTGCGGATCTTTTCGACCTTGTCGACCACTTTGGAATTGAAAGGGAAGATGCGCTCGACGCCCTGGCCGAAGCTCATTTTGCGAACGGTGAAGGTGCCCTGGGGTCCCTTATTGATGGCGATCACCAGGCCCTCAAATGCCTGCAGGCGCTCTTTATCGCCTTCCTTGATTCTGACCTGAACGCGAACCTGGTCGCCGGGCACGAATTCGGGGATATCGGTGCGCTTCAGCTTGTCGGCCAGGCGCTGCATAACGGGATGAATTGACATGGTTTCTTCCTGCGGTTGAACTCAGAACCTCAAGTTTAACAGAGAAGTAGGCGGTTCTCCTAATCCCAGGCAGGGAGGGAGTTGGGGCACCCGGATCAGTGGCGCAGGCGGGCGAAGCCGGTTCGCAGCGTCAGGCGGATCGATTCGACCACCAACCCGATGGACGCGTAGATCGCGGCGTTGAGCACCATCGACCAGTACCAGGTGATGGCGTGATGGCGCCCGAACAGAGTCCGGATCGGAATGGTGATGTCTATCAGGGTGTCGGTGGCAGGACTGTAACTGAAGGGCGGCCCGCCGTGATAAGCGCTATAGTTGTGCCAGTAGAAATAGACGACCCACAAAAAACCTACCGCCAGCCCGCACAGAGCCCAGAGACCGATACGGCGAAGCATGGACACCTCCCGCCTGCGCACAGTCTACACCGCGTAAGATGCGCGCGGCCCCATGCGACATGCTGTATATTTCCGGCCATGGACGAAAAACGCGAACTGCTCCGCCACACCCTGGCTTCACTTGCCTACCGCGCCACCCGTGCCCTGGAGGGCGCGCCCGCCGAGTATGCCGAGTTCAGCGGGGCGGGGCGAATGCCGGTGCAGATTCTGGCCCACATGGGCGACCTGTTCGACTGGGCGCTGAGCGCGGTGCAGGGAAATGAGCGGTGGCACACTTCCAGGCCGCACTCCTGGCTGACGGAACAGCAGAGGTTCTTCGGGGCGCTGCATGCGTTCGACGCATACCTGGTTTCGGACGAGCCGTTGTACGCCTCGGCCGAGGCCCTGTTCCAGGGGCCGATTGCCGATGCCCTTGCGCACGTGGGGCAGTTGGCGATGATGCGTCGCCTGTCCGGCTCGCCGACGCCCGGAGAGAACTTCTATGTGGCCGACATCAAGGCAGGCCAGGTGGGTTCGGAACAACCGGCCGCGGTGCAGCCGTTTCGATAGGGCTCCCGGGCGGCAATCCGGTGGCCTCATTGAGGAACTTCTGCGGATTAGAGCCCGGAAAGGCGCACACTCTAATCAGCATACGAAAACGCCGCTGTAGAGGAATCGATGCTGCAATCACCCGTCTCGGGTTCACGGATTCCATCGTGTCCGTTCGGGCGGGCGGGCTCCTCCGGACCGGCTAAATGGCGAAAAATGTTTTTTCGCTTTGTCCCCTGTAGAACTTGTATAACAACTTATTTTTCATAAACTTAGGAGCAAAAAGCGCCGGATTTATGGCGAAGCATAGGCGAAGAAATTCCGCCCAATCTCCGCGGTTGCGTGCCTCTTCTGAAGAGTTGAGGCGGTGGGCGCTAGCCGCATTGCTGGTCACGAATGGATTCGAGCAGCCGCCGGTCAGCGGGGCTGAGCGCGGCGCCCGGGAGCAGGTCCGGGCGGTTGCGGAGGGTCTTGCGCAACTGCTGTTCGCGGCGCCAGCGCCGGATCTGCTGGTGGTCGCCGTTGAGGAGCACTTCCGGGGCGCGCAGGCCGCGGAATTCGGCGGGACGGGTGTAGTGGGGGTAATCGAGCAGGCCGCCGGAGCCGTGCTGGGAGCGGGGCACGCCTTGGGCGCCGCTGGTGATGGCCGTATCGGCGACTCCGAAGCTCTCAAACTCGCCGGACGCTTCATTGCCCAGTACGCCGGGGATGAGGCGCATGGCGGCGTCGATCACGACGGCGGCGGCCAGCTCGCCGCCGCTCAGAACATAATCGCCGATGGACAGCTCGGTGTCGCAGTAGAGGTCGTTGATGCGCTCGTCCACTCCCTCATAACGGCCGCAAAGGAGGACGACGCGCTCCAGGCGAGCCAGGTCGCGTGCTACTGCCTGGGTGAAGGGCCTGCCCTGGGCAGAGAGCAGAATGACGCGAGTTTTAGAAGCAGGACCGCCATCCTCCGGCGCGGTCGCCGCAGGTTCGGGCGCACCCTGTTCGTGTTCTTCTTGGGAGGCCGAGGGAGGAGAGAACGATGCGCGCTCAACCTTCGTCCCGATCCCCAGGGATTCGAGTGCTTCGGCGAGAGGCTCCGCTTTTAGCACCATGCCCTCGCCCCCTCCGAACGGCCGGTCGTCGACGGTGCGGTGGCGGTCGTGGGTGAATTGACGCAGATCATGGACTGCGATCGTCACCAGCCCGTCGGCTTGCGCCCGGCGCACGATTCCGTGCTCGAAGAAGCCGGAAAAGAAGCCGGGAAAAATCGTGATGATGTCGAATCGCATGGCGATGTTTGAATGATAACGGTCCCGCAACAGTCGATCTGTGGTTTAATGATGGCCAAACCATCATGACCGATATTGGAAAGCTCCTGAACCGCTGGCAGTCGGCCGGAGTGCTCGACGCCGGGACTGCCGCGCGCATTCGCGCATGGGAAGACGAGCAGAACCGCGGGGAAGACGCCGCGCAGCCGCTGCGCGTTGCGGGGCTGGCATGGCAAGGCGTGGTGGCGCTCATTCTCGGCGGGATCCTGCTCGCCACGGGAGTGATCCTTTTCGTCTCGGCCCATTGGGATGAGATGGGACCGGGCTCGCGCTTTGCGCTGGTGCTCGCCATCGTCGCGGTGTTTCACCTCGCGGGAGGTTTTGTCCGCGAACGTTTTCTGGCACTTTCGACCGTGTTTCACGCGGTGGGCACGGTCTGTACGGGCGCGGCAATCGCACTGGTCGGGCAGATCTTCAACATCGAGGAGCACTGGCCTGCAGCGGTCCTGATTTGGGCGATTTCCGCGCTGGCCGGGTGGGTTCTGCTACACGACCAGGCCCAGCAGATTTTCGCGCTTCTGCTTTTTCCTGCCTGGTTATTCTGCGAACTCGAATTCTATTCCCACCAGCACATTGGGCAGGAGATCTATCTTGGCCGTTTTCTGCTGGTGTGGGCGGTTCTTTATTGGACCGTACTACTGGGTTCGAAGCGGCGGGCGGTGCATGGGGTGCTGTTTGCGGCCGCCGCTGTGGCCGCGATTGCCGGAACCGCCCTGATGGCTTCGGGCTGGTTTTCGTGGTCGTCGTCCCAGACTTTCCTTCCGTTTGGAACGCGCTTCTGGGCGTGGGCGGCCATTGCGGCACTACCCCTGGCAGTGGCAGCATTCAAGGGCCATTGGGGTCTTGTCCCTCCGGCATCGGCGATTGCGTTCGCGATCATTCTGCCGTGGTGCCAGCATTTCTCCACTTCTTATTACGAGTACGGGCAGGGGGTGAAGAGCTCGTACACGCGTAGCGATCCCAACCTGGCGGCCTACCTGTTAGTGGCCGGGTTTGCGGTCTTTATCATTGCGTGGGGAGTGCGTCAACTGAGCCGGACGCTGGTCAATCTAGGGGTCGTGTACTTCGCCATGGTGGTGGCGTGGTTTTACTGGAGCAATATCCTCGACAAGGTCGGGCGATCGCTGGGGCTCATCGGGCTGGGCATTCTGTTTCTCGCCGGCGGGTGGGCTCTCGAAGTGACGCGGCGAAAACTGCTGGTGCGCATGGAGCAGCCTCGTGCGGCGGCGATGGAGGCCAGATGAGGATCGGTAAGTTAAAGCTTTCGCTGGCTTCGGTGGTGTTGCTCGCCATCCAGTTGACCCTGGTGTGTTCCGTAGCCGCCAAGTACCTGTACCAGCGGGTGACGTGCCCGCGGGCATGGACGCGCACCGTGGCCTACGACCCCGAACTGGTGATACGGGGGCGTTATCTGAGCCTGCAGCTGATGGTGGACGGTTGCTGGAGCACGCTGCCGTCGGGAAAGCTGGCCGAGTTCCCGCGCGATATCAATGGCGCCGCGGTCAGCGGCAAGTTCAGCATGCGCACTACGGAGAACGTCGCATTTCCCGCGGAATTGAAGGTCATTGAAAACCGGCTGGCGGCGATCCATATCCGCGACCAGAAGGAGACAGGGCCGGCGCAGATGGTGACGGCGTGGAACGCATCGAGCTGCGAGGAGATGCGGCTGGCGGCGCCGGTGAACTTTTATATTGCCGAGCACGCCAGGAGCCCGCTGCCGCTGGCGACGGGGGCCGAACTTTGGATTGAGGTGACGGTGCCGCCCAAGGGGCCGCCACGGCCGCTTCAACTGGCGCTGAAGCAGAATGGCGTGTGGGAGCCGCTGGCGTTTCAGTGAGTGAAGCGAAGGAGTGAAGCAGTGAAGGAGGGATAAGACCTCCGAAGCTCATTCATCCGCCGGCGTTCAATTCGATCAGTCCTTCAGGCAGTACCATCTCTACGCGCCTGGCCTGGAGATCGATGCGGAGCAGGTAGCTCTTCGCAAAGGGGACCAGGACTTCGCCGGCGGAGCCGCGCACGATGAGGATGGGCACGGGGCCGAGGTCGCGATCCACGTCTTCGATTTCGCCGACGTGGACAGGGGCGGCAGGATTGGCGATGTCGATCAGGGCGCAGCCGACCAGGTCGGCGATGTACACCTCATCCGCAGCGAGCTCGGCGCGCTGTTCGCGGGGGATCGCCACGATGGTTCCGGCCAGCCTTTCCGCATCGGAAATGGAGTCAACCCCCTCGAAGTGGAGAACCACTCCGCCCTTGTGCAGCCAGTGATGTTTGAGTTGGATGGGCCGTAGAGAGGGTGCGTCCGCGGGTTTTGCTTCCGCCGTGCGCGCCGGCTGAGACGCATTCTGGCGCAGCAGCCATAGTTGACGCCGCTGGGCAAATTTATCCGGAAAGTCGGTGAGGATGTCGGCGAAGACTTCGCCCTTGCGTCCCTGGGGCCTTCGGATGCGCGCCAGCCACACCAGCGTTTCAGGTGTGTGGGTCGCGTCGGGCCCGGCGGGCGTCAATCCTGTCTCCAGATCGGGGAAATCAAACTCGCCTAGCCCTGTTCGTCCTCTTCCACGATGTCGAGGGTGTAGCGATGATGCAGCTTCATGCTGACGGCGCCCAGAATGGTCCGCACCGAGCGGGCCGTCCGGCCCTGTTTGCCGATCACCTTGCCCACATCTCCTGGCGCCACGCGGAGCTTGAGGACCGTGTTTTCCTCGCGCCCCACTGCCTGTACTTCCACGGCTGCCGGTTCATCCACCAGTGCCCGCGCTATTTCGCGGACCAGTTCCTCTACTGCAACCATTTCATGTTGGGTCATGCACGTGCCCCTGACCGTTCTGCTGCAATTGTCGGCGAACCTAATCGTCGTTCAATTGAAATCAGTGCGGCGATAGTAACAGCACACCGCGGTTGCCGTCAGCAAATGTGCGCAAACGAGCGAACTTATTTGCACACTACCTGATACGGCCACTGGAGGAAGTTTGCTTAGGCTGCAGCCGTGGGCTCCGCCGCCGGGGCTTGGGCGGGGAATTTCTGCACCAGCTTGGCCACCGTGGGAGAAAGCTGCGCGCCGACGTTGCGCCAATACGTAATCCGTTCGTGCTTCAGGTTGACGGAAGCAGGATTGGTGCGGGGGTTATAGGTGCCCACGACTTCGATGGAGCGGCCATTGCGGGCGCGGTCCTTTTCGATGACCACCACACGGTAGTAGGGCTGCTTGCGGGCGCCAAAGCGCGCCAAACGAATCATTACCACGGCGAAGTTCCTTTCAAATCCTTTTTTGAATCGGTTTGTGTCCTGGGAGATGCGGCATCGGGCGGCAAAACCACCCCGCAAAACCTGGAGCCATTCGCGGCGCCCGGCAAACTATCCGCGAACCAAAATCGGTTCGCTGACACCCAGGGCTTTTGCCACACGCATGCCTGCCAACCTCGGGCCGCTCGGCCGCTGCAAGGCACAACATCTAAGTATCGCCGATAGTCAGGGTTCCGGGCAAGTTTCAGCCTCTCGTCCCAGGCCGCGCGGGAGCCTGTCCCGAGGCTGGGAAGGTTCGGCGGATGTCCGTGGCTGGGGGCCGGAATGGGGGTCAACGCTCACGCGGGGAAAAGAAACCGCAGCATGGGCTTGACCCGGCGCGCCCAGCATGCCTCGTCGTGCGTCCCGTCGGGAACGCGTTCGAAATGCAGCGTCTCTCCCGATACCCAGCCGTTAGCCTTGAGCCGGCGGGCCAGGATCTCCGCATCCCGGAGGGTCCGCTGACCCTCCTTTTCGCCCACGTCGAGCCACATCTTCGGCCGTTCCCAGATTTGCGGAGCGCGCTCGTTCACATATCCGAGGATGCTTTTGTGATTCCACCACACGCTGGGCGACATCACGGCCAGCTTGCCGAAGTGATGCGCGTGACGCATGCCGAGGTAGAGGGTGACCAGTCCGCCAAGAGAGGATCCACCCAGGCCGGTGGAGGCGCGCTCCGGTTGCACGCGATAACGACGCGCGATCCATGGCATCAGGTCTTCCGTAAGCAATTTGCCATAGCGGTCGGCCTCACCGCCGCCGCGTTGCCAGTCGCGCTCGTGGGTGTACTCGGCCAGGCGCCGGTCGCCGGTGTTGTAAATGCCGACAATCATCAGCGGCTCTACTTCGCCGGACTCGATGGCCTCATCGGCCTGTTCGCGCATCTCCCACGTGCGGCCTTTAATGAACGAGGTATCGGGGTCGAACAGGTTCTGTCCATCCTGCATGTAGAGCACCGGGTAGGCGCGCTCCGGCTGGTCTTCGTATCCGGGGGGCAGATAGACGATGAGATCGCGCGCATCGGGCAGGTGACGGCTGGAGAATTGCCGATGCAGCCGGAGGCGCGGATGCGGCGTGTCGCCGCCGGAGTCAGCCGGCAGACTCTCGGACGTGTGGTCGGCTGGCTGCGATTCCGGTTGCGAATTCAATCGGTGAATCCTCGGGTGAAGGGTGGGCTGATAAGCGAAGAATGCAGCCTGTGAATGTTAAAGTATCAAGAACACTGCGGTGGCCCCAAACTCTCTTTGATCAACTCACCACCCTCATCCTTTGTAGCGAAGGATCTGCGGGTGTATTCGGGAAGCGGTGGAAACGCCGATCCCGGAGCTGCGTAACCCACTCACCCATTTGGGCGGAGCAAGGAAAAACATGAATCGCGAGTATCACAAGTGGTATTCCCCCCGGCTGGGCCGCGACATGGAACTGCTGGTCTTCGGCCATGCGGGGCTGCCGGTTATGGTGTTTCCCACGTCGGGCGGCCGCTTCTACGAGTTTGAAGACCGCAATATGATGGCCCTGGTTTGGGGCCGCATCGAGGCCGGCGACCTGCAGTTCTACTGCGTCGACTCGGTGGATATGGAGAGCTGGTACAACCGCAACGTGCCGCCGCGGTGGCGCATCGCGCGGCACGCCCAGTACGACGACTACCTCGTACAGGAGGTGGTGCCGCTGATCCGCCAGAAAAACCATGACTGGCACCTGGTGGCGCTGGGCTGCAGCTTCGGCGGCTATCATGCGCTGAACGTGGCGCTGCGCCATCCCGATGTCTTTTCGGGCGTGCTGTCGATGTCGGGCGCGTTTGACACGACGAATTTTCTGCACGGCTACCACGACCAGGACGTGTACTTCAACCAGCCCACGCAGTACCTGCCGAATCTCGGCGATCCGTGGTTCCTCGATCGCTATCGGCGCAACATGTATGTGCTCGGGACGGGATGGGACGATCAATGCCTGGGGCAGAACCAGTCCATGGACCGGCTGATGAACGACAAGGGCATTCCCCATAAGCTCTACATATGGGATACGTGGAATTCTCACGATTGGCCCACATGGCAGAGAATGATCCAGGAGTATTTATGAAGCAGCGTAGTTGGCGGGGCTGGCGGCGTTAGCGGAGTCAGCAGAAGCGCACACGGAGCCGCTAACCTTACGCCGACAAGCTCCGCAAACGACGCTAACCCAGGGGCGACTGAATGGAGCAATTTATGAGCGCACTGAATCCTTACGATAAGTTTCTGGATGGACGGCCGGTGGAGGAAATTCTGTCTGCCACGGCAGCTACGCTCGCCGGGCTGGTGGAGCGCATGGGGCCGGAGAAATCCACAACCTCTCCGGCGCCGGGCAAATGGAGCGCCGCCGAAATCATTTCTCATCTTGCGGACTGTGAACTGGTATTCGCCTTTCGCCTGCGGCAGACGCTGGCCGAGAACGATCACACCATCCAGCCATTTGACCAGGAAAAGTGGGCGGTTCAGTACGGTGGAATCTCCGCTGCCCAGGCGCTGGAGGTTTTCAAAGCGATGCGGGGATGGAACCTGCAACTGCTGAAGAACGTCGCGCCGGAGGCGGCGAGCCGCACGGTTACGCACCCCGAGCGCGGAACCATGACGTTTGCGACGATCGTGGAAACCATGGCCGGACACGATCTGAATCACATCCAGCAACTGCAGCGAATCGCAAGCCAGAACGGCTGAGCCGGACCCCTGGGGATCCGGCTCGCTTTCTTATCTGGGCTTTACAGGGATCTTCCTGCCCTGTTCCGGTTTGGCCCCGGCGTTTTGCGGATTGCTGCCGGCATGCTTTTTGTCATGATGAGCTTTTGCCTTGGCGATCTCCTCCTCCGACATATGCACGTGGTGATCCGACTGCAGTACATCATTCTCGGCTGGGGCATTTGCCTGGGGTTTGTCCATGTATCCTCCTCGGCTGGTTGATGGGGGCATGCCCGGATCCGCCGTGGAATGCGAGCGGTTGCGGCGCCTTTCGAGCCCGTAACCGAAGGTGCCTGCATCTCGATGGTGAGATGCGGGCGTGGCACTCGCACCGGGGCGGATCAGATGAACGTGCCGCCGCCCTTCATTGCATGAGCAGAGCCCGCGAGTTTGCCGCCCGGCCCGCTCATTCCGAGATCATAGTCCTATTCGCCCGGTAGCGAACAGGGCGGCCCCAATTCCCACCGTTTCTATCGCCGGCGCGCAATATCGCACAGCATGTCGGAGTGGATATTCAGGCCGAGGTTGGTGATGTTGTAGAGGTGTTCGCTGGCCGCGAGCCACACGACGTCGCAGATGGCGCGTTCGGAATAGTGCTTCCGCAGGCGCTCGAAGGTTTCCGGCCTGACTGACCGGTCGCGCGTCAGTTCGGTGACGTAATCGAGGGCCGCCCGCTCGGCTTCGCTGAACAGGGGACTGGTCCGGTAATCGGGCAATGCGTCGAACTTGGCTTCATTCATCGAGGCTTTCACGACGAAATAGCGCCCGATATCCATGCAGAATTCGCACACGTTGATATGCGCCACCTGCTCGCGGATGAGGAACTGGGTTTCGCGCGGGAGGGTCAGCTTCTTATCCAGTTTGGAGATCTTTGCGATGAACATGCCGAAGGCCGACGGCATGCGGGAGTATACGACCTTCACTGGAGTCGGCACCTTGCCGAACTGCTTCTTCGACATGGAGTAGACGATTTTCTGGATCAGGCCGTGCGGCTGTTCCAGAGGGGGAAGGAATGTAGCCATGGGATGACCTCGACTCTACTTTACGCAGACGAGTCCCGGCCGGTTACCGTCGGCGGGTCATTTCAGTTTTGCCTGATCCAAGACGCAGACTTTCTTATTGCGAGACGATTTCGGCCAGTTCCGGCATGACCATCTGGCAGCCGGAGAGCACAATCGGGTTTCGGACTTCTCGACTGCATACACCATCGCTTTCGAGACGGACCTGTCGGTGGTTATCCAGAGCATGCGGACCGCCACGGCGTCCCAACCCTGAAGACGTACTACACTGTTCTTTTCCTGGTTTGGGACGAGTGTTTTGGAGGAGGGCAGCGGCATGAAAACGATCGGCGTTCTGTTCGGCATGGAGAACAGCTTTCCCGGCGCACTGGTCGAACACATCAACGCGCGCAATGTAGAAGGAATCCGGGCGGAGTTTGTGGAGACCGGCGCGGTGCACCTGGACCGGCCTCCCCGCTACGCGGTCATCGTGGACCGTATCTCGCACGATATCCCGTTTTATCGCGCGTTCCTCAAGCACGCCGCATTGCACGGCACCATCATCATCAATAACCCGTTCTGGTGGTCGGCCGACGATAAGTTTTTCAATTACACGCTGGCCGAAAAGCTTGGTGTGGCCGTGCCGCCCACCGTCATCCTGCCTCACAAGAAGTACCCAGAGGGCACCACCGACCGCTCCATGCGCAATCTGGAATACCCGCTCGACTGGGACGCGGTGTTTGCGTACGTGGGGGAGCACGGGTTCATGAAGCCGGTCGACGGCGGAGGCTGGCGCGACGTCTACCACATCCACAACCGCGAGGAGTTCTTCCACGCCTACGACCAGACCGGGAACCTGTGCATGATGTATCAGAAGGCAGTCAACTTCGAGGAATACTTCCGCTGCTACGTAGTGGGGCAGAAGAAGGTGCACATCATGCCTTACGATCCGCGCAATCCGCACCACGAGCGCTATATCCAGAACCCGCCGGAATACGACAAGAAACTGCTGAAGCGGGTGGAGCAGGATGCGCTGAAGTTGTGCCAGGCGCTTGGCTACGACCTGAACACCGTGGAGTTCGCGGTGGAAGACGGCATCCCTTACGCAATCGATTTCATGAACCCGGCGCCGGACGCGGATTTGCACTCGGTGGGCCAGGCGAACTTCGACTGGATTGTGCGCGAGGTGGCGGACATGGCGATTGCAAACGCTAAACTCGCGCCGAAGATGCTGGATTTGAATTGGGCGTCGTTTCTGAAAGGGGCGCCGGCAGCGAACCCGGCGACGAAAGCGGCTGTGACGAAGCCGACCAAGCCGACTGCTGCCAAGTCGGCTGCGACGAAGTCGACTGCGGCCAAGCCGGATGCGACGAAGCCGGCTGCTCCGGCGAAGAAAGCGAAGGGCGGGAATGGATCGGCAGGACCTGAAAGTAAACTTGCAACCTCTGTGCGGGAAAAATCCTAACCGCGCGTTTCTGATCTCTGTTCCCTGACGCCGGTTCGCTGGCGCCCTGTCG
>DASXXV010000097.1:0-39955 GCA_036502905.1 Occallatibacter sp. | reverse complement strand
CGTCCGCCTGATCCAGACGCGCTGGGTCGTTCCAAGCGTCTCCCTATGCGACAATCCACATCAGACTGATTTACTTACGGGGTCCCCACGGACGGGTCTTCGTCTATGGGGTGGACTTATGGGACTTGCTCGTTTTTTCCTGCTGTGGATCTGCGGAGCATTTCCGGCTGCGCTTCTGGCATCATCGCAGGCGCCGCAGGCCCCCGTCCCATTGGTGCTGGCAGGCGGCACCCTGGTAGACGTCAGCGATTGGGGCCGGTCCGCCAAAGACTTGCCGGATGCGGTCGTCATCGTGCAAAACGGGCGCATCACTGACGTGGGCACCCGCGCCAACCTCCCCGTGCCCAAGGGCGCCCGCATCATCGACTGCACGGGTAAGTTCATCCTTCCCGGCCTGGTAGACGGTTTTGCGGGAATGAACAGCCAGGCTGAAGCCAACGCCAATCTCTACATGGGCGTCACCACGGTGGTGGCAAGCTCCGACAGCCGGCGGGGCCACGTCGACATCGGCGCCAGCCCGTCGCCCCATATTTACCTGCTCGATTCCGTTGGCACCACCGACGACTGGAGCCTGCTGATCGGGCACCCGGGCTGGACGGAGAAGCTGCGCCAGACCGGCCGTGCACTAGAGTTGAGCCCCGAAGATACGGCCCGCCAGCTCACCGATACCGCGAAACTCGGTACGCGGGTGGTTTGGCTGGCGCACAATATCACCGCCGCCAACACGCAGTTAATCGTGGCCCATGCTCACCAGATGGGGCTCGTCACGTATGGAGAATTCGTGTCGACGCCGTACAAGGTCGGCGTCGAAGCGGGAGTGGATGCGCTATTGCACATGGGCCGATACGAACTCGGCGTGATTCCCGATGAGCTCCAGGCGCCGCTGGTGGAAGATCCCGCGGGCTCCGCTGCCAACACTGCCTACGATTATTCCGAGCGCCTGCCCCCCAATGATCCCCATTTCCGCGAATATGCCCACTTCCTGGCCTGGCATCACGCGGCCCTCATGCCGACCTTCAGCATGTTTTATCTGCGCCTGCCGGGACATCGCAACCTGTGGAACGAGCCGGTTGCCAGGCTGCTCGATCCGGCGCGTATGTTCGAACCGCCCGACCGGACTACCGGCGAAATGGTTTACCCGTTGCCCGCGTGGGCGCATCACCTTCCGGCGATCTCCCAGCGATGGATGGAGGCCAACCAGCAAAAGAAGGCTGAGCAATCTGCCATGCGCCTGTGGCGGATTAACCAAACCATCTTTGCCGCCTATCCACATTACCTGGCGGGGTCCGGCGCGCCCGTGCGGGGTACGATGGCCGGGATCTCCGTGCACACCGAACTGGAGATGATGGTGCGCCTGGGGCTATCCGCGCGCGAAGCCCTGGCTACAGCCACGGGCAACTACGCCATCCAATTCAACTGGAACGAACTCGGACAGGTGGCCCCCGGGCGCCGGGCCGACATCCTTGTGGTCGACGCCGATCCCACCGTGAACGTCTGGAACGCGCGCCGCATCTCCACCCTGATTGTGGACGGGAATGTGCTGGACCGGGAAGGGCTTCTCAATTTGAAGAAGTGAATCATGAAACCCATGGCAATTGGTCGGATGGTCAGTCGGGGCCCGCTCCTGTTGCGCGGCTCCAAAGCCGGAAAACTGGAAGGCGCGATCCGCTGTCCAGCGTTCGCCATTCACGGGTTCCTGGGTTCACGTAAGATGAAAGGAAGTGCACGCGGCGGGTTCGTGGCCGCTGGAGATCATGACGGGTTCTTCCTTGCAATCTGCCGCAACGGTCCGGCGCCACAACAAAGGGCTCGTCCTGATCGCGGTTTACAAATTTCTGCTGGCCGTGTTCTTCGTCGCGTTGGGGGTTGGCGCCCTGCGCATGGTCGGCAAGGATGTCGGCGATGTTCTCTACCGGGTAGCGAGTGACCTGCGGTTCAACCCGGAAGGGCGTGTCGTTAACTTCATCCTCGATCGGGCGTCGATTCTCGATGATCCCATGCTCCGCCGGATCGGCTTCGCCGCCTTCTGCTATGCGGCCATCGGAATCGCGGAAGGCATTGGGTTGTACCTCGAGAAGGCCTGGGGCGAATATCTCACCCTGGTCATCACCGCCAGCTTCCTTCCCTGGGAAATCCTGGAAATTGCGCGCCGGCACACAATGCCTCGCGTCGCGCTGCTCGTGGTCAATATTGCGGTGTTGATCTACCTTTCCAAACTGGTATGGGAACGGCAGCGCGAAGGCAAAGGACCTGTCCCGGCGTCGGAGCCGGAGGGTTGAAGCGGGCGGCTTCGCTTTTATTTCGCCTTTACACCAAGCCTTGCCATTCCGCAAGCCGGTTCGTGGTAACCAGGAACCAAGCTAATAAACTTCTACTATTTGTTGCGTTCATTACACATCCTGCACCTACATATAGTGCTTTCCCCTTCCGGTAAATCCGTCCCTGTTCGAGAATTCGAAACTTTCTTCACAACCCGCACGATTTTTATCGCTATCGCGCTTGCGGTTTTTGCGCCATACTGGGTCTGCGCGGGTCGATTTGGGGCTTTTTGGGTAAATCCAATCGATCGTAGGGAATTCGGACAAAACCTCAAGGGCGAAACGTGAGCGAAAACCAGGAACCCGGAATTGCGGAAACCTCCAAAGAGGTCACCTCTCCGGGTGTAGGCGCCTGGGACGATCTCGAATACGGTTACGTCGGCAATCCCACGTCCAAGCTGGATGAAAGAGGCCGGCTCAAATTGCCTGCAGAGTTCAAGACATTTACCGAACGGAAGTACGGCAAAGGTTTCAACGCTTTTTATATCACCAGCATGGATGGGGAGAGCGCAGAAATTTATCCCCTGCCGGTATGGCTGGAACGGCAAAAGAAGGTGTTTGCGATGCCGCAGAGTAATCCGGCCCGCAGGATCCTGCTGGCGAGGTACAACCTGTACGGCGACCGGGCGGACATGGATCCGCAGGGGCGCATGCAGATTCCCGAGGAACTCAAGGCCAGGGCCGAGCTGACGGGCGAAGTGAAGGTTTCGGGTGAGGGTAGTTTCATCCGCGTGACGAGTCTTAAAAAGCTTCGCGAACGCGCCGAGAAGGATGAACTGTCGCCAGAGATGTTGGATTCACTGGGCAACCAGGATTTGTAACAGACCCAGCGGGGTCCCCGGCGACAGGTCTTCGGCGCTGGGGTGACTATCCCCTCAGGGGGAGCGCATGACGAGCTCGAGTTCACGCCATGTGCCGGTTCTTTTCGAGGAAGCGATCGAATACCTTCAGGTGCGGCCCGGGAGAACGGTTCTGGACGCCACGCTCGGATTGGCAGGCCACGCGTCAGAAATCGTCCGGCGGCTGGGCCCGTCGGGAAGGTTGATCGGATTCGACCGCGACCCGCAGGCGCTGGCCCTGGCGCAGGAAACGCTGGACCGGGTTTGCGAGGAGTTGGGAGACCAGGCGCCGGACGTCGAGTTGATCGGCGAAGCATTCAGTGCCGCGCCGCTTTACGTGGCGCCGGGCTCACTGGATGGATTGCTGGCCGACATCGGAGTTAGCAGCCTGCAGTTGAACGAAGCATCGAGGGGTTTCAGTTTTATGGCGGATGGGGTTCTGGACATGCGAATGGACAACCGATCCGGAACCACCGCCGCACAAGTGGTGAATGAGGCGAGCGAACGGGAGTTGGCGGACCTCATTTACGAATACGGAGAAGAAAGGAGATCGCGGAGAATCGCCAGAGCCATTGTGCGGGGGCGGCCGATAGCCACAACCGGGCAACTTGCCCGGATCGTAGCCCAGGCCGCCCCGGCAATGAAAAGCGACCGGATTCATGCCGCGACACGTACCTTTCAGGCTCTCCGTATTCACGTCAATCGCGAGTTGGACGAGATCAAGGCGCTTTTGGAGGCCGCACCGAAGTTGCTTAAGCCCTCCGGACGCCTGGTGGTGATCGATTTTCACTCGCTTGAAGATCGCGTCCTGAAAGACAGCCTGCGTGAGGGCGCGCAGAAGGGCATCTGGACGGTGTTGACAAAGAAGCCGGTCACGCCCGGAGAAGCAGAGATTCAGCAAAACCCGCGCGCCCGCAGTGCCAAGCTGAGAGCGGCGGAGAGAACGAAAGGCAGCTACCAGCTTCCAGCCTCTAGCTATTAGCTGGGAAGTCCGGGGTGAGGCAGGTGTTTCGATGGGAGACCTTCGCGGCCCTGGGAAGCTGCGATAGGCAGAACAAGCCAGGAGCTAGTAGCTAGAAGCGAGCAGCTCAGGAGAAAACCATGGCGGCATGCACGACAACCTACTTTGAAGCCGGACGGAGCTTGAGTGCCCGCGTCGCGGAGCGCAACACCGAGGTCCTCGCGCTGCAGCCGGCGCGCCGCCGCGGCGTACCCACACCTGAGTTTTGCTTCACCCGCAATATCGATAACTCCCGGTTGGTGAAGGCGGCGGACCCGGTTCGTGTGCGTGAGATGCGCGTCTTCGCGGCCGCCCTTACGGTCCTGTTCTCGCTCATCATGATCTACGGCCTGCAACACTTCAGCGCGATCGAGAGTTCCTACAGCGTGGAGGCGGAGAAGCAGGTGCGCGATCGGTTGCGCGAGGACAATCGCCAACTTCGCCTGTCGGAGGCGCAGCTTACTCAGCCTACGCGAATCGATGGCAGGGCGCGCGAACTGGGTCTGGCCGAGCCCGCTCCCGGACAAGTCGTTCATCCCAGTGCTCATCCTGATGCGGGCACACCATCGCTGGCGCAAGTCGCGGTTCCCGTACCCGTAGAATGAGCAGTTAACCCAGCACGTCGAAGACAGTAATCCGCCATGGCAACCGTCCGGGCCAGCCTGAATCGTAGAACCATGCCGCGCGCCGCCCCTCTGCGGGTGACGCGCTTCTGGCTCATTTGCCTGTTTTTCATTATGTGGGCGGGCGCCATCAGCACTCGCCTTTTCATTCTGCAGATCGTGCGGCACCAGCAATATGCGGAGCGGGCGCAGAAGCAGCAGCAGCGCACCTTTGAAGTGGCGCCGCGCCGGGGCGTTCTGTACGACCGCAACCTGCACGAGCTGGCCATGACCGTGCAGGCCGATTCGATCTATGCGGACCCCTCGCAGATTCCCGACAAAGCGGAGGCCGCGCGTGAACTGGCCCCGCTGGTCCACACCGATCCCGAGGACGGACAAAGCAGCCAGGACCAGATTCTGAATCGCCTGAAGAACGGTCACAACTTTGCCTGGATCGCGCGCCGGGTCGCGCCCGATACCGCGTCCAAGGTGAAGGCGCTCAATCTCAAGGGCGTCTATTTTCAAAAGGAATTCCAGCGCTTCTACCCGGACAACGAAATCGCTGCGCAGGTGCTGGGTTATGTGGGCATCGATGACACCGGTCTCGGCGGTCTCGAACAGAAGTTCGAACCGCAGTTGCATGGTGTGCCCGGGCGGATGTATACCGCCGTGGACGCACGCCGGCATGTGCTCGGCTCCAGTGAGCACGAACCGGAGCCGGGCCAGAACATGGTGCTCACCATCGACTCCAACATCCAGTTTCTCGCCGAGCGCGCGCTGGACCATGCCATGGAGCGCACCCAGGCGGCCAGCGGAACCGTTGTGGTGCAGGACGTGCACACCGGCCAGATTCTCGCTCTTGCCATCCGCCCCACGTTCAATCCGAATCAGTTTCGACACACCACACCGGCGCTGCTGCGCAATCACGCGGTGAGTGATGTATACGAGCCCGGCTCGACCTTCAAACTGGTGACCTATTCGGCGGCGCTCGATCAGGGTGTGACCAAGCCCGATGACATGATCGATTGTCAAGGCGGCCAGATGGTCCTGAACGGTCGCGTGATTCACGACGACAAGTCCGATCATTACCATGTGATCACGGTGCATGAAGCTTTGGAGCACTCCAGCGACGTGGCTGCGGTGAAACTCGCACTCAAAACAGGTCCGGACAATTTCTACAAATACATCCGCGCGTTCGGCTTCGGCATCCGTCCCGGCGTCGAGCTTCCGGGAGAAACGCGCGGCCTGCTCCGCCCCGTCAACAAGTGGGGCTCGACATCCATCGGCTCCATTGCCATGGGGCAGGAGATCGGTGTCACGCCCTTGCAGCTCGTCTCCATGGTGTCGACGATAGCGAATGGCGGCATGTATCTGCCGCCGCATGTTCTTATGCCGACTTCTCCCGCATCAGCGCAGACCCCCCAGAACCCTGGCGCAACGCCGCCATTAAAGCCCATGCCGTTCCGGCCCGGGGGCGAGCTTTCCAATCCCCTGCCTGCCGGAGCGCACCGCGCCATCTCCGAAATTTCCGCTGCCGAGATGCGCAAAATGATGGAAAGCGTAGTGCTGTACGGTACGGGAAAATCCGCGCAGCTCAACGGCTATTCTTCCGGGGGCAAGACGGGCACCGCGCAGAAAGTCGATCCGCGCACGCACCTCTATTCGAAGACCATGCACGTGGCTTCGTTTGCCGGTATCGCACCGGTGAACAATCCGGTGATCGCGGTCGCGGTGGTGATCGATACACCCAGGGGCCCGTCTTATTACGGAGCGCAAGTGTCCGCCCCGGTGTTCGCCGAAGTGGCACAGCAGGTCCTCGAATATCTAGGAGTGCCCCACGACATCGACCTCCGCCAGCCCAAGGCGCCATCCAAGCCGCAGAAGCCGGTGCATGAAGACGATGAAGACAATGCGCCGGACATCAATTCTCTCTTTGCGGCGGTGAACGATCTGCCGGACGACGATCCGTTGCGCGAGCCCGTGCCCCACGCCGCATTGTCCCCGCCGCCCGTCTTCACCCCGACAACTCCGTCCGCTGCGGCAACTCCGGCCGCAGCAGTGGATGCCAGTGCGCCCCCCGCCCCGCCCCCGCCGCCACCCGAGCCGCGACGAGCCGTAGTGATGACGGCCGATGGACAGCGGAAGGTACCGGACTTGATGGGCCTTCCCGTTCGCAAAGTCATCGAAGCAGCCGCAATGGCCGGGCTGGAGGTCCAGGTCACGGGAAGTGGCACGGTCCGCGAACAGGCTCCGGCTGCGGGCAGCGTCGTCGGGCCCAACATGCGCATCGTGGTGCGCTGTTCTCGCTGAACGAGCGGACTCGCGGAAACTTCAACGATGGGCACTACAATGAATCACTGACATGCACTGGAAAGATTTGATCGCCGAAATCACGGCTGTAGGCGCATCCGGCGACTCTGCTCAGCCCGTGACCGGGGTGGAATATGATTCGCGGAAGGTCAAACCGGGCGCAGTGTTCGTTGCGATGAAAGGCGGCTCCACCGACGGCAATCGTTACATCGAAAAGGCGCTGGCCAACGGAGCCCTTGGCGTCATCACCGATTCCCCGCAAACCTTCGATCACCTCCTGGTCTATCGCGCCGGCCTCCCCGTGCTCGAAGTCGAACACGGCCGCCGCGCTTTAGCGGAGGCGTCTGCCGCCTTCTTCGGCCACCCCGAGCGCACCCTCGCCGCCACCGGCATCACCGGAACCAATGGCAAGACGACCACTGCCTTTTTAACCGAAGCGCTGCTGAACGCCGCCGGTCGCAAGACAGTGCTGGTGGGTACCATCGAGTATCACATCGCAGGGGAAACGCGCCCCTCCATCCACACGACGCCGGAGTCCCGGGATCTTTTTGAATTGATCGCGGAAGGTGCTACCCGCGGAGCGACTGAGCTGGTGACGGAAGTCTCCAGCCACGCGCTCGACCAGGGCCGAGCGGCGGGCATTCACTTCGACGTGGGGGTGTTCACCAATCTCACCCGGGACCACCTTGACTATCACGGCTCAATGGAAAAATACTTCGCGGCCAAGCGCCTGCTCTTCGATGGCAGGGTGTACCCCGCTCCCCGCGTGGCTGTGATCAACGCGCACGATCCCCGCGCCGAAGAACTCGCTCGCGTCTCGCGCAAGGCCGGCGCGGAGGTTCGAACCTACGGCATCGGTCAGGGCGACTGGCGCGTGACCGGCTACACCCTGGTTGCGTCCGGGGCAGAGCTTCAAATCGAGACACCCGCGGGCAGGGCGGAGATTATCTCCCACCTCGCCGGCGAGGTGAATATCCTGAATCTTCTTGCGGCGATTACGGCTGCCCAGGCACGCGGCGCAGATTTCGAACAACTGGCCGTAGCTGTTCCGAAGCTCAGACCCGTGCCGGGCCGCTTCCAGGCGGTGAATGCGGGACAGCCATTCACGGTGATCGTCGACTATGCCCATACGGACGATGCGCTGCAGAACCTCATTGTTCTCGCCCGCCAGATGACCGCGCGCTCCGGGGGGCGCATCATCACGCTGTTCGGCTGCGGGGGCGATCGCGACCGCACCAAACGCCCCAAGATGGGCGAGGTGGCCGGGCAGGGAAGTGACGTAGTCTTCGCCACCAGCGACAATCCCCGTTCCGAAGATCCGCGCGCGATTCTCGACGAGATCGAGCCGGCGCTCAAGGGCACCGGAGTGCGTTACGTGGTCGAACCTGACCGCGCCCAGGCCATTTGCCTCGCGCTGAAGGAGGCCCGTGCAAACGACGTGGTCCTGTTGGCCGGAAAGGGTCACGAGAAAGAACAGATTCTCGCCGACCGCACAATTCCGTTCGATGACGCCGGAGTAGCGCTCGCCGAACTGGCTGAACTCGGCTATGGTGAAGAGCAATGAAGCTCACTCTCGCGGAAGCTGCGGTTGGAACCGGCGCCGTGCTGGAAGCGCGCCAAAGCGTGGCCAACGCCGGCGCGCTCCTTGCCCAGGGCTACTCCATAGACTCGCGCACAATTGCTCCGGGCGAACTGTTCTTCGCGGTGCGGGGAGAGCGCTTCGATGGGCATGATTTCGTCGCCCAGGCTGCTATGCGCGGGGCGATTGCGGCCGTCGTTTCTCGCGCCCGGGTCGCTACCCTGCCCGACGAAGCGCTCGCGATGCCGCTGCTGATTTCCGACCACCCGCTGCTTGCCCTGCAGGCGCTGGCAGCGCACGTCCGCCGCCAATGGGGGAAGAAAGTCATTGCCGTGACTGGCTCGGCGGGGAAGACCACCACCAAGGAAGCCATCGCCGCCGCGCTGAGCGCGCGCTACCGGGTTCTGAAATCGCAAGGCAATCTGAACAACGCGTTCGGCCTTCCTCTGCAACTGCTCCGCCTCGAGACAGAACATGATTTCGCAGTGGTGGAGATGGGCATGAACCACGCCGGCGAAATCGCCTCCCTGGCGCGCATCGGCAAGCCCGATTGGGGCGTGGTGACCAATGTGGGCACAGCGCACATGGAGAATTTCGCGGACGGGCAGGCCGGCATCGCCCGCGCCAAGTTCGAATTGGTGGCCTCGCTGCCCGCGGGGGGAGTCGCGTTTCTGAATTGCGACGATCTGTACGTTTCGCAGTTCGGGCGCGACTTCCGCGGAAAAGCGGTGTATTTCGGCGCAGGACCCTGCGCCGATCCGCAGATTCTCGTAGTTGCCGAAGATGAAAATGGCTTACAGGTGCGCTATCGGAGTGGCGATCGCGAGGCCGATCTTTGCCTTCGCCTGCTCGGCGCGCACAATGCCCACAACGCGATTGCCGCGCTGGCCGTCGCACGCGAAGCCGGCGTCGACGAGGATGCTGCTGCGGCGGCCCTGGGCTTACTCACGGCCGGCGATAAACGCGGCGAGGTCCTGCGCATTCACGGCGCCACGATTCTGAACGACAGTTACAACTCCAACCCCGAGGCGCTGCGCTCCATGATCCGCACCCTTGCCGCCCGGCCCGCACGGCGCCGCATCCTGGTCGCCGGCGAAATGCTCGAATTGGGCGAGCAGGCGCCGAAGTTGCACGCCGAATGCGGAAAGGCTGCCGCCCAAGCCGGTATCGACATCGTCGTAGGCGTGCGCGGCAATGCGCAACAATTGGCCGCGGCCGCGTGCTGGGGCGGAGTGCCGTCGCTGTTCCTTCCTGACGCTGAGACCGCCGGAGAATGGATGGTCCAGAACCTGCAGGAGGGCGACGTGGCCCTGGTGAAGGGCTCGCGCGGCGTGCACCTCGAACGCGCCATTGAGATTCTGAAGAAACACGCTCCTTCCCCGGAGGCACATTGAACCGTCGATTCTTGTGCAACGTCCTTATCGTGTGCGCGCTGGCATTCGCTCTGCCCCTCCGCGCCGCCAACCCACCTGAATGGTCCGAACCCTTCCCGCCCTTCAAAATTGCGGGCAATCTCTACTACGTTGGCAGCGCAGACCTTGCCGCCTACCTGATCACTACGCCGCAAGGCAATATCCTCATCAACAGCAATCTGGAATCGTCGCCAGAACTGATCAAGGCGAGCATCGAGAAGCTCGGCTTTCATCTTGGCGACACAAAGATCCTGCTCATCAGCCATGGGCACTACGATCACTGCGCCGGCAGCGCGCACATCCTGAAGATAACTGGCGCGAAGTATTACGTGATGGACGCTGACGTGCCTGTTGTCGAATCCGGCGGCCACAACGACTTTAACTACGCGAATCATGAGGACATGTGGTTCACGCCCGTGCACGTGGACCGCGCGCTGCACGATGGAGAAAAGGTCTCCCTCGGCGGAACGGTACTCACCGCCCACAAGACCGCCGGACATACCAAGGGCACGACCACCTGGACCGTCGACGAAACAGAAGGCGGCAAAACACTCCACGTGGTCATCGTCGGCAGCCCCAACGTAAACCCCGGCTACAAACTGGTCGGCAATACCGCATACCCTAACATCGCCGACGATTATCGACACCAGTTTCAGGTCCTCAAATCGCTGCCCTGCGACATCTTTCTGGGCGCACATGGCGCCTACTTCGACCTGAAGGCCAAGTACGAGCGCTGGAAAGCCGGCGACCGCAATGCGTTCAGCGATCCGTCCGGCTACAAGAGCTATGTCGCCGATCGCGATGGGGCCTTTGAAACGGAATACAAGAGGCAGTTATCGGCGCGGCAATGAGCCGGGCATTTTCGACCGGGACGACGCTGGCAGCCCTGTAGAATCGACATAAATCCCGCATCAGGCCGCTCTGGAGGCCACTTGCTTTACTGGCTGCTGTACCAAAAGCTCTATCCGTTCTTTCACCCTTTTCGCATCTTCCGCTATCTCACGTTCCGGACCGCATTCGCGTCGGGTACGGCGCTGCTGATTGCGCTCTTTATCGGCCCCTTTGTCATTCAAAAACTGCGCGAGTTCCAGATTGGCCAGTACATTCGCGAAGAGGGACCGCAGTCCCACCAGAAAAAGTCCGGCACGCCCACCATGGGCGGCGTTCTCATCACCATTGCCATTCTCCTTCCCACCGTCCTCTGGTCCGATCCGACCAATCCCTTTGTCTGGATTACGGTTTTCGCCACCCTGGCCTTCGGCGCCATCGGGTTTGCCGACGACTACATCAAGGTAGTCAAGCGCCGCAACCTCGGCCTGACCGCGCGGGCCAAGCTTGCTTATCAGGCCCTGGCTGCCGCGGGAGTGGCCATCGCGCTGGTCATCCTGCAGCAGTTCCGGATGTTCTCCACGCAATTGAATGTGCCCTTCATCAAGTCCTGGCACCCGGATCTTCTGTGGCGTTCGGCCATGTCGTTCCACAGCGCTCAATTCCTGATTTATCTCCCGTTCATCATCTGGGTGATTGTTGTGCTCACCGGCTCCTCCAACGCCGTCAATCTCACAGACGGTCTCGACGGGCTCGCGATCGGCTGCACCATCATCGCCGCCGGTGCATTGGCCGTCCTCACTTACGTCAGCGGTCACGTGGTTTTTGCCGATTACCTGGAACTCACCCATTTGAATCTGGTTAGCGAACTGACCATCTTCTGCGGATCGATGGTCGGAGCATCCATCGGCTTTCTCTGGTATAACGCCCATCCGGCCGAGGTTTTCATGGGCGACGTAGGCTCCCTGGCGCTGGGCGGAGCTATCGGCACCGTCGCAGTCGTCATTCGCCAGGAACTGCTGCTACCCTTCATCGGGGGCATCTTTATTCTTGAGGCGGTTTCTGTCTTGTTGCAGGTGGGTAGCTACAAGCTGCGCAGGAAGCGAATCTTCAAAATGGCTCCCCTCCACCACCACTTCGAACAGTTGGGCTGGAGTGAGTCCAAAGTCATCGCGCGGTTCTGGATTGGCGCCCTGGTCTTCGCCTTGTTTGCGCTCACGACGCTCAAGCTGCGCTAACGGGACGCTGCCCTTTCCAATCTGATCGCGACGCCTCAAACTAGATAACAGGCCCTCGTCTGTGCGTTGCTCCTGCGGCTGCAGAATAGAGGAGTCCGCGGACATGCCTGAGGTAGATCAATGATGGAACTCAAGGGCAAGAAAGTATTGGTTGTCGGGCTGGGGAAATCCGGCCTGGCCGCGGCATTGTTTTTGCGCCGTCATGGCGCCCAGGTGACGGTTTCGGACATCCGCAGCGCAGAGGTTTTGACCAATGATATTCCCGCGCTGCTGGAAGAAGGCATCAACGTAGAAGCGGGCGGACACGGACTGCTGACATTTCGCCGCCAGGACCTCATCGTGGTTAGCCCGGGCGTGCCTCTGGATACTCCGGAGTTAGTCCAGGTGCGCAACTTTGGACTGCCCATCATCGGCGAACTGGAACTCGCGGCGCGCTTCCTGAAAGGCCGAACGATCGCCATAACCGGTTCCAACGGCAAGACCACCACAACCACGCTGGTCGGCGAAATCCTGAAGGCCGCCGGCATGCCCACGGTCGTGGCGGGCAACATCGGCGTGCCGGTGATTTCGCTGGTTGACGAAAGCGAGGATGACACCTGGTCAGTTCTCGAAGTGTCGAGCTTCCAACTGGAAAGTACAAAGGAATTTCATCCGCAGATCGCGGTCATCCTCAACATCACGCCCGATCACCTCGACCGCCACGGCTCCTTTGAGAATTACGCGCTGGCCAAGGAGCGCATTTTCGCCGCCCAGAACGAAAACGACTTTGTAGTTCTCAACGCGGATAATGCACGCGCGGCCGCAGCTTCTTCGCGCTCCCCGGCCAAGGTGTACTGGTTCTCGCTCGAGCATCCCGTGCCCCAGGGCGCATGGGTCGAAGGCGGCCATATCCTTTTCCGCACGTCCAAGGAATCCCTGCCGGAAGCGGTCATGCCTCTCGCCGCCATCCCCCTCAGGGGAGAGCACAACGTTGAGAACGTGCTGGCCGCGGTGTGCGCGTCGCGCCTGGCCGGCGCCGATCACGAAGTGATTCGGCGGGCGGTGGAAAACTTTAAGGCCGTCGAGCACCGCCTTGAATACGTGGCCACCATCAACGGCGTGGAGTTCTATAACGACTCCAAGGCCACCAACGTTGACGCCACGGCCAAGGCGATCGCCGCATTCTCCGGAGGCATTCACCTCATCCTGGGCGGCAAGGATAAGAACTCCGACTACACCCTTCTTTCCGACCTGCTTCGTGCGCGGGTGAAAGCCGTGTACACCATCGGCTCGGCCGCGGAGAAAATCGAGTCGCATCTTCGCGGGATAGTAGCGATTCACTCCTGCGAAACGCTGGACAAGGCGGTCAGCACCGCTGCCGCCGCCGCGCATCCCGGCGACATCGTCCTGTTGGCCCCCGCCTGCTCCAGCTTCGACCAATTCGATAGCTATGAGCACCGCGGGCGCATTTTCAAAGAACTCGTCCATGAATGGCGAGGTTGGAAGGTATGGCAAAACGCGTAGGCGTAGACAAGTGGATCTTCTTCACCACCCTGCTGCTGGTGGTGGCCGGATTGGCCATGGTTTTTTCGGCCTCCGCGGTGGTGGCGCAGGAACAGTTCCACACGCCCTATGCGTCCATCGGACGGCAGGCCGGATGGGCTCTGGCAGGCGTGCTTGCCATGATCGTTCTTATGCGCGTCGACTACACGCACTATAATTCGCCGCGATTCATCTATCCGGCTCTGTGCGTGGCCACCATCGCTCTTGTGGGCGTCTTTTTTGTGCATGAATCCCATGCCACCCATCGCTGGATTCGCTTCGGGAGCCTGTTCACATTTCAGCCCTCGGAAATTGCCAAGCCGGTGCTGATCCTCTTCCTCGCCTGGTTTCTGCATTCCCGCCTCGACCAGATGCGCGACTGGAAGAATACCTTGCTGCGGGCCGCGCTGATCCCGCTCGCCTTCATCCTCCTGGTAGTGAAGGAACCCGACCTGGGAACTGCGCTTGTGCTCGCCGGCATCACGGCGCTCATGCTGGTGCTGGCCGGTATGGAGTGGAAGTGGCTCATTGCGGGTGTCGCAGCTTCGCTTCCGCCCCTTGCGGCCTTGCTGTTCTGGGTATCCTGGCGGCGCCAGCGCATGCTCGTCTTTCTGCACCCCGATTCCGACCCCCAGGGCGCCGGGTTCCACATCAACCAGTCGCTAATCGCTGTGGGAAGCGGCGGATTTACGGGGCGCGGCTTTATGGAGGGCATGCAGAAGCTCTTCTACCTGCCCGAAGCGCCCACCGATTTCATTTTTGCCAACATCGCCGAAGAACTCGGCTTCATCGGTGCGATGGCCATCGTTCTGCTCTTTGTGGTGTTCGGCATCCGCGGCCTGCGCGTCGCATTCCGCTCCACCGATTCATTCGCGCGGCTCACCGCGTTCGGCATCACGGTCGCGGTCCTGCTGCAGGCATTTTTCAATATTAGCGTGGTTCTCTCTCTGGTACCCACCAAGGGAATCCCGCTGCCGCTGATCTCCTCCGGCGGCACCTCCCTGTTCTTTACCCTGGCCGGAATTGGAGTCCTGCTCAACATTTCCGAAAAAATCGAATGACGGCACACCAACGACGCTGTCATCTTGAGCGCAGCGAATGACCTGCTTTTGCTTTGCCCTCCTGAGGAGCAGGCGCGCTTTTACAATCCCATTCCGGAAAGGAACAGCTTGTCGCAGTTGCGCGTTCTCATTGCCGGTGGTGGCACCGGCGGCCATATCATACCGGCCCTCGCGGTGGCCCACGAACTGGTCGTCCGACACTCCGCGGACGTTCTGTTTGTGGGCACGCCCCGGGGCATGGAAACCCGCCTTGTTCCCGATGCCGGATTCCGGCTCCGTCTCATCGATATCGGCCCGCTGAAGAACGTCTCTCTGATGACCCGCCTGCGCACCGCGTTCGACTTGCCGCGCAGCATCATTGTCTGCCGGCGGCTGATCCGCGAGTACCGGCCCGGCGTGGTCTTTGGTGTGGGCGGCTATGCATCGGGTCCGGGGATGGCGGCTGCCCTGCAAATGAAGATTCCCACCCTGGCGTTCGAGCCCAATGCCATGCCCGGCTTCGCCAATCGCATGGTCGGAAAGCGGGTGCAGGCTGCCGCGGTGAATTTCCCCGCCGCCGCGCAATGGTTCCGCAACGCTGAGGTGACGGGCATCCCCGTCCGCCCCGATTTCTTTTCGATCACTTCCCCACCCGCCGGCCCGCCGAGGCTTCTCGTCTTTGGCGGATCGCAGGGCGCGCGGCTTTTCAATCAGACTTTGCCCAAAGTCGCTCGCTCCCTGCTCGACTCGGTACGCGGGCTTACCATTCTTCACCAGAGCGGTGCCCGCCACGCCGAATCGACACGCGCGGCCTACGAGGCCAGTGGGGCCGATCCTTCGCGGTGGAAGGCGGAGCCGTTTCTAAACGACATGCCGGCCCACTTTGCGCAGGCGCATCTCGTCATGGCCCGCAGCGGCGCGTCCACCGTCGCCGAACTTGCCGCCGCGGGCAAGCCGGCACTGCTTATCCCGTTTGCTGCCGCCGCCGACGATCACCAGACGCGCAATGCCGAGGTGATGGTCAAGGCGGGCGCCGCGGCAATGCTGGCGGAGCGGGATCTCGAAACCCCCAGTACGCTGCTGGACGCCCTGATCCGGTTGCTCAACGCGCCTGAAACTTTGGCCGCCATGTCGGCAGCTGCGCGCACCCAGGCGCATCCCCACGCCGCCGAACGCATCGCCGATCGCCTGGTGGAATTGGCGGGATTCGCCCCTTCCGATCCCCGGCCGGCGTAATTCCAATGGGTCTGATGGCTGTTGCTGCCGCTATACTTGCTGAGCCCGGATCGGAGGGGCGCATTGAATGACCGTAACCACTCCCCAGCAGCTGATCATCAACGCGTGCGAAGCCGAGTTCCAGAACCACATCGCTGACTGCAGCGGCTTCGCCAAAGCCGTGGCCAGCGAACTGAGCATCACGCTTACCGGAATGGCCAACGACATCGTCGACCAGATCCAGACCGCTCCCTGGACATTGTTGCCAGATGGCATCGCCGCGAAGGCCCAGGCCGACGCCGGCAATTTCGTGATTGGCGGCCTCAAGGACGATCCTCACGGCCACGTCGTGGTCGTTGTGCAGGGGCCAATCGATTCCACGCACGGAAAATATCCCACCGCCTATTGGGGCAGTATTCGCGGGGCGCAGTTTGCAGCCAAGGATAAGACTGTGAACTGGGCATGGGACGCCGCCGATCGTGACAACGTCATCTACGCGTGCGTCCCGCTTTCCTCATGATCCGGCGCCTTCTTTTTTCGATTCTGGTTGCTCTGCCTGTCGCGGCTCTCGCGCAATCTGCGGGCTTTCAGTCCTTGACCATGCAAAGCAGCAAGGGCACGGCATTCGGACGGTACTCTCTACGTCTTGCCGATCCGGACAGAGCTCAGGACCCAAAAATGTGGCAGGGTCCTCTCACGATTTCCAGCGGAAGCGCGTCTTGCAATGCGGAGCTTTCGCTGGTCACCTCCGTCTATGCCGCGTCGGGGCAAGACTTCGTCATCGTGCTCACCAGCAGCGGGTCCAGTGCGATCGCCCATTTCGTTGAACTCCAATCCTGCGCGGAAAAATGGTCGCCCCTCAAAAGGCCCTCCGCGGCTGTAAAGGTGGCCGGATATCGCCTTTCCTTCCTTCCGGCATGCGAGGGAGGCGGCAGCAACGCGCCGGCGAATTGCACCGCCGCCCGCGTGTACCTGGTTCACCAAAATGAGCCGCCCTCTTACCTGAGATCCGCGTCCTACAAGCTGACCGAAAAGGAACTGGGCGTCGGTTTCATCGGAGAAGCCAAGGTGATTGACCCGCACACCCCCCGGGCAATGATCGTGAAATAAAACCAAACAAACCCCGGCTGCCGCCCCTTCGCGAGACCCGCAGGTCAGGCAAAGGTGGGAGGCCGGTCGTTACCCAATTTTCCGTCACCGGGGTCTGGGATGCGAACGAGTTCCGTCGCTTGCGTGGACCACGAAAAAGCCCGTCTGCCGAAGCAGACGGGCCTGTTACAGGTTGGCGAGGAGACTTTACCGCATCCGTAGGGAGAGGTCTAAGTCGCGGGGGTTGGTCTTACCGATGGCCGCCGCCGCCGTGAAATCCGCCTCCACCGCCGCCGTGAAATCCGCCACCGCCACCACCGTGGAAACCACCGCCGAAGCCGCCACCCGCGTGTCCGCCTGCGCCGGGGCTAAATCCGCGACCACCACCGCCATAGCGGTATCCGGCATTGCCGCCAAACCCGGGCCGAGTGCCGCCGTATCCACCGCGATAGCCAGAGCCGCCGTGATATCCGTATCCTCCGCGGTATCCACCGCCCCAGCCGGCGTGTCCATACCCATAGCCGTGTCCATACCCATAACGGCCCCAGCCGTGACCCCATCCCCAGTGGTACCAGGGCCCGGCGCCAATGAAGATACCGCCGGCAAACCAGGAAGGACCGTAGTACCCATAAGGAGCGCAATCATAAGGGTAATAAGAATAGTAGCCCCATGAGCAAACGGGGGGACCATAGACCTCAGGTGCCGGCACTACCGCAGGCCCAATCCCGATACCCACTGCAACCTGGGCGTGGGACGTAGCCGCGAAGGGCACAATCAGAAGCAAAGCCAGTAAAGCCAGGCGAAAGCTCTTCATCGAAATCCTCCCTGTGCCGCCCCGTCCATCTCTTTTCAGACTCGGGCCGGAGGTCGTCCTCCGTTTCGGCACCTCGCCGGCGGGCTAGTTTCTGCTCGTCCGGCTTCCATCTGTACAAACAACGATTCCCGCGAAAAGTTGCGGGTCACCTGCAAGAATTGCGCGGACCTGCGTCCGAGGCAAGTCCAATTTTTACCAGTCGATGGGAGGAGCGGCCGGAACCGGTCCCGTCACCCAAAAAAGCGGCCCCTTCCAATTGGAGGGGCCGCTTCCCCGGACTGTACGATCGATCGTTTACCTGCGCCAGTGGTCGCGATCCTGGTCGCCGCGGCGATCGTCGCGATCGTGACGGTCGCGATCCCAGTCGCCGCCTCGCCGGTCGTCGCGGTTGTGGCGGTCGCGATCCCAGTCGCCGCCTCGCCGGTCGTCCCGGTCATTGTAGTAAACGCGGTCGCGGTCGCCGTAGTAACGAGCCACATTATTGTGGTAGCCCGCGAATGCCCAGCGTCCCGGCACCCAGTAACCGCCCGAGTAATAGCCGCCCACCCATTCATATCCCGGTCCCGGGCATGGAGGAACATAGGCCGCCGGTCCACCGATATAGACGCCGAACTCGGCTGCCTTGGCCGGCGTCGATGCCAGCCCCAATCCACCAGCCACTACCGCTGCACCCAACATCCATTTCGCCATGCTTTTCACGAGGACCTCCGTCCCACCTGACCCGCGCTTCTCCAGAAATATCGAATCTGAAGCGCCGAATCCTGTCCGGCTGCTTTGGAGAGGCTTGATTGTTGCTGCCTTCCAACTTGCCGGTTATGTCCTAATCAAACCCCTCTTTTTCAGAAGGTTGCGGGGCTGTGGCAAAAATAAAACCGACGCAACTTTTACGGATTTGAGGTGTCAAGAGCGCCTTCCCGGCATGCTGACATGGTTCACATTGAACCAGAATCAGGTATACAATGGACCCATAGGAGTGGCTCATGTCACAGGCCGAAACCGCGCAGCAACACGGGAATCTTCCGGGCAGTGCCCCGGGTCATCGGTTGCGGCCCGATGCGCACAACCGCGCCCGTGGCCTGGTGGCTGCCGCAGTTACCGCGGGCCGGGGCATATCCAAGGCGCATGCAGCACGGCTATTTCAGCGTGTGGCTGAATCGGCCGCTCAGCCGTTAGGGAAGGTCCGGGCGGAGCTTATTCCCGATTCCAGCTGGAAGCGGGCCGGAAAGGTTCTTGGACCGCAAGCCAGCCAGACCGCCGCGCGCCTTGACCACGCTCTGGAACTCGCCACGCGCGTCTGGGGAAGCGAAACCGATGCTACCGATTGGCTGAACAGTCCGCATCCCGAGTTGGACGGTGCGACCCCTTTCTCGCTTCTTAAGACCGAAGCTGGAGGGAGGGCAGTGGAAGGACTCCTCGCCGCCCTCGAATTCGGATTCCCGGTTTAGCGCTCACGATGGTCATTTACCGGATGCACGGGCCGGCATACGATGCGTTCGACAGCACCGGATCTTTTCTGCATGCCGGCCGCTGGCACAAGGTCGGCACCCGGGTGATCTACGCGGCGGAACACGTGAGCCTGGCAGTATTGGAGACCATGATCCATGCAGGCGGGCGAAAAATTCCGCCGCGCTCTCTCACCCGTATTGACCTTCCTGACGGCCTCGCGATCGAGGAAACCGGGTGGCGGAACATGCCCGGTTCGCAGGATTGGGGCGACGCCTGGGCCAGGGAATTGCGAACTGCCATACTGCGCGTTCCGAGCGCTGCGGTCAACGGGTTGGAATCCAATTATCTCCTGAATCCAGCTCATCCTGAGTTCCCGCAGATTCGTCATGATCCGGCGGAGAAATTCACTTTCAGCCCACGCTTCTTCATGGCCGGTTGAGCTGGAGACTTCGAATTCGAAAGTATCCTTCGTGGATGCTACCCTAACCTTTCAGAATGTTCACGACTTCCCAGCACGCCCATTTCATAGGCATCGGCGGCATTGGCATGAGCGGGATCGCCGAGATCCTGCTGAACCAGAAAATGAAGGTCTCCGGTTCGGACCTGCGCCGAAGCTCTGTCACCGACCGCCTGGCACAACTGGGCGCCATCATCTATGAGGGCCACGAAGCAGGCCATGTCGAAGGAGCGACCGTGGTGGTGACCAGCTCCGCGGTCAGCCCTGACAACCCCGAGGTGGCCGAGGCGCGCGCCCGCAATATCCCGGTGATCCAGCGCGCCGAGATGCTGGCTGAGTTGATGCGGCTGAAATATGGAATTGCGGTTGCCGGCATGCACGGCAAGACCACGACTACTTCGATGGTGGCCAGCGTTCTGGGCGCAGGCGGGCTCGATCCAACCGTGGTGGTAGGTGGGCGCGTCGATGCCATGGGCTCGAACGCCCGCCTGGGCGCGTCGCAATACCTGGTTGCCGAGGCCGACGAAAGCGACCGCTCTTTCCTAAAACTATCGCCCATCCTGGCCGTAGTCACCAACCTCGATCGCGAGCACATGGATTGCTATTCCGACATGGACGATGTGGAGCGCGCCTTTCTCGCGTTCATGGACAAAGTTCCCTTTTACGGCGCGGTCACGGCCTGCATCGACAACGCACAATTATCCGCGATCCTGCCCCGGGCCCGCCGCCGGGTCTTCACATACGGAACGGCGCGCGAGGCCGATTTCCGCATTGAGCCGCTGCCCGTGGAAAATGGGGCGTTTTCGCGCTTTCACGTGACCACCGCCACCCGTTCCCTCGGACCCTTCGAGTTGCACGTGCCCGGACGTCACAACGTGCTCAACGCCACCGCCGCGGTAGCCATTGCTCATCAACTGGAAGTCGATCCGGACAAAATCGCCGAGGGCATCAGCCATTTCCGCGGGGTCGATCGGCGCTTCCAGATCAAGGGGCAAGCGCGTGGCGTCACCGTCGTCGACGACTACGGCCACCATCCCACAGAAATTCGCGCCACGCTTGCGGCGGCCCGCGAATGTGGGTACCGGCACATTCACGTCATCTTCCAGCCGCACCGTTATACGCGAACGCACGATTTGCTCGAGGAGTTCGCCGGCGCCTTCCTGGATGCCGATAGCTTGGCCGTGCTTCCAATTTACGCCGCCAGCGAAAAACCCATTCCGGGTATCGATGGGGAATTTCTTGCCGGCAGGATCAAAGGGGCCGACGTGGCATTCGCGCCGGATTTTGCCGCAGCCCTGGATCGTGTCACCGCCAAGGCCCGCGAGGGGGATCTCATTCTTACTCTCGGCGCCGGCAGTGTCAGCCAGCTTGCTCCCCAGGTGGTCGCCTCTCTCCAGGCCGTAGAAGTGCGCTGACACTCCTGGGCGACGGCAGACTGCGTGCGATAGATCACAATTGCGCAAACGTTTTACTAAAAGGCTTTTGCGCTGCTATGATGCATGCGGCAAAAATCCCCTCCATGCCCTAAGGAGCCTGTTATGGCCAAGCATTCCCGCAGGAGTTTTCTCCACACGGCCAGCGCTGCTGCAGCCGCACTTTCCGTTTCCGCCCGCGTCCCCATGTGGGCGCAATCGGCCTCTGCCGTTCGCATGTGGAGCACCTTTGGTTCCGGGCGCCATGCAGAGGCCGAGGCGCCGGCGTGGAAAGTATCCCCCGCAACCGGAGAGGCCATCGTGGTGGATGTCAGCGTCGCGAAGCAGGAAATCCTTGGCTTCGGCGCCGCTCTTACGGATTCCTCGTGCTACGTGCTGAGCCAGATGAAAGACGACGAGCGCCAGTCCGTGATGCACGATCTGTTCGCGCCCGGCGAAATGGCTTTCAACGTATGCCGCACCTGCGTGGGAGCCAGCGACTACGCGCGCAACCAATACAGCTTAGACGAGAGCGACACCCCCGATCCGGAGATGAAGAAGTTCTCCATCGATCACGACAAAGCCTACATCCTTCCCGTGCTGCGCGAGGCGCGCCAGATCAATTCGGACTTGTTTCTGTTCTCTTCGCCGTGGAGTCCGCCGGGCTGGAT
Organism: Occallatibacter sp.; assembly: GCA_036502905.1. Taxonomy (GTDB): domain Bacteria; phylum Acidobacteriota; class Terriglobia; order Terriglobales; family Acidobacteriaceae; genus Telmatobacter. Next base: position 18,164 of record DASXXV010000097.1, on the reverse strand, counting down.
GAAGCCCAACCGGTCAATGCTTGGTGGGGCAATGCGCAAGACCAGTTTCCCGGCATACGCGCTCTACTTCCAGAAATTCCTTGAGGGCTACAAAGCGGAGGGCGTACTCATCGATGCCGTCACGGTGCAGAACGAGACCGATGCGGAGCAGGAAGGCAAGATGCCGGCCTGCCTGTGGGCGCAGGAACAGGAGATGGAGTTTGCCGCGAAGCATCTCGCGCCCGCGCTGCGCACGGCGGGACTGTCCACGAAAATCTGGGTGCTGGATCATAACTACAGCCTGTGGGGCCGGGCGCTCGATGAACTCAGCGATGCGGACGTGTATAAGGCGATCGACGGCATCGCCTGGCACGGCTACGTGGGCGACCCCTCGGCGATGACCAGGGTCCACGACGCCTTCCCGGACAAGAACGCGTACTGGACCGAAGGCGGCCCGGACATCAGCCTGCCCGATTACCAGACGGACTGGACCAAGTGGGCCGACACCTTCAACGGCATCCTGAACAATTGGGCGCGTTGCATCACGGCGTGGAACATTGCGCTCGACGAAAAAGGCAAGCCCAACATCGGTCCGTTCTCCTGCGGAGGAACCGTGACCATCGAGAACGGCACTATCCGCGATGCACCGCACAAGGTCACGCGCAGCGGCCAGTACCATGCCTTCGCGCACTACACTCGCCATGTAAAGCGGGGAGCGAAGGTGCTGTCTACCGGTGCAACGGGAAAATCGGACAGCGGCAGAGGACTGTCGCACGTGGCGTTCCGCAATCCCGATGGCGGCTACGTCGCGGTAGTGGCCAACCCCGGCCCGGAGAGGACCGTGCAACTAGAGGCCGGCCGGAACTGCCTGGAGTTCAAGGCGCCGGCTGACTCGGTGCACACGCTGGAGTGGTCTTAGTCGCCTCCCGCGAATCCACCGCCGGCAAAATGAAACGCAGTGATTTTCCTGCGGCCCGCATTGGACGAGTGGACCATCTCCCCGCCACGCGCATTGCCTGGGTGAATCCCAAGAAGTGGCCCGTCGGAGCGCACTCGAAGGCACTTCGGCCGGACTGCACGGGACCGATATGGCCCTGGATGTGGCCAGTTCCAGTGCCGGGAATGCTCTCAGCAGCGCTTCAGGCAACACTGGAAAATGGGCTGGCAAACGCGGCTCGCCGAGGAGGAAGGGCCTGCGCACGACCGCCCGGAAATTGGGACGGACAAACTAGGCGGCTTTTCCCTCTCCTCTGATGCGTGATGCCTGGTCCCTGTGGTTTACCCCCCGGGTTCCCCCTCTCGCTCCGCGGGAGAATTCCACTCTCATCCATCCCATAATTGAAGCTGGCGATTTCTCTCGACTCCAACTCAGCGTGGCCATTCAGCGCAGTTCGAAAAACCGTCTGCTTCCCTGGGACGACGAAGCGTCGGCGGAATCCCCCGTCCGCCGCGGTCAGCAGGTCATGCGTTCGCGGGCGACATCGGCGGGCCGCAACATGCCCGTGCAGAGCTTTCCGGAACTGGACGACGAAGATGAGTTCGGCGATTCGCATCGCCAGCGGTTCGATGAGCCCCGCCGCGCTCCCTGGTGGCGGCCAGCGACAAAATGGGGACGGATCTTTCTGGTCTGTGGAGTGCTGACGGCCACCGGGGTCGTGGTCACCGCCGGTTTCGTTTTCAAGACCTACCTCAAACGCGACGCGCGCTTCCGCATTGCCGGCACCGGCAATATCCAGACCGCGGGCCTCAGCGAAGTCACACGCGCCGACCTCCTGCCGGTTTTCGGGGAAGACGTGGGCCGCAACATCTTCTTTGTTCCTCTAAACGAGCGCCGCAAACAGCTTGAAAAGATTCCGTGGATCGAAAAGGCAACCGTGATGCGCGTACTGCCGGACCAGTTGCGCATCTCCGTCGTGGAGCGCACTCCGGTCGCGTTCCTGCGCCATGGCCAGCAGATCGGGCTGGTCGATGCCAACGGCGTGCTTCTGGCCATGGAGCCGTCGTCGATGACCAAGCATCACTACTCATTTCCCGTCGTCAGCGGCATTGATGCCGCCGAGCCGCTGGCTTCGCGGAGGGCGCGCATGGCCGTGTACGGCCGGCTCATCGGCGAACTCGACAGCACCGGCCAGCACCTCTCCGAACAGATTTCGGAAATTGACCTCACCGATCCCGAAGATGCGCGCGTGCTGATGCCGGAGCAGGGAACGGACATCCTCGCCCACTTCGGCGACGACCAGTTCCTGATGCGCTACCAGCGCTATAAGGCGCACATTGCCGAGTGGCGACAGCAATATCCGCATCTTGCTTCCGTAGATCTTCGCTACGACCAGCAGGTGGTTCTGGAAATGGCGCCGGGAGCAGGCGGGTCGCAAACTGCCACCGACGATGGCAAACCCACATCGGGCAAGGCGAAGCTGGCCGGCGACGGAGCGTCTAGAAAGCCATCCGCGGGAGTGAAGGGGGCGCCGCCGCCCAAGGCCGTGCCCCACAAGGCGCCCGCAAAACCGAAATCGCGTAAGACCAGGGAAAAGAAGCCGACGCCCGCCCCGCAGAAGCGAAACGCGTCCGTTGCTCCGGATCGACAGACCGCAGCCGCAGACCAGCTCTGTTTCCTTCCGCCCAGCGGGACAGCCGGATAACAGCGACCATGAGCCAGAAGCAGGACAATCTGATCGTCGCGCTCGACATCGGCAGCATGTCGACGCGGGTGCTGGCCGCTGATGTCAATGAAGGGGCTCTGCGTTATCGCGGGCATGCGGTGGTCGATTCGGCCGGCATGCGCAAGGGATTGATCGCCGAACTTGGGCCGGCGGCGAAGGCCGTAAAGGCCGCCAACGAGCACGCCGAGCGCGTAGCCCGCGCCAATATCGAGGAGTGTGTGGTGGGGGTTGGGGGTCCGCACATTTTCGGCGTGAACACGAATGGCGGCTTCGACCTTGGCAGCCGCATGCGCGAGATTACGCGCGAGGACGTGCGTACCGCGGTGGAGCGCGCGCGGGCCGTCGAGCGTCCTCCGGATCGGGAAATCCTCCACCTGCTGCCGCGGCAGTTCATCGTCGACGATCAGCCCGGTATCTTCGATCCGGTGGGCATGATCGGAGCCCGCCTGGAAGTCGATTTGCATATCGCTACCTGTTCGGGGAGTGCGTTCCAGAGCACTGTGACCTGCGCCAATCGGGCCGGACTTGAAGTCACCGAAGCCGTGCTCGAATCCATCGCCGCCGCCGAGGCCACGCTCTCCGCCGACGAACGCGAACTGGGCGTTTGCCTTCTCAATGTCGGCGCGCATTCCACGGATCTGGTTGTCTTTTTCGAGGGAGCAGTCGCGCATACCGGTGCGGTGGCCATCGGCGGATTGCATTTCACCAACGATCTCGCCATATGCCTGCGCATGCCGGTGGCGGAGGCCGAGCAGTTGAAGCGCCAGTATGGGCACGCGGTAGTCACGGCCGTCCCGCAGGATGCGGAAATTGAAATCACCAACCCGCAGCCGGAGAGGCTGGGTCTGCGCCGGGTGGCCGAGGTGCTGGAGCCCCGCGCCCGCGAGCTCTTCCACTACGTTCGTGACAGCCTGCGCCAGGGCGGCGTTTTCGAGGCGCTGGGCGCCGGGTGCGTGCTCACCGGCGGCGGCGCAATGCTTCCCGGCATGCTGGACCAGGCGGAGAGCCAGTTGCGAGTGCCGGCCCGAACCGGAATGCCGGTGCGCCTCTCCAATATGCCCGGAGAACTCGCTTCGCCCATGTATTCCACCGTCATCGGGATGCTGCTCTACGCGCATCGCACCCGGGTCATGCGTGACTCGGAGAACAACACTTTGCGCGCCAAGCTGCGCGCCATTTTTGCACAGAGTTTTTGAGGTTTCGATATGTCGTACAGCGAGGAAGCCAACCAGGTTAACAGTGCAGTCGAGGAGGCCCCCATGGAGCAGACGGTTCAACAGCCCGGAGAAATGCGCATTCACTTTCACGACGAAACGCCGCGCGGCGCGCGCATCAAGGTGATCGGCGTCGGCGGAGGCGGCGGCAACGCCGTCAACCGCATGATCCAGGCGCGGATGGAAGGTGTCGAGTTCATCGCGGCCAACACCGACGTACAGGCGCTCAAGTTGTGCCAGGCCCCGGTGAAGCTGCAACTGGGAGTGCGACTCACTTCCGGCCTGGGCGCCGGCGCGAACCCTGACGTGGGCCGCCGGGCCGCGCTCGAAGACTCGGAAAAAATCATCGAGGCGCTCGAGGGGGCGGACATGGTTTTCGTGACCGCCGGCCTGGGTGGAGGCACGGGCACGGGAGCCGCGCCGGTTATCGCCTCGCTGGCCAGCGAGATGGGCATCCTTACCGTCGCCGTGATCACCGTCCCGTTTACCTTTGAAGGCAAGCGGCGCATGCAGCAGGCCGAGCGGGGATTGAAGGAATTGCTCGAGAGCGTCGACACCATGATCGTGATCCCCAATGAGAAGCTGCTCGCGGTGGCCAAGGACGCCGGCTTTTTCGAGAGTTTCCGCATTGCCGACGATGTGCTCCGCCAGGGCGTACAGGGCATCTCCGACATCATCACCATTCCGGGTATCATCAACCGCGACTTTGCCGATGTGAAGACCACTATGGCAGGCATGGGCCACGCCATGATGGGAACCGCGGTCCGCTCCGGCGAGAATCGCGCCATCGAGGCAGCCCAGGCCGCCATGGCTTCGCCTTTGCTCGAGGCGGGGGCCATCGATGGAGCGCGCGGAATCCTGATCAACATCACCGGCTCCAGCAAACTCCGGCTGTCGGAAGTCAACGCGGCCTCGTCGCTCATCCAAACCTCCGCACACGAGGATGCCAACATCATCTTTGGCGCGGTGCTGGACGAGAAGATGGAGGACGAAGTCAAGATCACGGTGATCGCTACCGGGTTCCGCGATCAGATGCCCGAGCGCCGCGCGCGCATGCTGAACGTGGAGGATACGGCCGTGATTTCGGTACCCGTGCTCGCGGCGGAGAACTGGAGCGGTGAGCCTTCCCCGGGTGCGCTGGCCATTTCGGCGGCTCCGGTAGTAGTCGAAGCTCCGGCGCCCCCGCCACCACCCCGCTTCATGAGCGAGGACGAGGAACCCGAACCGTCGCGTCCTGCCGCGCCCAGAGTCACAGTGCCACAGGGCGCGAACGATCCATACGCGGGGCTGGAGACGGAACCCGAGCCCGAACTGGTGGGCGCCGCTGCCCGGCCCAAGTTTGCCGAACTGGAAGAGGAGGCGAAGTATACCCCCCAGCCGCGCGATTATTCATCTGAAGCGGGTAACGGTGTGCACGTCGAGGAACCGCACTCGGTGGGTGCGCTCTTTGTCGAGCCGGCTGAGGGCGCTGATCGGGACCTCGATGTCCCGGCGTTCATGCGGCGCCTGCAGTTCTAGCAGGATCCAGGGGAAAAACGGCCGTCGAAGGTTGGGATCGCGTGGCTCCCACTCCTTCGATAGGACGCCATCTCAGTAGTGTTAACAGGCCCTAGAACAATTGGCCGGGTGACTCCCACAAATGTGGGACTTTCAGAAACAGGTACTTTGGACTCATAATAGGATTTGCAAGGCATTTTCCACCGGGCGCCGGGGCCAGAGTCAAATCGAGACCCGGTTCCAATTCAAAACTAACGTGTTTATCGTCACATCGTTTTAAGTCCTTCCAAGAGACTTTACTTGTATAGTTTGAGGTAGATTTTCCGTTGCTGGCATCACCACCCGGGCTCTGAAAGCCTATGAGGTCATAGGGGCATTTTGTGGACCACAGGCTGGTGGATCCAGGCCAGGTGATGGAATCGAGAGGCAGGAAATGCGCCTCCTGAGGCGCCGGGCCCCCGCCGAGATGGGTGGTTCAGGCGGGTAGCGCATGGCAAGTGTCCATAGATGAGAGGAAGCTGACTGGATGAAATTGTCTTGCATGTTGCTTGCAAACCTTGCCTTGATCGGACTGGTTCCCAGCGCCGTCGCACTTGACGCGACGACTCGCCCTCTGCGTCACACCAGGGCCGCACACCTTGTCCAGCCTCGCCGCGCGGTAAAGCATGCGGTTACGACCGGGGCCGCAAGGGCAACCGCGCCCCACGCTTCCGGCGCTCAGACGTCCCGAATCTCCGCCAAAGGCTCAGCCAGGATTCGCCGTGCGCGCCTCGGTGTCCGACACCATTATTACGAGCGGTTCACAGCCAGTTCGTTCGCTGTGGGGAACATTTTTGCGGACGACGTGACCGCAGGGGAGGATCCGATCGTACGCCAGGCCGCGATGGACGCCCTGGGCGACATGAATGGAACCGCGGTTGTCATCAACCCGGCCAATGGCCGGATCCTGGCGATGGTCAACCAAAAGCTGGCCCTCTCGCCCGGCGCCGAGCCCTGCTCAACTATCAAGCTCACCGTCGCCATGGCTGCCCTGTCAGAGGGCCTCGTGACCCGCGACACCATGGTTCAGCTGCCTGGCTTCCGTATGAACATGACCCAGGCGCTAGCCAAGAGCAACAACCTTTATTTTGAGGAACTGGGCCGCGAGCTGGGTTTCGAACGGGTCCGCCACTACGCCAACCGCTTCGGACTCGGCGAACTGGCCGGCTACAACATCCAGGGAGAACAACTCGGCGTTTACCCCGACCAGGCTCTTCCTGAATCCGAGGGCGGCGTGGGTCGGATGTGCAGCTTCGGTCAGGGCGTTTCCATGACACCTCTGCAACTGGGCGCATATGTAGCCGCCATCGCGAACGGCGGAACCCTCTACTATCTCCAGCATCCCGCCACCCCAGAAGAGCTTGCCAGCTTCGAACCCCGCGTCAAGCGCACCCTCGACATCGCCCGTTACGTTCCCGACCTGCAGGACGGCATGGCCGGCGCAGTGGAATACGGAACCGCGCGCAGCCTGCGGGCCAGCTTCACCGAACTGCCAGTCTTCGGCAAAACCGGCACCTGCTCCGACAGGGGCACCCGCTTCGGCTGGTTCGCGTCCTATTCCGATTCGCCGGTAGGCAGCCTCGTAACGGTGTTCTTTCTCGAAGGCGGACGCCCCACCTTCGGCCCCCGCGCTGCCGAACTGACCGGCGCTTTCTACCGCAATCTGTGGGACCACAATTATTTCGCGGATAAGGTTCAGGCCACGGCGACGCTCGTCCCGGTTTCCGCCACCACCACCGCTGTGCAGACCAACGCTTCCCAGGCCGCAATCCAGTAACCCGCCGTCACCTTTGTTCTTGCTGTAGAAAAGACCGCTCCGGCGGTCTTTTCTGTTTATCGTCCATGGTCCGTATGAAACCCTGATCAACGACTTTACCTTCAGCGACTACCACAAGTTCGGCTCGGAGTCGCGGATTCTCGCCGGATTCGAAGAAGCACCGGATGCGGATGGCTCTGGTTCAAAGGGGAGCAAGCCGGCTACTGAGCCCCGCTGAGCCGGTCCGCCAATGAAATTTACATTCCCTGAAACAATTTCAAGTTAACTTCATCCATAGAGGTTGAGGGTTCAACTTCCCCTTTCTGCAGTTGGGATCCTCACATTCACCTTTCGCATTCGGGGTCTTCATGGCGCTGCCCACACAAATTCTTCTCGCTTACGGTTATGTATTCTTGTTCGCCTGGGTTCTGGTGGAGCAGTTCGGGATACCCCTGCCGGCCACGCCGGTACTGCTGGCGGCCGGGGCCCTCTCGGCCAGCGAGAAGGTAAGCTTCGGAGCTGCTCTCCTGGCCGGGCTGGCCGCCTGCCTCATCTCGGACAGCACGTGGTATTTCATCGGGCGTCGCTATGGGCATCACGTGCTGCGGCTCTTGTGCAAGTTGTCGATGGAGCCCACCATCTGCGTACGCAAGACACAGGACTCGTTCAGCCGGGGGCGCGGGAGCACCCTGCTGTACGCCAAGTTCATCCCGGGTGTCGCAACCCTGGCGCCCCCGGTCGCGGGCCAGAACGGCATGAGCTATGGATCGTTTCTGCTGTTTGACGCGGCGGGGGCGGTTCTGTGGATCGGCGCTCTCCTGGGCGGTGGGCGGCTCTTTGGGGACGCCCTGAAGAAAGACCCCAGCCTGTTCAATTGGGTGGGCCGCTTCTCGGGCGCGCTGCTGATCCTGGGTATTCTGGGGTTCTTTATCGGCCGCGTTTACCGGCGCCGCAGGCTCCTCCGTCAACTCGTAAGGGCCCGCCTGGAGCCCGACGAACTGAAACGCCAACTCGATGCCGGCGAACCGGTGTACATTGTCGATCTGCGCCATCCGCTCGAGTTGGTTCCGGATCCCTTTACGCTGCCCGGTGCGGTCCACGTCTCGCCGGAAGCCCTCGCCGCCCGGGTCCACGAGATTCCGCGCGATCGCGACGTAGTGCTCTACTGCACATGCCCCAGCGAGGCTACTGCAGCCAAGACGGCCATGACGCTCCACAAACTTGGGATCGACCGTGTCCGCCCGCTGCGCGGCGGTTTTGACGAGTGGAAACGGCTGGGTTACCCGCTGGATGCCATCGAGCCCTTCATGTCTGACCAGCCCCTCGTCCAGGTAGCCGGAACGAATTGACCGGTTGAAGAGCTGGAGGCTCCGCCCGAGGTGTGCTCGGGCGGAATCAGCAAAAAATGCGAGCCAAATGACTACGATTCATGCTGATGGTGCCGGGGATGACTGGCATTATTTCTCCCCGCCGCCAGCGCTATTTCCCGAAAAGACCGGATAGGCTGAGCCCGATGGGCGAACCCAGGCCGGTGCACGGATCCGGCCCCGGCCCGGCGTGAAACATGCCGTTGTCGCCGACCGTGATGTCATTGAAGGCCTTTGGGTTTTGCCACAGGGTGGGGCTGATGAAACCAAGCTTGCTGCCGAACGAGGCGAATAGCCCCGCGTACAGGGGCGCTACCGCGCTGGTTCCACCCACAACCGTTCCTGCGCCATGGACATATATGTCATAGCCGGTATTGGGGTCGGCGTCTCCGGCGACATCCGGCACCATGCGTCCGGTTCCGGCGGTGCTTCCTGTCGGCGGCGGCGGCGCGTTCAGCTGCCAGGACTGTTTGGGGAAGATGGTGGAATATCCGCCGCCCGAACCGTTCCCATTGGTCTGACCGGGGCTGTCGTTCCACACGATCTCTTCGCTCGACGTCTTGTAGGTTCCTCCGCAGCCGACGATGTGCGGGCAGGAAGCGGGTGCGTCCACGTTTGCCGGTGACGAGCCGCCGTCACTCGAGTCGTTATCGCCTGACGCGGCGAAGACCACCATGCCGGCGGCCGTGGCAGCAGCGGCGGCCAGGTCCATCTGTTGGGCCGCGGTGGTGCCCCATACCGCTTCATCGGCGCCCCACGAGATGGTGCATACGTCGCAGCCGTCTTTGGCGGCCGCTTGCACAGCGGATGCGATGTCCTGCGACCAGTACATACGAATCGTCGCAGCGCGAGCCGTGGCCGCGAAAAACGATGCGCCCGCCACCTGAATATCGAGCGCCACCTCATAGTCGGCGTCGTTGGAGGAGCCGACGCTCTGGTTGGGGCTGTTCTGCGTGCCGTCCACCGACACATCGGTGATGGAAGGCGTAGGCTGGTTCAATCCCTGAAAGAAAGCGTCCATGTCGGATTGGACCCAGCCGCCGCCCAACTCGACTATGGCAATGATTCCGTTACCGGCCAGAGCGGTGGGCCAGTTGTATGCCGCACAGAGCGCCGGCACCTGCCACGGCGCCGGAGGCGCGGCCAGTTCGGCGGAAACGGTGCTCTTGGGCTGAAAGTGCGGCGTTCTCGAACGCAGTTTGAAGTAGGGCTTGCACTTGACCGCGGTGTGGGGGGAAGAGGCCATGGCGAACTCCTTCGGAAAATTGAAAACTGCTGGCGGCGAGTATGGCACACGCGTGTTCGGTGACGCAAAAGCCAAAATTGTTAAAACCTGCCCTGGGGACGGCCCAAATCCAAGCCGTACTATCGATTGTGGGCGAATCCGCCTGGGGAGCACAACCATTGGCTTACGACGATCTGCGCGACTGGATCCGGACCCTGGAGAAGAACGGTGAATTGCGGCGCATCCGCGAAGAAGTATCTCCCGAACTCGAAATCACCGAGATCACCGACCGCGTCTCAAAAATCGGTGGGCGCCGGAACGAAAGCGCGAGCAAGTTTGCCCCCGGCGGTCCTGCGCTGCTGTTTGAAAATGTGAAAGGCCACCCCGGCCACCAGGTGTTCATCAACCAGTTCGGCAGCGAGCGCCGCATGGCCATGGCGCTCGGAGTCGAGCGCATCGAGGAGATTGCGGAGCGCATCTCCGGTCTCATGAACCTCAAGGCCCCGCAGGGCGGCTTCCTGGACAAGTTGAAGATGTTGCCCCAGCTTGGCGCGCTGGCCAAAGTGTTTCCAAAAACCGTGAGCGCGAAGGAGGCTCGCTGCAAGGAAGTGGTTCTGAATACGAAAGATAATGGCGGGCGCGACGGGGTCGACCTCAATGCTTTTCCGATCCTGAAATGCTGGCCGCATGACGCCGGCCGCTTTATCACCCTTCCCTGCGTGCACACGCGCGACCCCCGCACCGGCAAACGCAATATCGGCATGTACCGCATGCAGGTCTACGACGGCCAGACCACGGGGATGCACTGGCAACGCCAGAAGGTCGCCGCCGAACACTATCGCGAGGCCCTGCGGAACGCGGCGGCTGCGGGAAGCGCCGGCGCCCTGACCGAGAAGAGCGCTCGAGTGGCGGCGATGGCGGAAACCGCGGGAGGCGCGGTGAATATTCCCGATGGTCCGATGGGCGGCCTGCCCCAGGTCACGCTCGGCAAGATGAAGGGCTCGCGCTTTGAAGTCGCGGTGGCCATCGGCACCGATCCAGCCACTACGTTCTCCGCCATTGTTCCAGCGCCTCCGGAAGTAGAGGAATTCATGATCGCCGGGTTTCTACGCGGCAAGCCGGTGGAAATCGTGAAATGCGAAACCGTCGATCTCGAGGTTCCCGCCCACGCTGAAATCGTTCTCGAGGGCTACGTGGAACTCGGCGAACTGCGCGGCGAAGGCCCCTTCGGCGACCACACCGGTTTCTACACCATGATGGACGAGTATCCGGTCTTCCACTTGACCTGCATCACCCATCGCCGGAATCCGATTTACGCGGCGACGATCGTGGGCAAGCCGCCCATGGAAGATGCATGGATGGGCAAGGCGGTGGAGCGCATTTTCCTGCCGGCGATGAGGATGACCATCCCGGAGCTGGTTGATGTTCATCTACCTGTCGAGGCCGTGTTCCACAACCTGATGATCGTTTCGATCCGCAAGAGCTACCCGGGACAGGCGCGGAAGGTAATGAACGCCATCTGGTCGCTGGGCCAGGCGATGTTCACCAAGTGCATCATCGTTGTCGATGAAGATTGCGACGTCCAGGATGTGAGCGAAGTCGTGCTGCGCGTAGCCAACAACATCGACCCGGAACGAGATATCCAGTTCATGCTTGGGCCGGTCGACTCGCTCGACCACGCCTCGCGTCTGCCGAACTACGGCTCCAAGATGGGTATCGACGCGACCCGCAAGTGGAAGGCGGAAGGATTCGATCGGCCGTGGCCGGCGATGATCGAGATGGACCCGGCCACCAAGGCGCGGGTGGATGCGCTGTGGGCCAAACTTGGTTTGTAATAGGCGAAAACAGGTACCTTCGGGATGAAGCGAACCCTGCCAGACTCCTGTCAATAAGCTCATTGACAGGTTCTCGCCATTCGCACCGCCATCGCATCCATAGAGAGTCGCCACTTCGTGGTACCGGTCTTAAAAGCCGTATCGCCAAATGAGCCTGTCCGTCGAAGAGATTTTCTCTTCGCGGATGCGCCGGCGTTCCTGGACCGATTTTTATGGAATCATGACATGGGCAGAAGAAGCGCGCGCACCCCCATGGCAATAGAAGCCGCCACTGCGCCCTCGCGCATCCAATTAAGCATCACCCACTGACGCACTTGGGCGGCGATCACATCGTCGGGCCGACCTCCGCCGTGATTGACCACAAGGTTGATGATGGTTGGCCGGAAATACAGGAGTGTCGCCGCGACGACGGTCAACAGCAGTCCGATACTGGCCATACGCCAAATCATGTGCGGCCGGGGAGTGCCAAAGCTGGTCAACAGGGCGGCAAGCCCAAACAGGCCCAACCCAGGTGTAGCCCAGGACCAAAAGAACATCCCCGCGCGGTCCGGCACCACGAGCATCCCGTTGGTTGCCGCCAGAGAATGAGGCGGATCGGCTGCAACCAGTGGCCAGACTGCGACCGCTTCGTAGATGCTGCCCCCGAGCATGAAGCATGCCCAGAGGACGAAAACCCAAAATGTGAGTTGTGCCAATTTCACTCGCATACGGTCCTCCCGAATTAAATATAGCTATACTATACCCAAAGTAAACTAATGATCCGAACTTCCTTACCCAAGCGCCCCTACAATTCGACCAAACGTCGTGAGTCTGCCCAGCAGACACGTCTGCGGATTGCCCAAAGCGGCCGCATCTTATTTGCGCAATTGGGCTATGGAGCAACGTCGATCAAGGAAATTGCGGACCACGCCGGCGTAGCGGTCCCGACCTTTTACGCGACCTATGGATCGAAGCGCGCGTTGCTCTTTGCCCTGCTTGATGCGGCAGACTCAAGCGCGAACGTCATCGCTCTCCAGGAAGCTCTTCGCGACCCGGCAACCGATCCCCGACGCCAGCTATCTCTCCTGGTTTCGTTCAACCGCCGTCTTTATCAGCAATCCGCAGACCTGATCGAGGTCGCGCGCAGCGCCGGAAGAATGGAACCGGACCTGGCAGCACTCTGGAGCGAAGGGGAACAACGCCGGCTGCGCGGAGTTGCCCCGATCGTCCGCTCCTGGGCAGTAGCCGGAGCGTTGCGCAAACCGCTGTCCGAACGCGACGCTTTGGATGTTCTCTGGTCATTGATGGGCCCCGACAACTACCGCTTGTTCGTGAACGAACGCGGCTGGCCACCAGAGAGATATGAGAAATGGCTAACTGCCACTCTCAAAACACTGTTGCTCCGCAAAGCACCACGTACCAACATTCGGGTCGCTGCAAATTGACCGGCAATCCGGAAATAATGGAAAGGGCCACGCATCCTTCGCTGAACTCAACATGAAATGCTGGTCGTCCACGCAGATGCTCAGGCTGCAATGCCCATCTGCTAACCTGAATCATGCGCGGCGCCCGGTTGCGGTTCTTTCTTTTTGCAGGTCTGATTGCGGCCGCGCTTAGCAACTCACTTCCGCTTCACCCGCAACAGGACTCTTTCCGCTGGATGGATTTCCACTCCGCCAAGGACCAGGACGTCATTGTCTGGGTTACGCGCTCGCTGGAAGCAGAGAAGTGGTCTTCCATTCGCGAGATCGGCGTCATCTATGATGCGGCCCTGGTGGTTACCACGTTGCGCACCAATCCCCAGGCCTCGCCGGGTTCAGACACCTTCAACCTGTGGAGCGCGTCGCTGACCACGCACGCCCTCACGCCGCTACTCAAGGGTGTGAACCTGCGCTGGCTCGACTGGATGCAATTTTCCGGGGTCGGCCCTCCAGAACTGGGTGCGATCTACGACGACTGCAGCGAGTGCGCCGCCTCAACTTACTTCACCGCACTCTACTACGATCGCTCCCAGCACATCTGGAACACGCACTGGATGCGCGGCGGACAAGCGGTGCCGATCTGGACCACGAGCACGCCGGAAGGAGTTTCTGTCACCCGGGTCTATGCGATCCTGGCTGGTCCCGATGGCCGCGAACTTGTCGGCACCTGGAACCACTTTGACTATGGCAAGGCAAAACCGGCCGAGGATTTCGTCTACCGCTACGACCTGGACCCGTTCAGCAACATGGAACGCATGCTGCTCCTGGGCGGAAAGGAAGCTGAGGCCATGAAGCAGAGGCTGTGCAGTTTTCAGGGTACGGGGGCGGTGTCGCGCGGGCAGGACTCGGCGTTATGCGAGCAGACGGTTCACGTCCGCCCCGAGCGCCGTCCCACCCTCACCCCGCCGCGCAACAACGAGGGCCGATCGGTCCCGCCGGGCAGCCATCGTTGATCGTGGCCTGGCTGATACGAGCCAACCCCTGGACTTCGAACGAACGTATTTTCTCTTCCGCGGATTGCAGCTTTCGGCACGTCTGGTTGAAATCACCCGGAAAGCGCGCGTCAGCGGCAATTTTATGGCCCGCAATGCTGTCCTTTCGGGTTCGCGCGCCATCGTATACTAGCGACATGTCGATCGTGCGGAATATTGCGGGCATCGCCAAGGGCATGAGCATCACGATGGGCGAGATCTTCCGTCCCACCGAGGTCGAGAATTATCCCGACGGTCCGGGTCCGCTCAAGGGCGCCAAGTTTGAGCAGCGGTACCGGGGCGCGCATGTTTTGCAGCGCGACGAGAACGGACTAGAGAAGTGCGTGGCCTGCTTCCTCTGCGCCGCGGCGTGTCCCTCCAACTGCATCTACATTGAAGCTGCCGAGAACACGGCCGAGCAGCGTATCTCCTCGTCGGAACGTTACGCCAAGGTCTACAACATCGACTACAACCGCTGTATTTTCTGCGGCTACTGCGTCGAGGCCTGCCCGACGGACGCCATTACCCACGGTCACGGATTCGAACTCGCCACCCTGAACGCCACCAACCTGGTGATGCGCAAGGAAGACATGCTGGTTCCCAACCAGGCGCTGACCGAATCGAAGTAAGTTGGTGCCTTCCGGCTTGATGGCCGACCTCCCTTCTGAAGATGACAACATCCGAGAGCAGCGCGCGAGAGAGGGCAAGCACCAACGCGACCATCGTGCATCATGCGCAGACCAAGTACTTCGTGGTGTAAGCACGAATGGCGCATCGCGGCTTTGACGAGCAGATGGCGGCCCTGGACGCCCTCAAGGGCCGGGAACTGGATGCGGAAGCGATCGCGGTGGTCAAGAAATCGCTTGCCCACCGCAGCAACTTTATCGTGGCCAGGGCCGCGCGCCTTGCAGAAGACAACGGTCTCGCCGATTTTCTGCCCGATCTCCTTGCCGCCTTCGACCGCTTCTTCGCCAATGCCGAGAAGACCGACCCGCAATGCTGGGCCAAGAACGCGCTGAGCCGCGCCCTGGCCCGCCTCGAGTGCCGGGACAAAGATGTTTTTCTGCGCGGCCTTCGCCATCATCAGATGGAGCCGACCTGGGGCGGACGGTCCGACACAGCCGGCACGCTGCGCGCCAACTGCGCCCACGCGCTGATCGCATGCAATGGCCTGGACAACCAGGAGTTGCTCATTATTCTTCTCGACGCCCTGGTGGATGAAGACAAGACGGTGCGGCTGGAAACAGTTCGCGCGCTCGCACAGTTAGGTGACATCGCCGTGCCGGTGCTTCGTCTGCGCGCCATGATCCGCAGCCAGCCGCCGGAAGAACCTGAGGTCCTGGGCCAGTGTTTTGCAGCGTTGTTAGCCGTCGAGCGCGATGCGGCGATTCCGTTCGTTGCCGGGTTTCTTGAAGCGGGCGATGACCCGGCCGGCGAAGCCGCATTCGCGCTCGCCGAGACCCGCTCGCCGGTGGCCCTCGCTGCGCTGCTGGGGCGGCAGAAGGAGTTGGCGGATGAGTGGTTCAGCGGTGTCCTGTTCAGCGCGATTGCGCTTACGCGGTTGCCCGAGGCAATCGATTTTCTGGTCCACCTCATCGAGCGAGAAGAACGCGAGGCGTCGCGCGCCATGGAAGCGCTGTGCCGCGTTGCCGGCAATGAAGAACTGCGCAGCCGCCTGGTACAGGCGGTGGAGGCCACCGGCAGCCCGCGCCTGCTGAAAGCGCTCCGCGAGAACCTGGCCGCCGGACAAAAGTAATCCCCAAATTTTGCAGATCATTGGTCGCGCCCTATATGGCGGCGGGCTTTGACGCAATCAAGCCTTCGCTGGTTTTATGAAGGATTGGAACCCGCCGCTTAGATTCACCAACAAGGAACTTTTGGTTATGATGCGTCAATTTATGTGGACCGGGATGTTGATGTGCGCGTGCGCCGCTGGTATGGTGGCGCAAAAGGCTGACATCGCGACGCCCGCCGCTCCGACCATCTCCACCAGCCCCGCACTCAATGGCGCCCTCGTTGCCGCAATCTCAACCACTACGGCGGGTGCAAAGATCTACTACACACTTGACGGGTCCACGCCCACCGCTGCGTCGGAGGCTTATGAGGCGCCTTTTCTGGTTGCATCGAACCTCACGGTCAAGGCCATCGCGTCAACTTCTGCGAAGTCGGCCAGCGGCGTGATTACCCAGACATTTACTCCTAACATCTCGCCGGGACCCATGGTGTGGAGCGACGAGTTCACCCCGCCCGGCGCGGGGAGAGGCCAGCCCAATCCCCGGACCTGGACTTACGATACGGGCAACAACGGCTTCGGCAACAAGGAGCAGGAGACCTACTGCGCATGGGGTTCAAACAGCGCGCCATGTTCGGCGGCGGAGCCATCCGCCGAGATCGGGGTGGAGGGGCATCTTCACGTCGTGGCACGACAGTCTTCTGCCGGGGTTTATACGTCGGCGCGGCTCAAATCGCAAGGGCTTTTCAGCTTCGTGTACGGGCGTATCGAGGCGCGCATCAAACTGCCGGAATCGCAGGGGATGTGGCCGGCATTCTGGCTCCTGGGGAATAACATCACTACGGTTGATTGGCCGGCTTGCGGGGAACTCGACGTAATGGAACACATCGACGGCAGCAATCCGCAGAACAAGGGGTACGACTGGGTGCAATCCTCGGTGCACGGCAAAGGGCTCGATGGCGGCCAGCCTTACACCAGGGCGGGTTTCTCCGCTGCCGATTGGCACACCTATGGAATGATCTGGAGCAAGGGCCAGGTGCAGTTCTATATTGACGACCCGGCCCACCCGTACGAAAGCTTCACAAAGGCCAATACCGCCGGCACGTGGCCTTTTGACCAGGGGCCAGAATTCATCCTGTTGAATCTCGCGGTGGGCGGCAGTTGGCCGGGCAACGTGGACAAGACAACGGTGTTTCCTTCCGAAATGCTGGTGGACTATGTGCGTATTTACACCTTCTAAGTACACGATCTAAGTACGTGTTCTAAGTTCCTGGGCGCTACTGATTAGTTCGTACAAAGTGATTCCAGGAGGTCTTTGTTCGCCGTTCCTGAATGCATCTCGGCTACATGGCGCTGCATCACATCCCGATTAGCGAAGAAGCCTGAGAGATTACCCTTCTTCCCTGCAAGGCGCAGGTCGCCACCCTTCTCGGGTGTGACCATCGCCGGATTCGTTAGTTCTGTCGGTATTGACCGCGGACAAGGATAAGTGTCGAAAGCGATAAAGTATATCAGCGCGTTCCCGCACTAAGCGCTTCTATTTAGCGTGCGACACTTCACCCATAACTCGGCACGAATACAACCATGTTGGAGGGTAATAAAGTGAAATCTATAGGTGTCCCGTTCCGCTTAGCCGTTCTGGCCATGACTATGGCCTTCTCCACGTTTGTGCTTGCACCCAGAGCCACTTACGCCGCTGCTCCCGCACAAACCGGCACGTCAGCGTTGATTTCCGGCACAACTGCGAATGGAGGAGTTGTATCCGGCGTTCTGAAGGTGACCGGAACTTATGTGAATAACAATCAACTCTTTGCCAAGGGCGTGTTGAACGGAACCATTACCAGCGCAACCGGCGATGTGACTCCGATAGTCAACCAGGCGATTACCGGCCTCCCCATCACCGGTCTAACCGCATCCTGCCCGATCCTACACCTCGTACTCGGACCTCTCTCGTTAACCCTGCTCGGACTGCAAGTGAATCTGAACCAAGTAGTTCTGGATATCACGGCGGTGCCGGGCCCCGGTAACCTGCTGGGAAATCTTCTGTGCGCTGTCGCCAATCTGCTGAACGGTGGCAGTCTCACGGGTCTGCTCAACAATATCAGCGGCTTGCTGAACCAGATCCTCGGTATCCTGAATGGCCTGTAATGAAAGAATTCGGGGGGAGCCAAGCTCCCTCCGAATTAGGCTCCGGTAGGCTCCGGTTGTAAGCAAGCCAAGTCTATTCACTGCGATTCAGTTTTGCTAGTGACTTAGTTATCTTGCTGCATATCGCAGGATATTTATAGAGGTGATAACTGGATTTGGTTCTCCGCAAAATTTCCGAGTGCGAGGGAAGCGACAGCAAGGTGGTATGATTTCGATTTCGGAGATATCATGCCTCGCTTGCGCCTCTTTCTGTCGTGTTCTTTCCTGCTGCTTGTCGC
>DASXXV010000096.1:0-35494 GCA_036502905.1 Occallatibacter sp. | reverse complement strand
GTGGGCCGCGGCCATGGCGGCGGGGACGGTGTCGAGGTAGACGGCGGTGCGTCCTGCAGCTGAGGCTCGATCGAGCACCGCCTGGGTGAGCGCCCGGCCCAGGCCCAGCCCCCGACCTTGATTGCGCACCCAGAGCCGTTTCAGTTCCCAGGCATCGCGCGCCACGGTTTCGGGAACGGCGCGCCAGGCCACAAATCCCGCCGGGCCTTCGTTTACGCGAGCGACCAGGCACCCGCCACCCTGTTCGAGATAGCTTTGAGGCAGATGCTGGGCTTCCTCCTGCAGGGTGCCGAAGCAGAATCGCGCCACCCCGGGCTGGGCGGCGACGAAGTGGCCATATTCGAGCAGCAATTCGCGCGCTTGCGCCAGCAAGGTGGGAGCGTAATCGAGCGTAACCTCCTCGATCCGGACGAGCCTGTTTTTGGTTTCCGCGGCGCCCATGAACCGAGTTTACGATGATGTCGATGCGACCCCTCGTAAACCTTCCCGCCCCCGCAGCCGTCTGCATGAATACAGCACGTTGACAGGAGCGGGATGCGGAGTGGGTTGAGACTCGCAGTGGCGTGGATGGCGACGTGGGGCAGTGCTGTTGGCGCGCAATCGCCGTCCGCGCCTCCCGCGCCGGGTCCTGCCGTTGCGCAAGCCCCCACGACCGCGACCGGAGGCAGGCTGCACGGCGTGGTGAAGAGCGGAAACCTTCCCCTGCCGGGCGTGACCGTAACCGCCCAGAACACGCTCACCGGCAAGCGCTTCACCACCACCAGCGACGTCAACGGCGCATGGGCGATGACCATTCCCCAGAACGGCCGCTACGTGGTTCGAACCCAATTCGCCGCTTTCGCGGCGGGGTCGCAGGAAGCGCTGTTGAACGCATCCAGCCATGATCAGGCGCTGAGTTTTGATCTCATCCTGGCGTCGCGCGCGCAGCAGGAACAGCAGCAGGACGGCCAGTCCGCCCAGATGCAGCAGGCCATTCGTCAACTGGCGGGCAACGGGCTGCAGAGCCTCAATCTTATGAGCGCGCTGGGCGGCGAGACGGAAGCGGGAGGCGGCGGCGCTGCGGCGGGCGCGGCGCTACCATCGATTGCGGGCAATTCCGAGTTTAGCGGTGAGTCGGTTTCCATCATGGGCCAGTCTGGATCCGTGAGCCCGATGGCCGGCGTGGACATGGATCGGGTGCGCGACTTCGTGGAATCGATGCGCGCCCAGAACGGCGGGCAGGGACCGAGCCAGGCAGCTGGTGGAGGAGGTTTCGGGGGTGGCGGAGGTTTGTTAAGCGGCGGCCTCGGCGGCGATGGGTTTGGATTTGGCGGTGGTGGATTTGGTGGCGGCCGGGGCGGCGGTTTTGGCGGCGGCCGGGGTAATTTCCGCGGCTTCAATCCCAGTCAGCCGCACGGTTCTGTTTTCTGGACCGGCAGCAACTCAGCTCTGAATGCCGAGCCGTTCAGCCTGCGCGGCCAGCCGCAGCAACAGCCCGCGTCCGGCACCAATCGCTTCGGGATTACGCTGATGGGCGCGCCATTCATTCCCGGCGTGGTGAAACCCAGCGGGAAGGACACGGTGTTCCTCACCGTTTCCGGGACGCGCAACTCAAGTCCGCTGGACGAATACGCCACCGTGCCCACGGCTGCCGAGCGCGCGGGTATCATTCCCGGACTCGCCACCTCCATTGCGCCGGTTCCCGAGGCCACGGCGCTCCTGCAGTACATTCCGGAGCCGAACCTTCCGGGAGACGTGCAGAATTATCACCTGCTCAGCACCGCGCAATCGAACACCACCCAGGCCGGCGTACGTTATATGCGCGGGATCGGCGCGAATGCGTCGCCGTTTGGCGCGTTCGGCGGGCGGCGCTCGCAGCAGACCACGCAAGGGCTTCGGCAAAGCGTGAATTTCAATTACAACTGGGCTCACACCGCGAGCGACAACGTGAATGTGTTTCCCGAACTGGGCGGCAAGACGGCTTCGGAATCCCATTCGCTGCAGGCCGGGTACACGCTCGGCCGCAACAAGCTCACCAGCATCTTCAACGCCAACTGGAACCGCAGCAACAGCCGCGCCACGAACTTCTTCACTGGGGTCACCGACATCGCCACGCAAGTGGGCGTCCTGGGCCCAGGCGGCAATCCGCTGAACGCGAGTTCGCTCAATTACGGCCTGCCGAATATCACTTTGAGCAGTTTCACGGGCCTGAGCGAGCAACAGCCGAAGTTCACGATTGCGCAGACCATCACCGTTTCCGAAACGCTGGCCTGGATGCATGGCAAACACAACTTCCGGTTCGGAGGCGATTATCGGCGCGTGCACCACGATTTTCTGGGTGGCTCGAACTCGACAGGCAGCTTTTATTTCACCGGTTTTTATACGGGTTCTTCGCTGGGAGATTTTCTGCTTGGCCTTCCGCAGCAGAGTTCCATCGATTCCTCCGGCGCGAAGAGTTACCTGCGCGATAACGTGGTGGAGCTTTATGCCCAGGACGACTGGCGGGTGCGTTCGAACCTTACGCTGATTTACGGGGTGCGCTACGAATTCTTCGCAGCTTACACGGAGAAGTACAACCATCTTTCGATGGCCGCGACCAATCCGGCGGGAGGGTTTACAAGCGTGGCGCAGGTGCAGGCGGGCAATGCCGGCGGCTTGCCGGACTCGCTGGTTTATCCGTTTCGGGCGGCGTTTGCGCCACGCCTGGGGCTGGCGTTGCGACTGGCGAAGCAAACAGTGCTGCGAGGCGGATACGGAATGAATTACACCACGAATTCGTACGCCAATTTCGCCGGCATCATGGCGTTGCAGCCTCCCTTCGCTAACCTGCAGACCAACGTGGTGGCCGATTCGTGCGCCGGTTCCGGGACGGGTTGTCTTTCAGTGGCGGACGGATTTCCCGCGCCCAATCTCCTGGGCAACTACGCGCTCGATCCGCATTACCGGCTTCCATATGTGCAGGTGTGGAATGTCGACGTTCAGAAGACCCTGCCGTGGGGCATCGTGATGAACGCGGGTTACAACGGCTCGAAAGGCGGAAATCTCGATGTAACTATCGCGCCGCGGGCGACGGTGAGCAGCCCGCTGACGAATCCAGAGAATGTTCTCTTCAATTACGAGGAGGCGAAAGCATTCTCGCGCTTCCATGCAGGCACTCTGCGGGTGAACAAGCGATTGTCGAACGGGATCGCCATCGGCGCCAATTACCAGTACTCGCATTCGATTGACGATGCCGGGTCGGTTGGGGGGACGTCCACCGTTGTCGCGCAGAACTGGCAGGACATTCTCGCCGAGGAAGGGAACTCGAGCTTCGACGTGCGGCACAAGGTCTCGGGTAACTACCTGTTCGAGCTGCCTTTCGGAAAGGATAAGTATTGGTTTACGACGGGTAAGTCGTCGCACATACTCGAAGGCTTTTCGATCTCCGGCACATTTACGTTTGCTACCGGGACTTCACTTACTCCGAGTTACCAGGCGACGATCAATGACGTGGCACGGGGGACAGCCGGCACGGAGCGGCCCGACCGGGTTCCCGGCGTGTCGCTCACCGAGGGAGGAGGCTCGCTGAAGCACTGGTTCAACACGGCGGCGTTCACCGCGGCTACACCCGATGGTTTCGGGAATGCCTTCGGCACCGCGTCGCGCTACTCGATTCCCGGACCGGGCACTGTGCAGAACAATATGTCCCTGGCGAAAACCGTGCAACTGGGGGAAACGCGCAGCTTTGAAATCCGCGCCAACGCCAACAACGTCTTCAATACCGTGCAGTACTCCGGGGTGAATACGACGCTTTTCACCGGAGTGGAGGCTGCAAGTCATAGTCCATTTGGCCAGGTAACATCCGTGGCGGCGATGCGGTCGTTTCAGTTCGCGGCGCGGTTCAGATTTTAGAGGCAGAGCCCGGTATCCGGTATCCAACCACCCGAGCGACGAGGACCTATGGCTGGGGACCCGGTATCGAGACCTGGGGCATCCGCGATTGTTAAAGGCGTGAGTGGCTGGGGGGAAAAGGGAGTTCGATGAAAACCTGGATGCAACGGCTCTTCGTCCTACCCACGACACTGGCATTTATGGTGTCGTCAGTCGAGCCGTTGCGTGCGCAGAACCGGGCCCCCAGAGCCGCCCAGGCGGGGGATCAGGATGCTGCTCGGCAGGATGCTGCGCGGCAGGATGCTGCGCGGCAGAATGCTGCCCAGCAGGGTGGCTTCACCATGAAGGTGAACGCCGAACTGGTGCTCACGAATGTGGTGGCGCGCGACGCGAAGACGCATGAAGTGGTCCGCGGCCTCAAGCAGAGCGATTTCACGGTCTACGAAAACGGAAAGCAGCAGCAGATCGCAACCTTCGACTTTCAGAGCGTGGACATGGCGACGCCCCTGAGTGAGGCCACCGTCAACGGCCTGGCTGCAGGCTCTGGCCTGGCTGCAGGCGCCGGCCTGGCTGCAGGCTCCGGCCTGGCTGCCGGCGCGAAGGAAAACGGCGCTAAAGCCGCGGTGGTGGCGCGGCCGGAAGATCTGCGCAACCACCGTCTGATTGTGATGTTCTTCGATCTCACCTCGATGCAGCCGGAGGATTTGGACAGGAGCGTAAACGCGGCCCGGGACTTCTTGAAGGACAAGATGGCCCCCGCGGACCTGGTGGCACTGGTTTCTCTGGGCGATTCACTCAAAGTGAACCAGGACTTCACGGCCGACAAAGACGCGCTGTGGAATGAAGTCGGTATCTATAACGGCACCCAGGGACAGGGCTTCGCCCAGGGCGCCGGCTCGAACTCCAACCAGGTGGAGGACACGAGCGCGTACACGCCGGACGAAAGCGAATACAACGATCTCAACACCGACCGGGAACTGTTCGCGCTGCGGGCGATTTCCAAGGCGCTGGAACGAATCACGGAGAAGAAATCGCTGTTGTACTTCTCCGGCGGAATTTCGCGCGACGGGATCGAGAACCAGGCCTCTCTGCGGGCGGCGATCAACGCGGCTGTGCGCGCCGACCTGGCGATCTACAGCGTCGACACGAGGGGATTGCAGGCCGTATCGCCGCTGGGAGACGCTTCGACGGGCAGCCTGCGCGGCAATGGCGCCTACAATGGCGGCGCGCTGCTCAACAACATGAATCAGAATTTTGCCACCCAGGAGGTGATGGCGACGCTCAGCTCCGATACGGGCGGCAAGGCGTTCTTTGACTCCAACGATTTCGCGCCCGCGTTCGCGCAGGTGCAGCGCGATACTTCGGCTTACTACGCGATCGGCTATCACTCCCTGAACGCGGCGCGCGACGGCAAGTACCGCCGCCTGACCATCAAGGTCAATCGTCCCGGAATCAAGCTTGAATACCGCCCCGGCTACTACGCGCCGTCGGACTTTCAGCACTCCGCCAAGGAGGACCGCGAGCGCGAACTCGACGAGCAACTGGAGAGCGATCTGCCCGCCACCGACATGGCGTTGTATCTCGACGCGATGTATTTCCGGCTCGACGAGAACCGCTTCTACGTCCCCGTTTCGCTCATCGTGCCGGGTTCGCAGATCCCATTCGTGAAGGGTGGGGACAAGGACAAGGCCACCCTGGATATTATCGGCGCGGTCATTGACGAGGTGAAGCGCCCCATCGGCCGCGCGCGCGAAACGGTCAAACTGAATCTCGATCCGGCGCTGCAGGCGCGCCAGAAGAATATCCAGTACACCACCAGCTTCAACCTGCCGCCGGGCAAATATCACCTGAAGTTTGTGGTGCGCGAAAACCAGACGGGGCGTATGGGATCGTTCGAAGCCGATATCGTCCTTCCGGAGATGAAAAAGATTCCGCTCAAGATGAGCTCCATCGTGCTGGCATCCGTGCGTAAGCCCAGCAAGCAGCAGAGTCCCCTGGTCCGCGCGGGGGAAGAATACGTGCCCAACATCAGCCACGTTTTTCGCCAGGACCAGCATATGTACCTGCTGTACGAGGTTTACTCGCCGGCGCGCGAAAAGCGGGCCGACAATCAGGCCAAGGGAACGAAGCCGGGCATCAACCTTCTCAGCAGCCTGGAACTCATCCAGGGTGCAACAAAGGTGTTCGAGACGCCGATCGTGCAGGCGAAGGCGGTCAACGTGGAGGGTCGTGACGCGGTGGCGATGGAGCTGGACGTGCCGCTATCCGGCCTCAAGCCGGGTTCCTATGTTTGCCAGTTGAACGTGATCGACGATGCCGGCGGCAGCTTCGCGTTTCCGCGATTTGCGGTGCTGGTACGCGAACCGGCCATTGCGCCCGGAGCTCAGCCTTCCCCGACCGGGGAAGCATCGTCTTCAGGTTCGGGCCGCTGAGCAGTTTCCGCGGCGGAGTTTCCATACGGACAGTGCCGGCATCCCGAGCCGCAGCAGTATCCCCGCTTCAAGTGATAGGCGGCCGTGAAAACCATGTATTGCCCTTCCATGTAATAGTCTTCGGGTTCAAGGCGGGGTGGGTTTTCAGCCATGCTTCCATTCTCGCGGATGAGGCCGCCGCCGCGGCGCATCTAAAATCGAGACATGACCCTGACCGCGCACGAACGCGCCCGCCGCATCCAGATCATTCTTTTCGACGTCGATGGGGTTCTTACGGACGGCACCATCTGGCTGGTGCCGGCTCCCGAACGCTCCCGTGAAGGGCAAGCCCCGGTGAAGCAGTTTGGCGGACCGGACGGCGGGGTGGGTTACGGCATTCAATCCGCCACCATGATGGAAGCCAAGGGCTATAGCGCGCACGACGGCGCGGGGATTTCCCTGGCGCGTATCGGCGGCCTCAAGTGCGGGGTCATCACCAAGCGCATCAGCGAGACCGTCGCCACCCGGGCCCGCGACCTGCGCCTGGAGTTTGTCTACCAGGGGCAGGCGTTCAAGATGCAGGCAGTGCGCGACATCATGCAGAAGGCGGGCGTAACGCTGGAAGAGATTGCCTACGTGGGGGATGATGTGATCGACCTGCCCGTGATGCGCGAGTGCGGTTTTGCGGTGGCCGTGGCCAATGCGCGCGACCAGGTGAAGGCGGCAGCGCATTACGTCACCCCGCACGCCGGCGGTTGCGGCGCGGGCCGCGACGCCATTGACTTCATTCTGGACGCCAAGGGCATTCTCAAGGATTGCATCGAGCGCATGACCGACGAGTCGAATCCCATCTCGCCTTCGATGGACATCGGGAACAGCGGCGACGCGGGGTGAAGGAATTTTGTCGGACCCACACCGGCGCCGCAGACTCTGGTCAATGAAAAGCAGGTTTTGGAGTTTGGCAAGCCAGCGTGGCTTCGCGACCAAAAACAGCCAACGCTCATTCCGTTTTGGCGTACGCGGGAAACACGCTCTCCATCAACACGGCCCGCAGTGCCTGCCGCAAGTCGGTGTTTGGATCGGGCTCGGTGTTGGACTGCGGGTGAAGGGCATCTTTCTCCGAGGGAGAACCGGTGTCGGTGGTATTCACGGCCAAAATGGCCGCGCTCTTGCCCACCCGGTCAATCAGCAACTCCGACGAAAACCCGCCCTGGTCGCCGTCGTGATAGATGTAACGCCGGCCGCTCACTTCGATGACGAAGAAGCCCAGTCCCATCATGGGCTGCGCGCCGTGCGGACCCGAAGTGTACGGAGTGGACGCTTCGCCAGGGTTGCTCGCCGGCAGAACGCCGTTCCATGCCTCCTCGAGTGAACTGCGCTTCAGCACGACGTCATATATCGGGTCCACCGGATCGCCGATCAGAAAGCGGGCGTATTTCTCCATGTCGATGAGCGGAGCTTTCAAGCCGCTGTTTGAAGTCGTGATGCCGGTGTCGAAATCGAACGGCTGGGGGGTGAGCTTTGTACCTGCGCGAAGATAGCTGGCTGCCAAATGCTTTTCCAGGAAGTACGGCGCGCGATCGAAGTAGCTGGCGGTCATACCTAAAGGCTTCAGTATGTTCTTGTCGAGGTACACTTCGAAGTCATCGCCGCTGAGGCGCTCGATAATCTGCCCCAGAAAAACGTAGCCAAGATTGGAATAACTCCATCGGCTGCCCGGCTTGAACGCCACGTGGGTGTATGGGAGCATGGCCGCGACCTGGGTCCATTTTGTGGGCTCGAAGGGCTGCCAGTCGCAGTTCTTCGCGTCGTCACAGTCCCACGGCCAGGTGGGATTGCGGAAACCCGCGCTGTGAGTCAGGAGGTGACGGATGGTGATGTCGTCGACCGGGCCATAGGCGTTGTGCACCTCGCGCAACTCCGGTACATAGCGCACCGCTGGATCATCCAGGGAAAGTTTTCCGCGGTCCCGCAGTTGGAGAATCGCGATGGCGGTCATGGTCTTGGTGATGGATGCCCAGTTGTACGTTGTATCCGCGTCCACGCGCTGATGCGTGTCGTTGCGCGCCTCGCCGAAGGAGTAGCGGTTGGCCGGCGCCATACCATGCACGAACGCGAACCCTCCGCCCACCACGCCATGTTGTGTGAGTACGGCGTCGAACCGGGCATGAAAGGACTCGATCTGCGCGGTGGCGCTTCGCGAAAGGCACCCGGCTAGCAGGATCAACAGAGCCAAGGCAAGTCTGATTGGCGGCATGCTGCCCATGATACAAGCGGGTGCGCCCGGCGCGGGTACGCCCGGCTAGGTGCGCTGGGGCAGGCAGCGAGACTCGCCGGAATAGATAACAAACCTCTGGCCGCGGAGAAAGCCAACCAGGGTAAGCCCAAGCTCGCGAGCGAGCTTAACGGCCAGGCTGCTGGGCGCCGAAACCGATGCCAGGATCGAAATGCCGGCGGCAAGGGCCTTCTGGACAACCTCGAAGCCGCCCCGGCCGCTCACCATCATTACGTGCCTGTTTAACGGGAGGGTGTGGTTCAGCAGTGCCCAACCGATGACCTTGTCCACGGCGTTGTGGCGGCCAATGTCTTCACGGACGGCGAGCAGGGAGCCGCTTGCATCGAACAGCCCTGCCGCGTGCAGCCCGCCGGTGCGGCTGAAGACTGCCTGTCCGGCGCGCAACGTTTCGGGCAACCCGCAGAGCAATTGGGGATCGATATGGAAATCCCGGTCGAGCGGGGGCAGATCCCGTCTTCGGATCGCGTCGATGGACGCTTTCCCGCAGATGCCGCAACTGGATGCCGCGAAAAAATTTCGTTGCAGAGAATCGGCCTCAAGGACGGCGTCGGTCAATTCCACTTCGACGGCATTGCTCCTGCCGGCAGGCCCCGCCTTGGCTGGATGGATTTTCCCTATCTGGTCGAGCGACCGAACGATTCCTTCCGTGAACAGAAATCCAGCGGCTAATTCGAGGTCATGGCCCGGAGTTCGCATGGTCACCGTGAGGGGCTTTCCGGAGATGCGTATCTCCAGGGGCTCTTCGGCCGCCAGCCAATCCTGCACGGAGCGCACAGCCCCGTCTTCGCACTCGATGACCTGGGTCAACTCGACACTTCCTTGTGGAGAGCCCATGGTCTGCACGTTCCGAACTTCAGGCAAGTTGTCTGCCATTGTCAAGGTCGGAGGATTCGAATCCGATGCGGAGTTTTGGATCGGTACGGCGGCGTTCGATAGCATCTAAGCGGACGCCGGTCTCGTCGACCGTTTTTGCATTGGGGAGAAAGATGAAACTCCGCATCAAGGGAAACTCGCTCCGGCTTCGGATCACTCCTAAAGAAATGATGCGCCTGCTCGACACCGGGCGCGTGGAAGAGACCATCTATTTTGCCGCGGAGGAAAACGCGCGCCTTACGTATGCATTGGAGCACACGCAGGTTGCGCCGGCTATGACGGTGCGCTGGGGGCCGCGGGAGGTGGTGGTGGCGATTGCTTCGGAGGAAGCGCGCCGGTGGGCGGCAACGGCCGATGTGGGCCTCTACGGAGAGGTAACTACCAGTCACGGGAATCTGGAACTCGCGATTGAAAAGGACTTCGCCTGTCTTGACAAGAGTGATGCGGAAAACACGGACACCTTCCCGAATCCAGGGCAGGGGATTGCATGTTAAAAAGCTGGAGCAAGAATTATGAGGGGAGTGGGAAGAAGTTATTTAACTGAGAAGAAATTATTTCCGAATAGGATGAATACGATTTCAACTTACTTGCCGAGTAGCGCCGGGATCGCCACTTTCCCTGATCCCGTTGCTACTCGCGTTCGGAGAAGGACGAATGGCCGTTCTCAGGCAGCCGTGCGCGAGTGGACTCGTACCCGCTCATGGCCGTCAGCCGACATGGGCTGCAGGCGAAAGGCGTTCTTGCCCGCGGGGACCATGTTCAACGCAACCGGGTCACGGTGCCGGCTGGCATGCATGTGTTTGGTCTCGAGCCACGCGCACAGGCGAGGATCGATTATTTCCGGCTGGCCCTGCCAGAAATCCGGCCCCAGTCCACACTGGATCCGGAGGTGATCCAGCTGCAATTCGATTGAGGAGACATCTTTGGGAAAGTAGCGCCGTACGTTGTCTGTACCGACGACCAATCCGGAGAGTCCCTGGCCCTTACTTTGTGCTTTGACTACCATAGTGGCACCTGCTCTTGAATGGAGGGATGTGATTCAGTCTAGGGAGTCAGGTAACGGGGAAGCCGCCTGCCGATGTCGAGAACCGGCATTCGGTCCCCTTTTGGAACTCATCGACCTGGAAAGTCAGTCTGGGAATTGCATCTGCTGCTTTTTGGACCCTGTCAATTACCCATTCCAGCTGTTTGACAGATTTTTGAACTAACGATCTGATGCAGAGAAAGCTGGAGTGGTTGCCAACCTGAGCTAGATATAAGGTACCACTTTTCCACCTCCTGATCGAGCCCTCCAGATGAATTCCTTGTGAAGCAGACCCCGGTAAACGTTGAACAATCGATATGTGTCAACTTTCCAGGACCTTGTCAGGTTTTCATTGCGGAGCGGAACGCGTGCGCAACCTCCTCTTGTTGCTTCTCGCTAATTCGATTGAATAAAGGAATTGCCAGAGTGCTTCGTGCCACTTTGTCAGTGAGTGGAAGATCTATACCCGCCGGCAATTCACGCCAGGGCTTTTGCCGGTGGATGGGGGCAAAATATTTTCCGCTGGCCACGCCCAGTTCCGCCATGTGAAACCCTACCGAGTCGCGGGAGAATGGGGCGGTTACACGAACTACGTACACAAACCAGCTGATGGTCCGGCGGTCGAGTTTGACGGGGGGCAGTTCGAGCCCGGGGATTCCTTGCAGCAGACGCGGGTATCGTTCCGCCGCGGCCCGCCGCATCGCCAGGATTTCATCGATGCGCCTGAGTTGCACCCGGCCCAACGCGCACTCCATTTCGGAAAGCCGGTAGTTGTAGCCGATTTCAACCTGGTCAAGCCATTCCGCGCCGCGGCGTCCCTGGTTTCTGAGGGATCGCAGGCGGGCGGCGTGGCTGCGATCGCGCACCAGTACCGCGCCGCCCTCGCCGGTGGTGATCTGCTTATTGGGATAGAAGCCCAGCACGGCAAGGTCCCCAAATCCGCCCACGCGGCGGCCCTGGAACTCCGCTCCGATGGCTTCGCAGGCGTCCTCGATGAGGGCCAGCCCGTGCCGATTGGCGAGGGCCCGGAACGCGTCCATGTCGGCCGGCACTCCGAAGGTATGGACCACCAGGATGGCCCGCGTGCGGGGGGTGATGGCCTGCTCGACTGCGTCCGGATCCAGATTCAAGGTGAGGGGGTCGATCTCCGCAAACACGGGGCTCGCGCCGACGTGATGCACAGCGTTGGCCAGGGCGAGGAAGGCAAACGAGGGGATGATCACTTCGTGCCCAGGCCCGATTCCGAGGGTGATGAGGGCCAGATGCAGGGCGGCGGTTCCGGAACTTACCACCACCGCGTCCTCGACCGAATGATATTCCGCCAGTTCCTTCTCAAATGCGTCAAGTTCCGGCCCCATGCTGAGGCGCGGGGTGCGCAATACCGCAGTTACCGCCTCAATCTCGGCCTCGGTAATATCGGGTGACGAAAGCGGGATGCGGAAGAAGTTCATGGCTTCTCCGGAAACTGGCCCAAGGGGAGTTTTTCCGCCAGTGAAATTGGCGCCTTTATCAAGAGGCCTTCCAGCGGAACGGCGGCAAGCACCCTGGCGATGGTTGGGGCTGCGGTCCCGTCTCCATAGAGATTTTCCATTCCGCGGAGATGATTGCGAAAGTGGGGGTCGAGAGCCTGCTCCAGTGCTCCCGCGATCGCGCGAGTGTCCGCCGGCACATCGAGGATGTTTCGGCCGCGCTCTCTACCCTGCTGCCGCATGCCCACGTTGACCACCGGCAATGCGAACGAAGCGGCTTCCATGATGCCGCTGGAGGAATTTCCCGTCATGACGTCCACCTGTCCCAGGAGGCTCCAGTAGGTGACCGCATCGAGGTTGACGAAGACGTGGGTATGGGGACGTGTTCGCGCCAGGGCGCGGCTCCGCTCGATGAGCGCGAGCCCGCCGGCGTCAGAGTTCGGATAGACAAAGATGAGCTGCCCGGGGGTATTCTCGACGGCCGCATAGAAAGCATAGGCTTCCGCATTGGTGTCGGGGAGAATGGTGACGGGATGCCAGGCGACGAGAATGGACGGATGGGCAAGCGATATTCCCAGGCGTGACTCAAGTTCAGCTTGATCCAGCAGACGCGAGCGCCGTAAATGATCGAGCGACGGTGCTCCCGCCTGATGGACGCGCCACGGCTCCTCGCCCATCGCGATCACGCGGCGACGGGCCATGTCAGTGGATGTGAAATGAATGTGGGAAAGCTTGGTGAGGGCATTGCGAACCTGGTCGTCGATGGCGCCCTGGCTGACTTCTCCGCCCTCGATATGGGCTACAGGGATGCGCATGGCGAGCGCGGTGGAGGCGGGCGCCAGCATCTCGTACCGGTCGGCAATCAGCAGCAACACGTCCGGGCGCCACGCGGTGAAGGCCTCCGCCAGCCCCAGGATGGCCGTGCCGATGGTCTTCGCCATTCCCGTGTCAGTGTCGGAGCTGAGCAGGCATTCGATGCGTGCACGGATGGGAAAGCCGTCGGACTCAATTTCGTGGATGGTGAGTCCGAACTGCGGGGAAAGATGCGCCCCCAGCACAAACACACCGAGTTCAACTTCAGGATGGTCGGCCAGTTCGCGCAGCGGCCAGTAGAGATGTCCGTAGTCCGCTCGCGAGGTTGTCACCACACCGACGCGACGTCTTGATGTTCTTTCATCCTGCATGGCGAAGCTCGAAAGTCGCGTGGTTGCGTAAATGACGCTGGGGTGTTCTCGACGGGTGGAGCACACCGCAAGTATAAATTGAAGTTGTAGTTGTATCCGGCGCGCGACAGCCGGGACAGACCGCCAATCGCGCGGAGCATTTTGAATGAGCGGCTCAAGCAAAGACAAAGACGTCGAGATCCTGTCCATCAACGGACACGATGTGCGGATCTCGCATCCGGAGAAACTCTACTTCACACAGCAGGTGAAGCTATCGAAACTCGATATTGTGAAGTACTACCTCGCGGTCGCGCCGGGAGCGCTGCAGGGGATTCAGGACCGCCCCATTGTTCTGAAGCGTTTTGTGAACGGCGCCGAAGCGGAGGCGTTCTATCAGAAGCGCGCGCCCTCCGATCGTCCCGCCTGGCTTCGCACGGTCACACTTTCCTTTCCTTCGGGGCGCACGGCAGAGGAGGTGGTGGTGGACGATGCTTCCGGCCTGGCGTGGATCGTCAACCTGGGTTGTATCGAATTGCATCCGCATCCGGTGCGCTCCGGAGATCTCGATCACCCGGATGAAATGCGAGTGGATCTCGACCCCGGGCCGGGGGTGGGCTGGGAGGATGTGCGCAGCGTGGCCATGGAAGTCAAGGCGCTGCTCGAAGAAGTGGGCCTGAGCGGCTGGCCCAAGACCAGCGGCTCGCGCGGCATGCACATTAATGTTCGTATCCAAACGCAGTGGGGATTCGACCAGGTGCGGCGCGCCGCCCTGGCGCTCTCACGCGCAATCGAGCGCCGTATTCCGGCGCTGGCCACGTCGAAATGGTGGAAGGAAGAGCGGCACGGCGTGTTTCTGGACTACAACCAGAACGCCAAGGATCGCACTACCGCCTCGGCATACTCTGTCCGCCCCCGGCCCGATGCGCGGGTTTCCGCACCGCTTGCCTGGGACGAGGTCGAGTCCTGCGATCCCGCCGATTTCACCGTGTTTACCATGCCGGCGCGCTGGGCTGCGGTCGGGGATCGCCACGCGGGCATGGATGATGCCGCCGGCTCGCTGGAAGCGCTGCTGGAGATGGCGGCTCGCGACGAAAGGGAAGGCCTGGGGGATGCTCCCTGGCCGCCGCACTTCCGCAAGATGGACGGCGAGGCTCCGCGGGTGGCTCCTTCGCGCGCTCGCAGTGCCGCAAAGAAAGCTCCTCGGGAGAAGATGCCGCTGATTGTGGTTGCGAATTCCCAAAGCAAGGAGGAAGCGCTGGCCGGCCTGGAGCGCTGGAAGGCGCGCCATCCCGAAGCGGCTCGCTACCTGGCGGTAGATGATGTGCTGGTGGACGCGATGCGCGGCCGATTCAGCACGTGGACCCGGATTCGCGTCAACCTGCGGCACGTTCCGGAGAATGAGCGTCCGCCGCAGGAAACGCCGGATCCCGACGCACCGCCGGAGTTCAAGCCGCCGTCGGGGATGGACAGGCCTGCGGCGGCAGCGAAGCGGAGAGCGGCTGCGAAATCGGAATAAACGGGAAGGAATGCTTGGTGTTGGAGTAGATAATGTGCGGCCGGTACCCGCAGATCCTTCGACTCCATTTGTCGCACGAGTGCGCCAAATTTCGCTCAGGATGACAGATTCAAGGATGACAGATTCAAGATAGACGAGGTTCGCAATCAGGAAGGCCGCGGAGATTTACAAGTCGGGGCGCTAAGGATGGGCACTAACGGTAGCGGCGGGTATTCTTCACCACCACGGAGAAGACGTCCGATTCATCGCGGGTCATGAGCAGGGACAGGTGCCGGTTTATGGCGATTTCCGCCTGCAGCAACTGTTGCGCCGATGTGTCCACGTTGGTCGCGTAGGTGAGCTTCAGGTTCTTTCCGAGTTGTTCGTCGACAGTGATGCGGGTGGTGGAAACGCCCAGGGCGCCGAGATAACTGGGGTCCACCTTGACGGATCCGGCGCCAAACAGTTTTTGCACCCTGCTGCTCACGGTGGCATTGAGGGCGCCGCCCAGCAGCAGGTCTGTGGAGGGCGACAGGCCGGCGGACTGCTCCTGCTGTTGCGTATAGAGTCCCTGCTCGCTCTGGGTTCGGCCCAGCGCCAGCAGGGCAATCACGTCGCTCTGGGGAAGGGGCGGGTCGCTGCGGTAGGTCACGCTCAGTTTGTCGGGAGTGCCATGCAGGCCCAGCGTTATGTCGTAGTCCTGCACGCGCGCGGTTGCGTTCAGGTCGATGGACGGCTGAATGCGCACCGGATTGGTGAAGGTGATGTCGCCCTGTTGCAAGTCATAACGTGTCCCGGCGATGGTTGCGCTCCCCTCGGTGATGGAGACTCGCCCCAGGAGCGAGGGGGAGGCCACGGTTCCGCGCACCCGCAGGTCTACGTCGCCCGCGAGCTTGGCGTAGGCGTTCTGGAAATTCAGCTGCGGTGAGGAGCGGATGCGCACGTCAAGGCGGATGTGATTGGAGGGAGCGTCGGGCGGCATCACCGGCTGCACACCGGTGGCCTGGCTGGCCAGTGCGGCGATGTCAAGATCCGGGCTCACGGAAAAGCGAGTGAGCATCACGTTGCCCGACAGCAGCAGGCTGGACTTGCTGCCCTGCAGATGAAGAGTTGTATCGGCCAGGGAACTGACGCCCTGCGGGTAACGGATGCGGATCGATTTACCGGTGACCGAGAGGTCGGCGAACAGGCCCTGTTGGTACGCGAGGTATCCGCCCAGGATTAACTGGCCGCCTCCCGTCATAGCCGTCAGATTGCGAACTTCCAGCCGATTCTGGTTGAACTCGAGTGTGCCGTGCAACTGGCTCAGCCCGTTCGGGATGTCCTCAAGAGACAACGAGCCGTTGTCGAAGTCAATTTTCCCCTGGAGATGGGGATCTGCCAGGGGCCCATGTGCTTCCACCTGGAATGTCGTGGTTCCACCGGCGGTCAGACGGCTGTCGATCATCTCGACGACCTTGAGGTTGACGGACCCGCTGGCGGCAAAATCCAGGCGGCGCTGTTCACGCAAATCCAGTGTGCCTGAGGCGCGCAGGTCGGTGTCCTCGCCGGTGATATGCACCGGGTCAAGGGTGACGCGCGCATTGGCGATCGAGGCGTGAACGCCGCCTTCGCTTTGCAAATGCACGCCCACCACCGTGGCCGCCATGGTCTGCAGCCGGACCTCTCCCTGCAATGCATCCACATGCGCGAGGGGGCCCTCAATGGTCGCGGTGCCGGACAGCGCTGATTCACCCTTGATGGCGTCGAAGTGCGCGAGCCGGAACACCGCGCCGATATCGAAGCGCGAGAAATCCACCTTCGCCTGTGTCTGGAAGTCGCTGCGGAGGTCCGTTTGCCCGTGCAACACCAATTGGGCCGCTTCCATGCGGCTGGTGGCGTCATACACCAGGTTCCGGTTCTGCGTGTGGGCGGTTATTTCGATGGAGCCGAGCGGCTCATGATCCACGCTCAATCCCTCGAGTGTGGCTTGAGCCTCCAGCTTTGGCTGGTCCACGGTGCCTGAACCCGCCGCCGTGAAGCTCAATTTTCCGGCGACGGTTTCGCCGGCTTTATGCAGGTGTTCGATAGCGGCTATGTCCAGCCCCGCGCTCCGCGCCTCCGCCTGGAAACTTCTGGAGCGCACGTCGTAGCTGCCGGATCCGGAAACATTGCCGGCCTTGGCCGCGATGGTGATGGTGCTGAGCTTCACGACTTCGTTTACCACCGTGCCTTGCGCCCGCAGCCTCGATACCGGCTCGCCGTAGATCATCCCGTCCGAGAGCTCCACCCATCCCGAGCCCCCGGGAGATCTCAATGGACCGTCGGCTTCGAAGTCCACCTGGAGCGTGCCGGACACCGGCTCCCGGACCCCCAACAGGGGAAGAACGTCGTTGACGTCGACTTTGCTGGCCCGGAGATGCGCACGGAGCAGGGAATCGGAATGGAACGCGGGCAGTTCGTTGCCTCGGACGGGTCCCGGTGCGCGCGTGCCGTCGGCAAAAAGCGTCCCATCAAAGGAGATCTGCTCGTCACCGCGAACGAACTTCCCGTTGAGGATGGTGATGCGCTCCGCGTCGTAACTGCCCCTTGCCTCCACCGAATCCCAGCGCACGAACTGCCGTGCCTGGGGGGCCTCTTTGGGGTTGGGCGGCAGTTCCATGACGATCTGGGTTGCGGACAGGTTGCCGTCCAGCCGCGGAGAGATGAGCGAGCCTTGCCAGGTGCCATGAAAATCGGCTTCGCCATTCAGTGCGAGCGGCAGTGCCGCGGTCCCCGCTTTGCCGTTTCGCTGCAGTCCCAGGTCATGAAGCGTGGAATCAAATTCGCCCAGGTCATCGGAGTGAAAGTCAATGTTCAGATCGGTCGGGCTGGTCAGCGGGAATGCGCCTAACCGGCCGTGGGCCTTGATGGAACTCTCGGGGAGCTTCAGTTCCAGGCGGCGTAGATCGACCGCGCCGTTGCGCTGCGCGTAAGACGCCTCGATGACACCGGAAGCGGGCACTTCGTCCGGGGGCGCCTGGCCGTTTGGAGCCAGGCCCAGCGCGGCGTCCACCTTCAGGGTGTTTACATCGCCGTTGATCCATTCCGCGGTCGCGGTCCCGTTCACTCCCGTGCCCACGCCCAGCCGGGTGAACGGCCCCTGGCCTACGATATCGAGAATCGTGTCGATTGCGACGTTCACGAATGTGACGGCAATCTTCCCGTGCACCGTGATCTCTGTTACGGGTTCCTTTCGCAGCACGTCGCGCGACTTGACCGGGGCGGGCGGCGGGGGAGGATGTTTTCGATTCCAGAAATGCTTCGGTGGCCCTGCAACAAATGGCCTGGTTTCGGCAGGGACCGCCGAAATGGTCGCCGGCTTCAGAGGGGGGTGCGGCGCCCAGTGATCGAGTTCGAGATCCCCCTGGAGTTGGCCGCCTTGTGCAAACCGTACGACGAGGCTGCCGAAACGCATCACGTCGGGGTCCATGTGGAGGCGCGTATCTACCTGCAGGTTGTGCGCCCTGACCGCGGGATCAACGTACGCTCCACGATCCACATGCACCGGGCCGTCAATGCGGAAGTTCTGCGCATTCCCCGAGGCCGACAGTTTCATCCGCGCCACGCCTTCCGGGGTGAAGGGATAGCCCAGGATGGGATTCAGCAGATGCAGATCGAATTCGCCGCCGGCGTTTCCTTCCCAGTGCGGATGCGCAAAATCGAAGAGCGCGCCGGAGACATTCAGAACGTGCTCCTTCTCGCCGCGCGTATGTTCGGTGACGCGGAGAGAACGCAGGTACGCTGCACTACGGGTGAGGTCAAGCGTGGCCTGCAAAGCGGCGGGAAAAGCGGACGCGGATGGCGCCTGCCCCCCGCGCAGCAGATCCAGGTCGCGGACACCTGTCTCGAGGTGATAGCTTTCCGGGTCTCGGCCTTGTGCGGGAACGTACTGCATTTGGACCGACACGTCGTTGGCCTGAAACTCCAGGGGAAGGTAGCGAGCCATAACGTCGAATCCGGACGCCCGGCTGTAGAAGTTGAAGCTGCCCTGCTCGACGGAGACGTGTCCCGCCTGCAGATCGAAAACCGTTTCGATCGCGGGCCTGCCGGTCTTGGGGGTCTTGGGCGGGTGGGGCTGGTTAGTCGATCCGTCGGGGTAAACCACCAGGTGCACCTGGGGCTTGACCAGCTCCAGTTCGCGCAGGAGAATGCGGGGACTGAAAAAGCCCAGAATGCTGATACGCACGCGCAGGCTCTCCAGTTGTGCATAGGGCGCTTCGCCCGGATCTTCGAGGCCATGAATGACGAGGCCATCGGCCTGGGCCTCCAGATTGGAGAGCCGCCAGTGGAAGGAACGAATTTCGACGCGTCCGCCGGTAGCTTTTTGGAGTTGCGATATGACGCGTTCGCGCGCCAGATTTTCGAACTGGTGCGAATTGAACCAGAAGCACAAGGCGGCGATCACAGCGATGAGGGCGACCAGGAGTCCGGCGCAATTCCAGAGCAAACGCCTCCGCCTCCGCGGCGGAACGGACTTAACGGGCTGTTGCTCGACGTGGCTCATTCGATTTCGCTCTTCCGGTTAGAACCATCCGAACCCGATTCCAGGCTGGGATCGAGCACCTCGACATCGCCCTGCTTGCGGAGGTTATCGAGCCAGTTGTCGAACAGGACATTCACCTGCTGTTCCAGAAGAATCTCCTCGATGCGCGGGGCCACCGCCTTGAGCGGCGGCGCCTGGGAAGCTTTGGCATATTGAGGCAGCAGCTTGTCGCGATAATAGGCTTCCGTTTCCTGCTCCGAGACCCGGATGCCCTGACGAAAACGAACCTCGATGAAGCGAATCATCTCCATGCGCAGGCGCAGATAGTATTCAATTTTCTGCGCGGGGAGCCCATAGGTCTCCTGAAACGCCAGCCAGCCAGCATCGGTGGCGCAGTTCATCCGAACGCACGCCGGCAGCTCGGTGCGCACTTCGTTCATGCGGGACTGCACTTCCTCATCGGTGGGCTGGTCCGCGCTGGCTTCCTCCTGGCTGATCTGCTGCTGAATAAGTGTGCGGCTGACCAGTTGCTGCAGGGCTCTTTGCGGGGTGAGCGTTCCGTTCACTTCGTTGGGGTCAAGAACGGAAAACCGAATCTCGCTGGTGATATCGCTCCATAGAATCGGCTGATAATTCACCACGGCCACAACGCGGTCGAGCACCTGCTGGCCAGCTGCAGAGTCCTGGGCCTGACCACGGGCAGCCGCCGCCGGTGCCGCAACCGCCACTGCGACGAGCAACGTCGATGTCCACGCCCTGGCGGCTCTGCTCCGGACTGGAATCCGCATGCGCATCAGAAGGTCTGTCCCAGGCTGAAAAAGAAGTTGAAGTGGCCGGCCTGGCCCACGTGCGGAACAAAGTCGGGATGGCCGTAGTCGTAGGTGATCGGATAAATCGGCGGATTCAGGTTATAGCTGAAATCGAACCGCACCGGTCCGACCGGCGTATGGTATCGCAGTCCCAATCCCGGCGCGTGCGAAAAATAGTTGAAACTGCAATTCCCGACTGGCCCGGTTGAAATCACAGGTCCCGGCGGATCCTCCGGCGGGTTGGTCTTGGGCTGCGGTTGTTTGCACCGGTCGCGGTCCGGCTGGTGGATGCGGAGCGCGCTTATCCAGGCGTCTCCCGCATTCCCGAACACGTTTCCCATATCGTGAAACAACACCAGGCTGACCGCATTTCCGAAGTAGGGAAGGGTGGGCGGGGGCAGGCGCAGTTCCGTGCTGTTGATCAGCGCTCCTGCCCCGCCGATGGGAAAGCCGGTCTGCGGATCGCGGGGGCCCGCGGCATTGATCGCGAAGCCGCGCATCGACGAAGCACCGCCCGAGTACAACCGCTCGGGCAAGGGAAGTAAGCGCTGGTTTCCCACCCCGAAAGCGCGCTCCTGCCCATAGCGAGTATTCCGCGCCAGCACGAACCTGTCCTTGTCGAAACCGTGGTAGCTGGAGTTGGTCATGTCGAGCCGGTTGAACTGCGCCTCCGCACCAAACGGGCCCGACGAGATGAAATTCTGGATGCTGGAGTAGGTGCCGCGATGCGCGTCAATGGGGCTATCGCGGGTGTCGCGAAGCCATGTGAATGCCGGTCCTCCCACGCGCACCGCGGTTGACAGTGTCTGGATGAAGTTAGGAAACACCTGCAGGCTGCTCTCGGCCACCTTCACGCGCCGGAAACTGTATTCATAGATAAACGTGTTGGCCCGGGACAGCGCCGAACCGGGCGTCTTGAAAGCCTCTGTCACCCGGAATCCAGCATCGAGCCGCGACGCCACATACGTGGTTACGGCCTGGCTGTTGGCGTACCCGCCGTTGAAGGTCCAGCCGAAATTGCGGTTTCCCAAAATGTGTGGACTTTGAAAAATCAAGTTGACCTTTTGCTCCAGCAGGCCATACGTGCCCTGCAGGGATGCCGACTGCTCGCGTCCGTTCAGGTTGTTGCGGGTGATGCTGGCCAGGCCGCGGGGGCTGATGCCGGTACGTCCATTCGGAGAGCACGGCACGCCGGTAGCTTCAATTCCGCGGCAGTTGTTTTGCGGCGCGCCCGTTTGGGCCTCAAAACCGGCGCCGTAGGTCAGGGTCCAGCGCCGCGCTTCTATGGCCTGCAGCAGAATGGTCTTGTGAGTTTCGCCGCCATTGGGGTTCTGGACGGCTGTATTCACTTCGTTGAACAGGGAGTATTCGTACAGGTTCCGCTGTGTCTCCAAGAGAGCCGTCTGGTTGAGCGGGTCGCCGGGATGAATTGTTATCCCCTTGGCGATGGTTTCCGGCCTGGTGAAATGCAAACCCGTCAGCACGATATTGCGCACAAAAATCTGCTTGCCCTCGGTGATGTGAAAAACAACATCGACCCTGGTTGCATCTCCCGGCGTATCGTCCTGTTCCACTTCGACGTGAGTTTGTTGAAAACCGCGCATCAGGTAGTTGGTCACCAGCGCATCGCGGTCTCCCGCCAGGTTGCGCGGGGAGAGTAATTGTCCCGGTTCGGTGTTCAGCAGAGCCAGCAGCTTGTCCGCATCCACGTGTTCATTCCCGTCCAGTTTGACGTTGCCCACGCGCTGTTGTTGGCCTTCGTCAATTTGATACACCACCTTAAGACCTGAAGGCGTGGGGTGCTGGTGCTGGGCATCGCCGGGCGCTTCCATCGGGCTAGTCTGTGGGGTTATCTTTACCTTTGAAAACCCGTTGTTCTGGTAAGTCGCCTGCAGGGCGCCCACATCGGCGGACACCAGCGCCTGGTTGTACGCCCCGTTCCGGTCGGTCACGTTAGACGCGTGCACGCTCAGAAGTCCTTCCAACGTGCTCGCATCGAAATAGTGGTTTCCGGCCACCGTGACGCTCTCCACACGTCGCCGCGTGCCCAGTTGCACGAGAAAGTTGATGGCCACTTCTCCGGGCTTCACGTTCTGCTGGTGGTGCTCCACCTTTACATCGAAGTACCCCAGGGACTGGTAATAGTCGCGCAGCCGGCGGTTGCCCTCGTTCAGCAGATCGTCGTCGACGGTGCCTTCTTCGAAAATGGGAATCAGGCGTTTGATGCGTTCCGACTCGAGCGGCGCGCCCTGCACCAACACCCGCACGATCGGCCCCTTGTTGGCGGTGAACTTGTAATCCATTTTGCGCGCCGCATAAGACTGCGAATCAAGCTTGATCTCCGCTTCCAGGCGCTTCTGTTGGCGATACTCCTTGAGCACGCCGTTGAGTGCGCGGCTCACCGTATCCTGGTTTACCTTGGTTTTCGGCTTCAAACGGGCATGATGACGGAACGACTCCAGGCTCATGCCGACATCGCCGTCCACGGAGACATTTCCTACTCTTGCCTGGGGTCCCGACACTACACGGAAGGCGATATCGGTGAGTTGTTCTTGCGGGTGCTTCGCGAACGTGTAGGTGATTGCGGCCTCATGGTAGCCGTCTTCGGCCAGCGCGATCTTCATCTGTTCCAGCGCCTGGCTCATCTTTGCCTTGCTGAAGCGCGTTCCCGCGTTCAAGCGGCTGGCTCGCTGCAACTGCGTATTGGCAGTTGGACCTTTGGCGCCATCGACGGTTACGATGCCGATGAACATCCGCGCAGGGCCGCGGAACACCAGTGCCACTCCATCGCCTGCGGGCTGGCCGGCGACTTCCACGGAATCGAAAAGGCCGGTGGCAAACAACTGGCGCAGGCTGGCCGCCGTCTTTTCGCGATCGAGGGGAGCGCCGATCTGCTGCGGAAGCTGTTCTTCAATCGTGGAGAGCCGTTCGGGCGGAACGCCTTCGAAGGTGATCTTCCGCACCGGCAGTCCCTGCCACTGCGCCAGGCGATCGTCTGCGGCGATCGGCAAACTCGATGGATTGGGGGAAGAACCGGGGGCTTGGGGAGAGAACATCTCGGTTGGCGAAATACCCGAGGGTGATGCCGCGCCACCTTCCTGACACGATGCGCGGGAACTCGCGAGGACCATCGACAGGAACACACTGGAGAGCAAAACGCCGAAGTTCCACCCGCCCCCGCGCTGTTTCGGAACCATCGACAGCAAAATCTTTCTCCAGATCAAATACGCAACCGGCACCAGTTCGCATTCGCAGAATTTGCATCTAACCCAACATCAGCGAGGGTTCACCTAGTCTGAACCCAATCAAGTTCCGCCATTTCAAACCACTGCACCTATACTAACGAGGATTAATGAGCGGCGCAGCCAGTACACGTCTTCAACTTGATCCCCCAAGGAAACGAATGAGCCAATCCAGGATTTCCGTTCACACGCATGAAGCCTCGCCGTCACCCGCGGTGCGGTCTCCTGAACCGGCGGAAGACGCTGCGCCCGCAGCGCAGCGTCCGGCTGCCGCTCCTGCCGCGGCGTCCAGCAATCCGGACGCGGATGTTCTAGCTCGCGCGCAGGCGGGCGATCACTACGCCTTCGCCCAGCTGTATGCTCTGCACAAGCGACGAATATATTCACTGTGCCTCCGCATGGTGGGAAATGTCGCCGAGGCGGAGGACCTGACCCAGGAAGCGTTTCTCCAGCTGCACCGCAAGATCGCTACTTTTCGGGGCGATTCGGCGTTCTCGACGTGGTTGCATCGTCTGGCCATCAACGTAGTCCTGATGCACCTGCGCAAAAAGGGCTTGTCCCTCATTTCCTTAGACGAAGCAATGGAGCCAACGCCGGAGGAAGGTCCCGGCCGCAGCTTCGGTGCGCCGGACCTGTCGCTGGCGGGTTCCATCGACCGGCTTGCGCTGGAGCGCGCCATCTCCGACCTGCCGGCCGGCTACCGTCTCATCTTTGTGCTGCACGATATCGAGGGGTACGAGCATAACGAGATCGCCGCCATGCTCGACTGCTCGATCGGCAACAGCAAATCCCAACTCCACAAGGCCAGGCTCAAGCTGCGCGACGCCATGCGCACCATTCCCCGAAGGAGGGGCGGCGATGATCGATAACCGCAAAGACATGTCGTGCGAGGAGTTCAGCGCCTGCATGGCGGAGTTGATCGCCGCGGGCCGTGACATCTACGCTCACCCCCACGTGCGGCGCTGCAAAGTGCACCGGGCACTTCTGGATGATCTGGAGACCATTGCCAAGACGGCCCGTAAATTGTTTCCTGACGTGGATCCGTCGGATACCCTGTGGGATGGAATCCAGGCCCGGCTGCCACAGGAATCTCCCGTACCGATGCTTGCGGCCCCATGGCCCGGTTGCCGGGTAATGTTTGCCATGCAGGTGATTGAAGGCTATAACGCCGATGCCAGTCCTCCCGCATCCTCGCCGCCAGTTTCGCCCGTCCGCCTGAAGGTGTTCGGGGCAACTCGCGCACTTGCCCGAAGGGGGGGGCTGGATGACCGATAATCGCAACAATATGTCGTGCGAGGAGTTCCAGGAGCAGCTGGCGGAGTTGATCGGCTCAGGGGCCGACGCCGCGGCGCA
Source organism: Occallatibacter sp. (assembly GCA_036502905.1). Classification (GTDB taxonomy): domain Bacteria; phylum Acidobacteriota; class Terriglobia; order Terriglobales; family Acidobacteriaceae; genus Telmatobacter. Next base: position 11,006 of record DASXXV010000096.1, on the reverse strand, counting down.
CCCGCACGTCCAGAACTGTGAACTTTGCAGGTCGTTTTTGTCCGAGCTCGAAGCTATCGCGGCGGCAGCGCGCCAACTGTTTCCGGTGGAGGACCCTTCCGATCGCGTGTGGGATCAGATCCGGTCCGCCATCCAGGAGGAAGGAAAACCGAGCGCTCCGTAACCGCCTTCTACCCCGGAACGCCCGTGGACAGGTAGTGGTCCGTGGGCGCAGGCACCGGGGCCCCGCGGCGAGGCTGGGGTCTTCACGACCGGTTCCATGTTCGTGGGGTACACAGGTGTTCGCCCCATGGGTGGTTTGCGGGCCTTGATCCTTTCTTTTGGAAGGAAGCATTGATGCTCCCCGGCCGCGTCCAGCCTACATCCCGTTTTTCATCTCCGGCCACGCTCACCCTTCCGGGTGGCGTGGCCGATAACATTTGCGGGGAATTCCTGCCCAGCTTGGGGTCAGGCGAGGGACCCAGGCAGCCGGCGCCCCCTCACCTCCCGGAAAGGCATGGGCAAGCCATCAGGAGAACTTCCGGCGGGAGCAGGAACAAAGGCCTTCGGGATCGCGTAATTGTATGAAGGCATGAAACTTGGACCGTTCCGGCGGCTCTTTGTTTTCCTGCAACTTTTGACAAGCTGCGCAGTCTAATGTAGGTAAAGTTGATAAAAGGACGCTCAATGACAAACCAGCAACCGCCATTTCCACCACAGATTCTCGACCCCGTAAAGACTTCGCTTCGCCGTGTGCCGGTTCTCCCTGTTCGCGATACGGTCTTATTTCCTCATGCCGTACTTCCTCTGACGGTGGGGCGCGAAAGCTCCATCCAGCTGATCGAATCGCTGGGGGAGGACCGCTCCATTACGGTTACGGCGCAGAAGGACGCGCGCCTGGACAGCCCCACGCCGGAAGACATGCACACGGTGGGCACCCTGGCGACGGTCCACAAGATCGTCCGGATGCCGAACCAGAGCCGGTTCGTGTTCACCGAGGGCGTGGAGCGCGTTCGGGTTGTGCGCTTCATCCAGACTGAGCCCTTCATGATCGCAGAGGTAGAGGCGATGGAGGAACAGGAGGCGGCCCCGTCGACCAATAATAATGTGGAGGCCCTGGTGCGGATCGTTATCGCCCAGTTCCAGCAAATCGTCTCCGAGTCGCCGACGTTATCGGACGAACTGCGCACCATCGCAGCCAATATCGAGGAACCGAGCCGCCTGGTGGACTTCGTGGCCTCGTCGCTGCCATTCCTCACCACGGATCAGAAGCAGGAACTGCTGGAGACGCCGGGGGTCGCGGCCCGTCTGGAACTTCTGAACAAACACCTGGCCAAGGAGATCGAGGTCCAGCAGCTTCGCGCCAAGATCCAGAATGAGGTTCAGGACCAGGTGCAGCAGTCGCAGCGCGACTATTATCTGCGCGAACAGATGAAGGCCATCCAGAAGGAGCTGGGCGAGCAGGACGAGGGACAGCGCGAGGTGGACGAACTGCGCAAGAAGATCGACGACGCAGGGATGCCCGAGGATGTGAAGAAGGAAGCCCTCAAGGAACTCTCGCGGCTTTCCCGCATGTCCCCCATGGCGGCCGATTACTCGTTGACCCGCAACTACATCGAATGGCTGGCGGTGTTGCCCTGGGCCAAGAGCTCCGGCTCGAAGATCGATATCGGCAAGGCCAAGGATATTCTCGACGAGGACCACTATGAACTGCGCAAGGTAAAGGAGCGCATCCTCGACTATCTTAGCGTGCTCGAACTCAAGCCCGACATGAAAGGGCCGATTCTTTGCTTCGTGGGGCCTCCGGGGGTGGGTAAGACTTCGCTTGGGCGGTCGATCGCGCGGGCGCTGGGCCGCAAGTTTCAACGCGTCTCCCTGGGCGGGATGCATGACGAGGCCGAGATCCGCGGTCATCGGCGCACCTACATCGGAGCGCTGCCGGGCCAGATTATCCAGAGCATCCGCCGGGCGGAAACCAACGATCCGGTGATCATGCTGGACGAAATTGACAAGCTGGGCCGCGACTTTCGCGGAGACCCGGCCTCGGCGCTGCTGGAAACCCTGGATCCAGAGCAGAACAACACGTTCCGGGATAACTACCTCGACGTACCGTTTGACCTATCCAAGACTCTGTTCATCTGCACGGCCAACATGCTCGACACCGTGCCTCCGCCGCTGCTGGACAGGATGGAGATCATTCCGCTGCAGGGCTACAGCGAGGAGGAGAAGCTGCATATAGCCAACCGGTACCTGACTCCCCGGCAGATCAAGGAAAACGGGATCGCGCCGGAGCAGATCGAGTTTCCCGAGGAGGCGGTGCGCCACATTATTCGCCATTACACGCGCGAAGCAGGCGTCCGCAAGCTGGAGCAGGTGATCGGAACGGTCTGTCGCAAGGAAGCGCGGAGGGTGGTGGAAGGACAGACTGAAAAGCTGGTGGTGACCAAGGAGATTCTGCGCGAGTTCCTGGGCAACATCCAGGTACGGGTTGACACCGAGATCGAGGAACGGGTGAAGCGCCCCGGCGTGGCCGTGGGCCTGGCCTGGACGCCGGCCGGCGGAGACATCCTGTTCATCGAGGCCAACAAGATGAAGGGCAGGGGATCGTTCACCATGACGGGCCAAATCGGCGAGGTGATGCAGGAGTCGATGCAGGCCGCCCTGACCTGGGTACGATCCAACGCCGCCATGCTGGGGCTGACCGAGGACTTCACCAAGGAGATTGACCTGCACATCCATGTCCCGGCGGGAGCCATTCCGAAGGACGGTCCTTCAGCCGGCGTCACCATGGCGACTGTTCTTGCCTCGCTCCTGACCGATACGCCGGTACGCCCGCTAACCGCGATGACTGGCGAGATCACCCTCAGCGGCAATGTACTGCCGGTGGGCGGAATCAAGGAGAAAGTACTGGCCGCGCGCAGGGCGGGAGTAACCACAATCATCCTGCCGGTGGATAACAAGCAGGACGTCGAAGAAGACCTGACGCCGGCGCAACTGGAAGGTGTGGCGGTTCATTATGCCCGCCACATTGAGGACGTACTGGCGGTGGCGCTGCCGTTGTTCAAGGCGGCGCCGGTGGCGGTCCCGCTGGCACAGGAAAAGGTGGTCGACAAGCCTGCGAGTGCGGCAGCTTGACGACAGCTGCGAAATGCATTTGGTGAGGCCGGCGAAAACTGCCGGCCTTTCTTTTTGCTCCTTGGCTTGCTGACGCCGACCTTTCACCCGGAGCAGGGCGGTGGGAGCGCATTGGGTGTATCGTCTGAAATCCCGTCGCTTCGTCGCAGACTATCCCGGCCACCATTTCTGCATCCAACCAACTAAGATTATTGGCCCATCACGCAGATGGCAGACGCGAAGCAGGACTTATGGATTCTGCTCGATTTGCTTACAACTTTTGGGGGAGACCGCTGAACGTTGCTCCTTGACCCCGCGCAAGAATGCTTGCTTTTGAGCCCGTTATCTTATGTCGAGACAATAGATTGGGAACGCGCACCCGGCTGGTACCGCCATGTCCGGGATGGATAGATTCATCATCCCCCAGGGTGTATCCATGCCTCCCAAGTGGAATGCAGGGAGTTCTGAGGTCGACTTCTCCCGCTACTGATTTTTAGCTTTTCCGATTGCATCACTGCTTCCTTTTTTGCTGGTAGGTTCGTGGTTACGAGTGAGGGCTGAATGGGGCGCCGCTGCCGCCGCTGGTGCGGCTCGAGTGCATTCACCCGCCGGATCCTTTCTCGCAGCCAAGCAGGTCTGCGCCTGCATACATTTCTGATTGGATATTTGGCCAGGGGGATCCGTGAAATACAAAAAACTTTGCCGTGTATTGTTCCTTGTTTTGGTCTTGGTTATCAGCTTCAGCGCCATGCGTGCGCAGAACATCTCCTTCACTCCCAAGCTAATTTCTTTCCCGAACCAGGCTCTCAACACGACCAGCGCCGCCTACGGCGTCACGCTCACGAACAATCAAACGGGCACGCTGAGCATTTCCAGCATCCAGACCACGGCACCGTTCTCGCAGACCAACGACTGCGGCACATCGATGGCACCGAATGCGACCTGCACGATTTCGGTAACCTTCACTCCGACCGCCAAGCAGTATTTCTCTGCGTCGCTGGTGATTACCGATTCCGCCGCCAACTCGCCCCAGGTTGTTTCTCTGAGCGGAAACGGCGTGGTTCCGGTCACGGTCGCTCCCGCCGCGATTAACTTCGCGAACCAGGCCATCAATACCAGCAGCAACGCTACGGCGGTTACGATCACGAATAATCAGTCGACCGCGCTCACTTTTGGAAGCATTGCCGTATCCGGCGCGTTTGCGCAGACGAACAACTGCGGAACATCCCTGGCGGGCCTGTCGAGCTGCACGGTAAACGTAACCTTCCTCCCGACGGCGATTCAGACCTACTCTGCCACTCTCCTGATTCCGAACAATGGGCCGGCTGCGCCGCAGTCGGTTTCAGTCACCGGGTCGGGCATCGCCCCTGTGAGTTACGCCCCAAAGCAGATCTCGTTCCTGGACCAGGGTACCTACTCCACCAGCACGGCGGTTCCGGTCACGTTCACCAACAATCAACCCACGGCGGTGGGCCTGGCGATTCAGACGGCCGCGCCGTTTGCGCAGACGAACAGCTGCGGAACATCCCTGGCCGGCGGAGCGACCTGCGCTATTAACGTGACATTTACGCCGACGGCGGTGCAGTACTACCCGGGGACGTTGACCATTTCGGGCGCTCCGGGCTCACCCATCTCCATTGCCATGGCGGGTAACGGTATCATCCCGGTTTCGTTTACGCCCAAAGTTGGCGGGCTCTACTTCAGCCACCAGATTTCCAATACTCCGAGTACGCCGCAGGCTGTCACCATCACCAACAATCAGCCCACGCCGCTTACATTGAGTTCGATGAGCACGTCGGCCGCGTTCCCGTTCACAACCAATTGCGGTAACGGAGCGGGAGGCGGCACCATCGGGCCGGGCGCCACGTGCACGGTGCAGGTTTCGTTCAATCCACCGGCGGCCGCCGATTACAGCGCGAACCTGCTGGTCTATGAGAATGCCTACGGCAGCCCCATCACCATTCCGCTGCAGGGAACAGGAATCAACGGCACTCCCGGCAACACTGTTACGGTGAAGCCGCCCACTCCGTGCATTCTGCCCTCCGGGGCAGAGCAATTCTCGGCCAACGTCACCGGCCTGAGCAGCTCGGCGGTGTACTGGTACGTGGATGGCGTGAAGGGTGGAAACGCCACGGTGGGAACCATCTCGGCGAGCGGCCTGTATGCTGCGCCGTCTGCCACCAACGTGCATACCATCAAGGCGGTCAGCCAGATTTCCTCGACGGTATCCGGCGCGGCTACGCTCACCGTCAGCACGGCGCCCAATTTCGAGATCTATCCCTTCGTTGCGTCGATCCCGACCGGAGGGCAGCAGACGTTCCAGGGACAGAGCTGCAATGTGCCCGATCCCAGCGTGACCTTCACGGTGGATAACATTGCGGGTGGAAACAGCACCGTGGGAACGGTGTCGAACAGCGGCGTCTACACGGCGCCGACTGCGGCGGGGAAGCACACGGTGCGGGTGACCGATGCCGCGCTGAACCACACCAGCGGCGGAGTTGTGACCGTGTTCTCCACCATCACCGCGGACTTCGGGTCGCGGGCCAACAATACCGCGCCCGTTCCCGCCAACCTCTTCGCTTACGGCCGCGGGGAAGCCGTCCATAACGCCAGCGATCGCGCCCTTCTGACCCAGGCGGGCGTAACGGTGTCGCGCATGGCGGCCAACGTCGCCAACGTGTTTGCCACGCCGACTCCGGACTGGACCAAGATCGACCCCATGATCGCGGACGTCCAGGCCACCGGCCAGCACGCGTTGCTGCAATTGAACCAATCGCCGTCGTGGCTGCAGCCTGCAACTGGCGGCTGCGCGGGCAACATGTACTCCGCGCCCACCGATATGAATCAGTGGGCCCAGATTGCGGCGGCCTACGTGGCGCATATGGACAGCGCGTTCCCGGGAGTCGTAACGGATTACGAAATCTGGAATGAGCCGAACGCCACCGGCATCTGCACCGCCGCCAATCACATGACAACCTACATGAGCCTGTACGGTATTGCCGCCCCGGCCATGAAGGCGCAGGCTGCCCAGGATGGCGAGACGATTCGCGTGGGAGGCCCGGTGCTGTCCGGCTATTCGCAGACCTGGATCGACACGCTGCTTACCACGGCCACTACGGCTCCCTACGTGGACTTCATCAGCTACCACCAGTACTTCTTCGGGTCTACGAATTTGGAGGCCCAATGGGATAAGTACACGGGCGATTGGTCGCTGTATGAAGCCATGCAGGACCCCAGCAACGGGGCGTTCGGAGTATTCAACAAGGTGCTGGGCCGGGCCGCGCTTGGCAAGCAGCCGGGGGGCGTGAATACTCCGGTTTACGTGACGGAATTCAACACCAACTGGGCGTTCTTCAAGGATTGCTGCCGCAACGATCCCACGTATGCGCCGCTATTTAACGGGCTCTATGCGGTGGACATGCTGAATTCCGTGTACAACGGCAGCGCGCACATGCCCAACAACCTCACCTACTTTGCCTCGTCGGCTTACCCATACTTCTGCATGATCGGCGTGCCGGACGCGAATTCGGACTGCATGTACACGGTGGGTGCAACGCCCTCGCCGTACCCGCAGTACTACGCGTTCCAACTGCTGGCCTCGGCGCAATACCTGGGACTGCAGGGGGGCGGGTACATGGCCAAGAGCATCTCCACGCCCACGGGCGGCGGCGGACTGGCGACTACGGCGTTCTACACGCCCGCAGGGGATGCGCTGGTCATCATCAACCCGACCGCGACGAACTACCCGGCGATCAACGTGGCTTTCGCGAATCCGGGCATTTCGTCCACCCAGGGCACGCTGTACACCATCCATAATGGAGCACAAATCAATTCGACGAATATCTCGTTTGCCACCTCGGGGACGAGCCGCACAGCCACGATCGCGGTTCCTCCCTACTCGGTGCAAGCCATCTCTCTCAAGTAATGAAAATACGCTAGACGGCCACGGCGAACCTCGTAATCAACTAAGAGAGATTTGCATTGGCGGCGAAGGGCCGGGAGAAGGGAAGGATTCTCCCCGGCCGTTCGCCGCTCTTTTTTGGAACCAGGAAACGAGAGACCAAGGCACAAACAGGCCTGGCGCCCGGTTGAGTGCATTTTCGGTGCCTCGGCGGGTGGTTTCGTACCGCCCCTGGACGCGTCTAATAGTCGCAGGCGGTATTCTCTTTTCTGATGCAGGTACACGTTCTTCCATTTGGGGTATTGAAAGACTGGCTGGGCTCGTCCGCTTCGACGGTCGAACTGGCCCCCGGCGCGACGGTAGCGGATTTGCTGGTACGGATTTCCACGAGCCACTCCGCCCGGGGAGTTGTGCTGCGGGGGATTGCGGTGAGCGTAAACGCGGAGTACGCTCCGGCATCCCATGTTCTGCGCGATGGCGACGAGGTGGGGCTTCTGCCGCCCGTCTCAGGCGGTACGGCGGGGCCGGCCGGGTCTACACAGGCTGCAGTGGTGACGGAGTTGACGCGCGCGGTGATCGATACCGAAAAACTGGTTGCCAACTGCAAGCGTGGAGAGGATGGCGCGGTCGTGGTGTTCGACGGAATCGTTCGTAACCACACCCGCAATCGGCAAACCCTCCACCTGGACTACGAAGCCTACGAGGAGATGGCGCTCAGGCAAATGGAGTCTCTGTCACACGAGGCGGTGGGGCGCTTTGGGGTTCGGCATGTGACCCTGGTCCACCGCCTCGGCCGCCTGCAAGTAGGGGAGACGAGCGTTTTGATCGTAGTCGCTTCGGCGCACCGGGGGCAGGGTTTCGACGCCTGCCGATGGCTGATCGACACGCTCAAGAAAACCGTGCCCATCTGGAAAAAGGAGACGTTCGTGGACGGCGTGGTGTGGGCCGCGGGGGAGCCGTTCCCGGAAAACATTGCAGTGAGCGGCGCGGAGACTCCGGATGAAGCATGATGCGACCGCCGATCGCCACGTGGAATCGTACCGGAAGAGCACGGGCATCAGCATGTGCGCCAGGTTCCATCAAAGGTCCATGGCTTTAGCCTCCGAGGGGATCCCCGCCATCCGGGCACTGTCTTTCTGGATCGGACTCACTCTTCTGCTGAGCGGGCCTCTGGGGCTCCCCGCCCAGGACGACACCGCCACGTTCCGGATGGACGTGAAACTCGTCAACCTGTTCGTCAACGTCACCGACAAAACCGGCGCCATTGTGGGCGGTCTGGGGAAGGACGATTTCCAGATCTTCGAAGATGGGCGGCCGCAGAAGATCGCAGTCTTCGAGCGGCAGTCGGAAATGCCACTCAACCTGACGCTCGCCATTGACACCAGCGGCAGCACGGCCAAGGACTTGTTCCTCGAGCAGAGTGCGTCCAAGCACTTCATTCACGCGCTGTTGCGGCAACAGGACCAGATGAGCCTGATCGAGTTCGCCACCGACGTGCGCCTGCTTGTGCCCTTCACCAACAAGGTGTCGCAACTCGACCGCGGGCTCAGTTCGCTGCGGGTGGGCGATGCGACCGCTCTCTATGACGCGATCTATCTCGGGTCCGGCACCCTGAGAAAGAAAGAAGGACGTAAAGTACTGGTACTCGTTTCCGACGGCGGCGACACGGCCAAGAGCACCACGTATCCGGAGGCGCTGGAAGCGGCGCTGCGCAGCGAGGTAATGATCTACTCCATCATCGACGTGCCGATCGAAGCCAGCGCCGGCCGGGACATCGGAGGCGAGCACGCGCTGATTACCCTGGCGGAGCAGACCGGCGGCAAGAGCTTCTATGCGAGCGAGGGCGGACTGGACAAGGCGTTCGAAAAGGTGAGCGATGACCTGCGAACGCAATACCTGGTTGCCTACTACCCCCACGACCAGGAGCCCGGCCGGAACTTCCATCGCCTGACCGTGACGATACCGCGCGCGGAGAAGGATGCGTTCAACATCCGCTACAAGACGGGCTATTATTCTGAGCCGCCCGGGCCCAAAGCCACCAACTAACGAGAATGCCGGTAGGCTGCCACCAGGGGTGGGTTGCCACCGCCGGTGGGCTGCCACTGCCGGTGGGCTGCCACTGCCGGTGGGCTGCCACCGCGGGTGGGCTGCCACCGCGGGTGGGCTGCCACCCAACGGAGGGGTTGGCACGCCGCAGGAGAGCTTCGATTCATGGGATTCCGGTTCCTGATCCCGGACCCCTGCATCTAAGATGTCAACATGACTCCTCCATTGCCTTCCCGCCGACGTTCCAAGACGCCTCCGCCGGGCGAGACCGGCCAGGAAGCGCTATACCTGCGTTCCCTGAGCGACCGGCAGGTGCAGGTGACCATCAAGCTGCGCGACGGCGAAACGGTGCGCGGCTGGATTGAGTACTTTGACGACGGGATGCTGCGCCTCACTCGCGAGGGCAAGCCCAACCTGTTTATCTACAAGCACCAGATCCGCACCATAAGCGAATCGGGCAAGCGGCGCGATGCGCTCACCACCTCGGGCCCGGCTTCGGGCGGGGCCGGCCTGTGAGTGGGGCGAACGCGGCGGATTTTGTGTGGGTTCCCAGGGCCGCCGAGATTGCCCGCGAAGCCGGCGCGCGGCTGCGCGAGTTCCTGGCGCAGGGCGTGGAGACCGAGTACAAGGGCGACGTGGACCTGGTGACGGTGGCGGACCGCAGCGTGGAGAAACTCATCCGTACGCGCATCGGCGAAGCATGGCCCGATCACGGCATCTACGGCGAAGAGGGAACCCGCGAGGGCATGGAGCAAGTGTTCCGCTGGTATGTCGATCCGCTGGATGGCACGACCAACTTCGCCCACGGCGTCCCGCAGTTCTGCGTGTCAATGGGGCTGGAGCAGCGAACGTTCCGATCGGCTGCAGACGAGGACGGCAACTTGGTGGCGGCGGTGATTTACGATCCTATGCGCGACGAGCTCTATTGCGCGGAGGCCGGGCGCGGGGCGTTTCTCAATGGGAAACGGATGCATGTGTCGCGGATTCCCGATCTGGCCGAATCGCTGGTAGCTACAGGCTTTCCCAGCCGCAAGCGCCACGACAATCCGAACATCCACTTCTACCACGAGTTCACGCTGCGCTCGCATGGGGTGCGCCGCGCGGGGTCGGCGGCGCTGGATCTGGCTTACGTGGCCTGTGGGCGCTACGAGGCGTTCTGGGAATTCAACCTGAACCCATGGGATACGGCCGCGGGGATTCTGCTACTGGAAGAAGCGGGCGGGAAGGTCACGGATTTTGCCGGCGGACCGTTCCGGCTCGACAGCCGCGAAGTGCTGGCGTCGAACGGGCTGATTCACGACGAGCTGGTGGGGCTGTTCAACGAGATGTTTGCGGGACGGGATCTGAGCCCGATTCCAACTCCGCAGGAATACGCCGCGCGGCGCGCCGAGCGCGCCCGCACGGCCGTGTCATGAACCTATGCTTGTCATCCTGAACGCAGTGAAGGACCTGCTTTAGCGGAATCCACCTGCAAAGTTGTCATCCTGACGGCTGAGCGCAGCGAAGCGGAAGGACCTGCTTTTAGAGGGGCTTCAAGTGTGGATACCACTCTGCGCTGAGATCTTCCCAGGTTGGATTCGTCGTTTCAATTAGAGCAACCTTCCTTGAGCGCAGCCAGCCCTTCAGTTCCTTTTCACGGTGAATGGCATTGCCGATGTCGAGGAAGCGATCGAACCACACCAGGCGATTGCAGTTGTATTTTGCCGTGAAGCCCTCATAGAGTTTCTGTTTGTGCTCAAATACACGCTTGTGTATGTCTCTGGTCACGCCGATGTATATGGTCCTGCTTCTGCTCGCGACGATATAGGTGTAATAAAAGGCCTCATGCATGCCGTCAGGGTAGGCGATTCATCGCGAACGAACTGTGATTGGACGCACCAGGCCGGTTCAGCAAAAGCAGGTCCTTCACTGCGTTCAGGATGACAAGTCCCGTAGATGCTCACTGCTTGAGGGCGGCCGTATTCAG
>DASXXV010000095.1:0-16260 GCA_036502905.1 Occallatibacter sp. | reverse complement strand
GCGGAAGCGCGAACGTTCCGCGAGAAGAACTTGCCGTGCGATGTCATGATCTATCTCGGCACCGGGTTCTGCCCCAACGGCTGGAATACCGATAACGGCGAATTCACGTGGAACCCACGCGCCTTTCCCGATCCTCCAAAGGCGATTGAGCAATTGCACCGTGATCACTTCCGTGTTGTGCTGCATATCGTGCTCGAGGGCCATCGGCTTTCAGGCACCGTGAAGGACGCATGTACCGCGGCCCCTCTCCCGTTGGGCAAAACTGACGATGGTAAATGGCCGCCGGACCGACAGGTGAGTTGTTACTGGCGATATCACCGCCCGCTCGCCGACCTTGGTGTTGACGGCTGGTGGCCGGATCAGGGGGATGATCTCGACCCAGCGTCGCGCCTGGCTCGCATCCGGATGTATTTCGAGGGTCAGCAAATCTATCGCCCGAACCAGCGTGTCTACGCCCTCCATCGCAACGGTTACGCAGGCATGCAGGCTTATGCGACGTTTCTCTGGTCGGGAGATGTCTTATCCAGATGGGAAACACTGAAAACTCACGTTGCGGTCGGCATCAATGCCGGTTTGAGCGGGATTCCCTTTTGGGGGACTGATATCGGGGGATTCGTGCCCACCGAGGAGTACACAGGAGAGTTATACGCGAGGTGGTTTCAGTTTGGTGCTTTCTGCCCCCTGTTCCGCTCTCACGGACGCGACTGGAAGTTGCATCGTCCATGGGGATGGAACACCGGGGAAATTGGATATCCGGAGACCCCCAACTACCATCCCCGACCCGAAGAACTGCACAACCCGGCGATCGAACCAATTTGCAGAAAGTATCTGGAACTGCGGTATCGGCTCATGCCTTACATCTACACCGCGGCGAAAGAGACGTGCGAGACAGGGCTTCCAATGATGCGCGCTCTTTGGCTGCACCATGGGGATGATCCACTTGCTGTAGAGCGCGGCGATGAATATCTATTCGGCCGGGACCTGCTGGTTGCGCCGGTAACGGAGAAGGGTGCTTTGAGCCGGACGCTCTACTTGCCCCGGGGAACCTGGTATGACTTCTGGACGAATGAAAGGCATGAAGGAGGACGCGAGATTGTCCGGAAGGTCGACCTCGAGACTCTGCCGCTTTTCGTGCGCGGAGGATCCATCATTCCCATGGGGCCTGTGCGGCAATACACATCGGAATTGTCCGAAGGTCCCTTGACTCTCGCCGTGGCTCCCGGCGCGAATGCCGATCGCTTTCTGTACGAGGATGATGGCGAGAGCTTTGATTTCAAGCAGGGAAAGTACATGCGCATCGATATGCACTGGGATAATGTGGCGAGAACGCTTGCGTTGCGCCTGGCTTCAGGAGCGCGCATGCTCCGGGAAGCGCCGCTTGCGTTGGAAGTCAGGTTGATCGATTCCAGTCAAGTGAAGAGATTGATGTTCACAGGGAATCCTGTGGAGGTAAAGCTCTGACTTCTTTCGTGGTGACCGGGCGGTCCTGACGATTCGGTCCCAGAACAGATGATGGATTGACAAACCGGAAGGCCAGGCATAGTTTGCTTGAGTAAACGATTTCTCAGAATCCAGGATCACAGCAATGACATTGAGAATCGACCGGAGAGCATTCGTGAAAGGCACGAGTGCCGCCGCTGCCGGCATTTACGCAGCACAAACCCTCCGTGCGTCGGGAGACGCCGGGAAAAGCCTGGTGGCAATCACAACTCCGCTGCAATCTTTGCCGTATGGAGATGTGCAACTGCACGAAGGCCCCATGAAGAAGCAGTTTGAGGAAAACCATGCCCGGTTCCTGAACCTCGAGGACGACCGATTGCTGAAGGTATACCGCCAGGTTGCGGGGCTCCCCGCTCCGGGAGAGGATATGGGTGGCTGGTACGATCTGACGGGATTCGACCTGGATCACAACAGCTTTCATGGCTTCATTGCCGGGCACTCCTTCGGCCAATATGTCTCAGGGCTGGCGCGCGCGTACGCCGTCACGGGCGATGAATCCACGCGCGCGAAGGTTAACCGGCTGGTGAAGGGCTACGGTGAGACGCTCGATCCGAAAGCCAAGTTCTTCGAGGGCTACCGTCTTCCCGCATACACCTACGACAAGCTGTCGTGCGGCTTGATCGATGCGCATGAATACGTCCACGATCCACTGGCCATGCAGATCCACGAGAAGCTAACCGTTGCGATCAAGCAGTATCTGCCAGAAAAGGCGCTGTCGCGCTTCGAACAGCGTGAACGTCCGCACAAGGACACATCTTTCACGTGGGATGAAACCTATACATTGCCTGAGAACCTGTTCCTTGCCTATCAGCGCAGCGGCAATCCGCTCTATCGCGACATGGCCAAGCAGTTTCTTGAAGACGACACTTACTTCAATGCGCTCGCTGAGGGCAACAACGTGCTTCCGTTTGAGCACGCTTACAGCCACGTCAACGCGTTCAGCTCGGCCATGCAGGCGTATATCACCCTGGGAAGCGAGAAGCACCTGAAGGCCGCCAGGAACGGGTTCGAGATGCTGGAGAAGACGCAGAGTTTCGCCACCGGCGGCTGGGGCCCGGGCGAGTCATTCGGCGAACCGGGCACAGGCCAGCTGGGGGACAGCCTGGGCACAACTCATGCCAGCTTTGAGACACACTGCGGGGCCTATGGTCACTTCAAGATCACGCGCTACCTGCTGCGAGTGACCAAGGATTCGCACTACGGCGACAGCATGGAGCGCGTCCTCTACAACACCATTCTCGGCGCGTGGCCTATCCAGGCGGACGGTACATCGTTCTACTACTCCGACTATGCGCACACGGGGAAGAAAGTGTGGTACGGGCAGAAGTGGCCTTGCTGCTCCGGAACCTTTCCGCAGCTTGCAGCCGACTATCACATCAGCACTTATTTGCGTTCACCAGATGGCGTATATGTGAATCTGTACACGCCCTCCAGCGCGCAATGGACCAGCGGCGGCGCAAAGCTCGGGTTACAACAGGTGACGAAGTATCCGTTCGACAACAAGATCGCGATCCAGGTTTCCGCATCGCAGCCGACCGAATTCACGCTCTACGTTCGCATTCCAGCCTGGGCTACGCCCCGGCCAATGATCATGGTGAACGGCGTTGCCGTGGGCCAGGTTCAGCCGGGGACATTTGTTCCGTTGCGCAATACGTGGAAGAACGATGATCGGGTAGAGATCGAGTTGCCGATGGCGTTGCGCCTTGAACCTGTGGACGTGAATCATCCCAATCTCGTGGCGTTGGTGCAGGGGCCCCTGGTGCTGATGGCGGTGGCGGAGACACAGCCCGCTTTCAACGAGAAATCGTTGTTGCAGGCGCGACCGGTGAACAATTCCTCCGGGGACTGGACGGCTGACGCAACGGATGGAAGCCAGGTGACGATGCGGCCGTTCATGAGAATTGACAAGGAGAGCTACAGCACATACGTGCGGCTCACATCCTGAGCAGGGTTTCGCGAGTGTCCCGCAGCGCCGTAACCAGTGTTAACAAGAACCGTGCGCATAGTCGTGCGACGCGCCCAATCCAAATCGTTCCCCAATATGGTGGTACAAGCCGGCAGGATTCCAACCCAGACCGAAGGCGGTGTATCTTAACGTCAGATGAGTTCCGGATTGGAGGTCTTCCATGGCGACGGCAAGCATGTCATCCGTAGAGCAGTACCTGGGCGGTGCGGCAGAAGAACTGCTCGGCTTCAGCAACCCGCGTATTCCCAAGGAACGCCTTCATGTTCCGGGGCCCGACATGGTGGACCGCATCTTTGTGCCGTCGAACCGCAACCTCCGAGTGCTGGCGAACCTGCAGCGAATGGTCAATCACGGGCGTTTAGCGGGCACGGGCTACCTGTCCATTCTGCCAGTCGACCAGGGCGTGGAACACTCGGCGGGCGCGAGCTTTGCGAAGAATCCCGACTACTTTGATGCTGAGAACATCGTGAAGCTTGCGGTGGAGGCCGGCTGCAACGCGGTGGCCTCGACGTTCGGCGTGCTGGGAATGATGGCGCGCAAGTACGCCCACCATATTCCATTCATTGTGAAGATCAACCACAATGAGCTCTTGACGTATCCCAACAAGTTCGACCAAATCCTGTTCGGCAGCGTGCAGGAAGCGTGGGACATGGGGGCCGCAGCGGTGGGCGCGACCATCTATTTCGGCTCCGACAACGCCGACCGCCAGATCGTGGAAATCGCGCAGTGTTTTGCGCACGCACACGAACTGGGCATGGCCACGGTGCTATGGTGCTACCTGCGCAATCCGGCGTTCAAGAAGGACAAGGACTATCATGTCTCGGCGGACCTGACGGGGCAAGCCAATCATCTTGGCGTCACCATCCAGGCCGACATCATCAAGCAGAAGCTGCCCGAAAACAACGGTGGGTACCTGGCGCTCAACGCCGGAGACTCGTCGTACGGCAAGCTGGACAAACGCA
Organism: Occallatibacter sp.; assembly: GCA_036502905.1. GTDB lineage: Bacteria > Acidobacteriota > Terriglobia > Terriglobales > Acidobacteriaceae > Telmatobacter. Next base: position 11,832 of record DASXXV010000095.1, on the reverse strand, counting down.
TCTACAGCGAGCTGACCAGCGATCATCCTATTGATCTATGCCGCTACCAGGTGGCCAACTGCTACATGGGCCGCGCCGGACTGATCAACAGCGGGGGCGCATCGGGAGCGGATGATTTCGCCGAAGCGGTCCGCACCGCGGTCATCAATAAGCGGGCGGGCGGCATGGGCCTCATCTCGGGGCGCAAGGCATTTCAGCGTCCGATGGCTGAAGGGGTCCGCCTGTTCCACGCCATCCAGGACGTTTACCTGGATGCGAAGATTACAGTTGCTTGAACGCGCGGGCAGATCGCACTGGCAGGCTTGAGTTGAACCCGCCTTCGCGGACGGGGCGCGGCTATCGTCCCGAGGGGTTCCGGGTGGCCTGTTCGATGGCAGCCTGGAGATAGCGCCGGATGACGGGACTGGCCAATTCGTCGTGGTTGCGGATTGTCAGGTGGCGGAACGATTTGCCTGTGCCTTTGAGGACCCGGGCCGGATCAGGAAGGTCCGCGCCGCGATTGAAGCCGAGGTTCACGTGCGCGCGGTAGGCCACCACGTGGCAGAATCCGTCTTTCATCGGCTTGCCGGTAAAGGAGAAGGCGACGGCCACAGCATAGCCGCTGGCGATGGATTCAATCGCTTCGGGCGCCTCTTCCAGCACGATCTCGCGAAGCGCGAGCGCCAGGCTGGACACGTGGGGATCGCAGGAGGCGAGATAGTCCAGCAGACGGCGATCCGGCGGTCGAGTCATTCCCCGGCAGAGTAGCACGATTGCGGCAAGCGTGTTCGATCCGCAGACCGGGAGGGCGGGCGGACGGGAGATTCCCACCCGGGTGGGTCGCTAACCGCTCGAAAAGTGCCGATTTCGTGGGAAGGCCTTGGTCGCAGGGGAGGGAAGCTGTGGGGAAGCTAGAATGAAGAGGACATGATCGAATCCCCGACCCTTCAGCCCCCTGTCGCACGCAAGGAACAAAAGCGGACAACAATCCACGGTGTCACGCTGGTGGACGATTACGCCTGGATGCGGGACAAGGAGAACCCCGACGTTACCGCCTACCTGGAAGCGGAGAACACATATGCCGAGGGGGTGATGGCGGCTTACGCAGATCTGCGCGACGAGCTTTACCGCGAGATGCTGAGCCACATCAAGCAGACCGATGTGTCGGTTCCCTACCGCGAGGGGCTGTACTGGTACTACTCGCGCACCGAGGAGGGGTTGCAGTACGGGATCCACTGCCGGAAGCGGGGAACATTTTCGGGGCCGAAGGAGGATGCGGAGGAAGAAGTCATCCTGGACGGAAACAAGCTCGCCGAGGGGCACGCGTTCTTTTCGGTCGGGGCGATCGACATTACTGATGACGGACGCTGGATGGCCTACACCGTGGATTACACGGGGTTCCGGCAATACTCGCTGTACATCAAGGATCTGGAAACGGGCGAACTGCTTCCGGGGACAGTGGAGCGGGTAGGTTCGGTGGTATGGGCGGCCGACAACTTCACGATGTTCTACACGGTGGAGGACCAAGAGCAGAAACGGCAGTACCAGTTTTACCGGCACATGCGCGGGACACCCTATGCCGCGGACGTTCTGGTGTACCAGGACGACGATGAACGGTTCAACGTGGGTGCGGGGCGGACGCGCGACGGCAAATACATCGTGATGGAATCGGCCAGCCACACGGCGAGCGAGGCATGGGTGGTTGCGGCGGCGGAGCCGGAGAGCGAGCTGCAGCTGATCTGCCCGCGCCGCGACGAGCACGAATACTACCTCGACCATCGCAACGGAAACTGGTACATCCGCACCAATGACCAGGGACGAAACTTCCGGCTGGTGACAGCGCCGGTGGAAGATCCGTCAGCGGAGAACTGGACGGAGCGCATTCCGCATCGGGCCGATGTGATGCTGGAGGACGTGGACCTGTTCAGCGCCTTCTACATCGCGTGCGAACGCGAGGATGGCTTGCCGCGCCTCCGGGTGTGGCGTTTCGTGGGGAACACGGCGGTGGCGGAGCCGATGGGGGAGATAGCCTTTCCGGAGCCGGCCTACAGCGCGCATCCGCACATCAACAGGATCTTCGATTCGACCGCATTTCGTTACGCGTACCAGTCGCTGGTGTCGCCCAGTTCGGTGTATGAGTATGACCTGAGAACGGAAAAATCCACACTGCTGAAGGAATTGGAGATTCCGGGCGGGTTCGACCGCAGCCTGTATGCCAGCGAGCGTGTGCATGCCCAGGCGGAGGACGGCACGGCCATTCCGGTGTCGATCGTGTATCGCCGAGACAAATTTCATCCCCCGAACCAAGACCTGTCTTCAGGGACCCCGGCGCGCGCGGCGGGGACGAATCCGCTGTATGTGTATGGCTATGGGTCGTATGGTTATTCCCTGCCGATGGGATTCAATTCCAACCGGCTGAGCCTTCTGGATCGCGGAATCGTGATGGCGTATGCACATATCCGCGGCGGAGGCGACCTGGGCAAGCCCTGGCACGATGCCGGCAAGATGCTGGTAAAGCGAAACACGTTCACGGATTTCGTTGCCGCGGTGGAGCACTTGACGACGAATGGATACGGCGACCCGGCGCGGGTGGCGGCCGAGGGCGGGTCGGCGGGCGGGCTGCTGATGGGTGCAATCGTGAACATGCGGCCGGATTTGTTCCGCGTGATTCTTTCGCACGTGCCGTTCGTGGATGTGATGAACACGATGCTGGACGCTTCCCTGCCCCTGACCGTGCCGGAATACGAGGAGTGGGGCGATCCCAACCAGGAGCAATATTTCAAGTACATGCTGAGTTACTCGCCTTACGATAACCTGAAGCCGGGAAGTTATCCGGCAATGTTAATCAAGACGAGCCTGCATGACAGCCAGGTGATGTACTGGGAACCGGCCAAGTATGTGGCCAAATTGCGCACGCTGAAGACGGATGAGCATCCGCTGCTGCTGGTGACGAATATGAAAGCCGGGCATGGGGGAGCCAGCGGGCGGTACGACTACCTGAAGGAGATCGCGTTCGACTACGCGTTTCTGCTGAAGGAACTGGGAATCGTGTGATGTGATTCCACGGCTTATATACCGAGTGTTTCGCAAGCACAGACAAAAGACAACTGCAGATCCTTCCCCTTCCCCTTCGCAAGCCCAGGGTCAGGGTCAGGATGACAGCGCGGTGGTAATTCAGGCAGCCACCAGGCGGGACGAGTGCGCCCACAGGCCGAGTCCGGGGTTGGCGATGTAGAAGATCTGTTCCCCGTTCACCTGGTTATAGCCGTGGACCAGCTTATCGGGGTCGTAGCGTTCTAACATCTCGCCTAAGTCGCCGTAACTGAAGTTAACGCCTTCGATTTCCTCCCGGCTAAGTTGGCCGGGGCACCAGGTTATCTTGAATCTATCTTCCGAGGACGAGTGGATGAGGTGCGCGGCGGCGCCCAGTTCGCAGGCCAGGTCGGGATTGGCTTCGACGGCGGCGATGGTGGCCGGCGTGCCGCGGTATCCATACTTGCGGATCAGGGTGTCGATGGTTTTGTCTTCGCCGAAGGCATCCACGCCGGGCGCCAGGATGATGAGTTCCGCGCCGTCGGCGAGGGCCATGCGGGTGCGATAGACGGCCTTGTTGCCGATCCAGGTGGAGTGGAACTCGTGGGGATCGAGATAGACCACGGCCTTGCGGATGGGCTCGTCGAGCTGCTCGAAATTGACCTTCGAGCTCAGCTCGGCGGCGCGCAGGAAGCATTCCCGATCATCGCCGACGAAGAGGCCGCGCACAGCTAGCGTGCCGTCGGCGCGGCGGCCGATCACGGTGTGGACATACACGATGGGGACGTGGCGAAGGAACCGGTCGGAAGCGTAATTCAGAACGGCGCGCACGGGATTTTCGGCGCGTCCCATGATGCGCTCCAGGCCGTAGACGGCGCCCAGGTAGTGGCTGCGGCTGATACCTTCGCGGCCGCCGGTGCCGACCAGGATGTTCTTGTTGTAATTGGCCATTCCGATGACTTCATGGGGCACGACCTGACCGATGGAGAGGATCAGGTCGAAGCCGCCGTGGAGGAGCATGCGATTGACCTGCGCTGGCCAGGGGAAATCAAGCTTGCCTTCGGACTGTTCGCGGATGAATTCCGCCGGCACCTCGCCTATGGTTTCGATATCGGTGCGCCAATTGTGAACACGAAAGAGCGAGTGGGGCATGTCGCCGAACATGCGGTCGAGCTGGTCGGGGCGCTGAGGGGCGTGGGTGCCGAGGGCGGGAAGGACGGCGGCGAGGCGGTCACCGTAGTATTGCCATGCGAAGCGGGTGAGCATGCCCGCCTGGGAATGAAGGCGCGTGATGTCGGGAGGAATCGCCAGGACGCTGGATCGCGGGCCGAGCCGGGCAAGCGCTTCGGAGAGTAGTTGCTTGAGCTGATCCGGGGAAAGGTCGGCCTGTTCGCTGCCGGTGGCACAGTAGAGACTCATGGCATGGCTCCAGCGCATCAGCCGGTTTCAGCGTAAGCTTCGGCTGCTGCACTTTGAACGATAGTTGAGTTTGGGTGGGACAGGCAAACGTCCGCAGCGCTGGGGAAGGCTGCGGAAACGCGCTCCGATTGAACGGGTATTTGGGCTCTTGTGGTTCCCAGCCTTGCGACCGAGCAAAATCGCAAGGATGCGGCACGGAAGCTTTGTTAATTTTTAGGCGCAAGAACCCGTTTTGCGCAGCAACCTACACCGCTTGCCAGGCGCGACGGCTGGCGGAAGATAACTCGGACTCTGCTTTTGGCGCTTCGCCGGGAGCGGCATCGGTGACGGGCAGAAATACGCGGAAGCAGGTGACGCAGCCACGCTGGGTTCTGAAACTGCGGCAAGTGAGAGTGCCATCATATTTCTGCACGATGCCCTTGCTGATCCAGAGACCGAGGCCGGTACCCTTGGTGGACTTGGTACTGAAGAAGGGTTGAAACAACCGCTTCAAGTCTTCCGGCCGGATGCCTACGCCGGTATCGACGACGGAGATGGACGCACCGCGGCGCCGGCCTCTCCAATCGGTGGCTTCACGGGCGGAGACACGGAGGTTGCCGCCGGTAGGCATTGCCTGGATGGCGTTGCCCACCAGGTTGAGGAACACCTGGCGCAACTCGACGGGGAAGCCCTGCACGACCGGGGAGACGGTGTACTTCCGTTGCAGTCCAATATGGGTCGAACTGAGCACGCGGTCCTGGAGTTCCAGCACATCATTGAGCAGGTCGGTGAGGTTCACCGCAATGGGCTGCTTGGATTCACGATAGAAGCTAAGGGTCTGGCGGGTGATGTGGGAGACGCGCTGCAACTCCTGCTCGGCGACATCGGCGAAGTGGCGGGCGGTATCGTCAAGCGAGGGGTGATTGCGAACGAGATAGAGGGTGTTGGTGATAGCGGCGAGAGGATTGTTGATTTCGTGGGCGATGATGCCGGCCACGCGGCCCATGGCGGCCAGTTTCTCGGTTTCGCGCAGGGCTTCCTCGGCCTGCACCTGGGCGGTGATATCGCGGCTGACCTCGAGGACGGCATTGCCCTCGTGGTTCACGGTCTTTCGGCAGGCTACGATTACCTCGGAGCCATCTTTCGTACGTTGCACGAGGTTACCCTGCCAAGTCTTGCGTTCGCGAAGCTCGGCTTCGATTTCTTCCCGGGGGGTGGGGAAAATGGTTTGCAGGAGGTGATGAATTTCCTGGCCCAGGACTTCTTCGCGTTTCCAGCCATAGAGGGCTTCCGCGCCGGTATTCCAGAACTGGAGAGCGCCACCAAGATCGCGAACCATGATGGCTTCGGTGGCCAGTTCGAGCAGTTCAGCACGGGTGCGGAACTGCTCCTCACGCTGGCGCAACTCATCGGTGCGCTCGGTGACGCGCCGCTCGAGTTCGTTGTTAAGCATCTCGAGCTGGCGGGTTTTGCGATGGAGGTCGACGAACACGCCGATCTTGGCGCGTAGCACTTCGGGCACGACCGGCACGGAGATGTAATCGACGGCGCCGCTGCGGTAGCCCTGGATCTTGTCGGAGTCAGTGAAGTGCACACCGGAGATGAAGATGATGGCGGTTTTCTGAAAACGGGGATGCTGCCGGATCACGTCGGCGAGTTCAAAGCCGTCGAGATCGGGCATGCTCACGTCCATCAGCACCACCGCCACATCCGTCTTAAGAAGGATGCTGAGCGCTTCGCTGGCGGTGGTCGCCTTGATAAGGTTTTCGCCCAGCTCCGCGAGGATAACCTCGTAGCTCAAAAGCTTGGCAGGCTGGTCGTCCACCATCAGGATATTGACTTTGTCATCGACCTTCATTGGACGTTAACCCCTGGTACGGCAAAAAGTAGTCCCTCCAAAAACGCGCCTTGGCTAGCGATGCAGCCACATGCGCAATGCGGACAACAGTTGTTCGGTATTGACGGGCTTAGCCAGGTACTCCGAAGCGCCGGCTTCCAGGCATTTTTCGCGGTCGCCTTTCATAGCCTTGGCGGTCAGGGCAATGATGGGCAGGCGACGCAGCGCCGGGTTCTGGCGGATGACTTGCATGGTTTCGTAGCCATCCATTTCTGGCATCATAATGTCCATCAAAACAATTGCCAAATCGGGCGTGTTTTCGATGGTCTGAATGGCTTCGCGGCCGGTGCCGGCGGAGAGGACTGTCATGCCGCGGCGCTCCAGGACGCTGCTGAGGGCGAAGATGTTGCGCACATCGTCGTCGACTACGAGGACCTTGCGTCCGGCCAGCGCGTCGTCGGAACGGTGCAGGCGGTCGAGCATATCCTGCTTGGTCTGGGGCAAGTCGGCAACCACGCGATGCAGGAAGAGGGCCGTCTCGTCGAGCAGACGCTCGGGCGACTCGACGTCCTTGACAACCACGCTGCGGGCGAACTGGTGGAGCTGGGCGTCTTCGTCGGGGGTGAGTTCGCGGCCGGTGAAGATGACGACGGGCAGATCCTGCAGCTTGGGGGTGTCGCGCAGTTGTTCCATGACGTCGAAGCCGGTCATGTCGGGGAGGCGCAGATCGAGCACCACGCAATCGTATTCGGAGGAAGTCAGGGCCTGGAGAGCCTCCTTCCCGGAACCGGCAGTGTCGATGTCGATATCAGAGTAACCGAGCAGTTCGCGAATACTGACCTGCTCGGCGGGATTGTCTTCGACGACCAGGAGGCGTTTGCGGCGGGGCTGCGAGTAATCGCGGATGCGGGTAAGAGCGGCATCGAGGTCCTCGCTGGATGTGGGCTTGGTAACGAAGGAAAATGCGCCCCGCGACAAGCCGTGATGGCGGTCCTCGTCGAGAGTAAGCATCTGCACGGGGATGTGGCGGGTCTTCGAATCCTGCTTGAGGTGGTTGAGGATGGTCCAGCCCAGCATGTCGGGCAGGAACACGTCCAGGGAAATGGCGGAGGGATTGTATTCGCGGGCGAGGGCGAGGGCTTCCGCGCCGGTGTGCGCCACCAGCACCTTGAATCCCTTGTCGCGCGACAGGTCGCAGAGGACGCGGGCGTAGTGCGGGTCATCTTCCACGATGAGCAGCACCGCGTCGCCGTCCGCCAGATTATTGCGGTCGTCTTCGATGCGCGACTCCTGCTCGGCTGCGGCCACGGTGGTCAGGAAGACGGGGGTTGCCGCGGCAGGCGTCCCCGGCCTATCGATCTTGAGCATGGCGAGCGCGGCTGGCCCAACGTAGGTCTGGGGGAGGTAAAGGGTGAACGTGCTTCCCTTGGCGGGGGTGCTGCGCAGCTGAATCTCGCCGCCCAGCAGGTTGGCGAGTTCGCGGCTGATGGCGAGCCCCAGGCCGGTTCCGCCGTACTTGCGGCTGGTACCTGCATCGGCCTGCTGGAAGGCCTCGAAAATGATTCTCTGTTTTTCGGGGTGGATGCCGATGCCGGTATCCGTGACTTCAAATGCAATGACGGAGCCGGCGCCAGAGAGGATGGGATGATCGGGGCGCCATCCTCCAGCCACGGGCGAGATGCGCAGGGTGACTCCGCCGTGTTCGGTGAATTTGAAGGCGTTGGAGAGGAGATTTTTGAGGACCTGCTGGAGGCGCTTGGAGTCGGTGACCAGGCTGCGTCCCAGGCGCGGGTCGCTGGAGACTTCGAAGGAGAGTTTCTTGTTTTCCGCTTCGTGACGGAACGGGCGAGCGACCGTTTCAATCAGCGCGCCGAAGAAGATTTCCTCGGCCTCGACGGAGACTGTGCCGGATTCGATTTTAGACAGGTCGAGAATGTCGCTGATGAGGTTGAGCAGGTCAGTCCCGGCGCCGTGGATGGTGCGGGCGAATTCCACCTGCTTGGGCGTGAGGCTGCCGTCGGGATTTTCGGCAAGTTGCTGGCCGAGCACCAGGATGGAGTTGAGCGGGGTGCGCAACTCGTGGGACATGTTGGCCAGGAATTCGGATTTGTACTTTGAGGTGAGTGCCAGCTCGCGGGCTTTTTCTTCCAGGGCCCGGCGGGCCTGCTCGATTTCCTGGTTCTTGCGTTCCACCTCGTAGTTCTGTTCAGCGAGTTGCTGCGCCTTCTGGGCGAGCTGCTCGTTGGTCTGCTGAAGCTCCCTCTGCTGAGTCTGCAGTTCGGCGGCGAGCTGCTGCGACTGCTTGAGCAGGGCCTCAGTCTGCATGGTGGCTTCAATGGAGTTGAGCACGATGCCGATGGAGGATGCGAGCTGTTCGAGGAACGCCAGCTGGGATGCCGTGAACGCGCTCAGGCTGGCCAGTTCAATGACGGCCTTGACGCGATCTTCGAACAGCACCGGGAGCACGATTACATTTTTGGGAACGGCCTTGAAGAGGCCGGAGCGGATGGGGGTGGTCTTCTTGGGCAGGTCGGTGATGAGGATGCGACGCTTCTCTGAAGCGCACTGGCCGAGTAGTCCCTGTCCGATACGGACCTCGCGGTAATGGCCCTCGGGGGTATCCGCGTAAGTCGAGAGCAATACCAGCGTGCCATCGGGCTGAGTGGCTTCGGACTCCATCTGGTAAATGACGCCCTGTTGAGCGCTGACCAGGGGAGCAAGCTCGGAAAGCAACATCCTGCCCACGGACCCCAGGTCGCGCTGGCCCTGCAGCATGTTCATGAAGCGGGCGAGGTTGGTCTTCAGCCAGTCCTGCTCGGTGTTGCGGTCGGTGGTGAGCCGCAAGTTTTCGATCATGGTGTTGATGTTGTCTTTGAGTTCGGCCACTTCGCCGCGGGCTTCCACCTGGATGGAACGGGTGAGGTCGCCCTTGGTGACGGCGGTTGCCACTTCGGCGATGGCGCGCACCTGGTTGGTGAGGTTGTCGGCCAGCAGGTTGACGTTGCCGGTGAGATCCTTCCAGGTGCCGGACGCGCCGGGCACGTTGGCCTGTCCGCCGAGGCGGCCTTCCACACCGACTTCGCGGGCAACGGTGGTCACCTGGTCGGCGAAGGTGGCCAGCGTGTCCGTCATATTGTTGATGGTCTCAGCGAGGGCGGCGACTTCGCCCTTGGCGTTGACTGTGAGCTTCTGGTTGAGCGCGCCGTTGGCCACGGCGGTGACGACCTTCACGATGCCGCGGACCTGTTCCGTCAGGTTGACGGCCATGACGTTCACGTTGTCGGTGAGGTCTTTCCAGGTGCCGGCCACGCCGGGGACGACAGCCTGGCCGCCGAGCTTGCCGTCGGTGCCAACTTCGCGGGCCACGCGGGTGACTTCAGCGGCGAACGCATTGAGCTGGTCCACCATGGTGTTGATGGTGTCCTTCAGCTCGAGGATTTCCCCTTTCACGTCCACCGTAATCTTGCGGGAAAGGTCGCCGCGGGCCACGGCGGTGGTGACTTCGGCAATGTTTCTCACCTGGGCGGTGAGGTTGCCCGCCATGGCGTTCACTGAGTCCGTGAGATCCTTCCATGTTCCGGCGACGCCGGGCACGTTGGCCTGACCGCCGAGGCGGCCTTCGGAACCGACTTCGCGGGCTACGCGCGTTACTTCGGCAGCGAACGAGCGAAGCTGCTCCACCATGGTGTTGAGGGTTTCCTTGAGCTGCAGGATTTCGCCGCGCACGTCGACGGTGATTTTGCGGGAGAGGTCGCCGTTGGCGATGGCGGTGGCCACCTCGGCAATGTTGCGAACCTGCGCGGTAAGGTTGCCGGCCATGAAGTTCACCGAGTCGGTGAGATCCTTCCAGGTGCCTGCCACGCCGGGCACCATGGCCTGACCACCGAGCTTACCGTCGGTGCCCACTTCGCGAGCCACGCGGGTAACTTCGCCGGCGAACGCGTTGAGCTGATCGACCATGGTGTTGATGGTATTTTTGAGCTCGAGAATTTCGCCTTTCACGTCGACGGTGATTTTGCGGGAGAGGTCGCCGCGGGCCACGGCGGTGGTGACTTCGGCAATGTTTCGAACCTGCGCGGTGAGGTTGCCGGCCATGGAGTTGACGGAGTCGGTGAGGTCTTTCCAGGTGCCGGCCACGCCGGGCACGTTGGCCTGGCCGCCGAGCTTGCCTTCCGTACCGACTTCGCGGGCCACGCGCGTCACTTCGCCGGCGAACCGGTTGAGCTGGTCCACCATGGTGTTGATGGTTTCTTTCAGCAGCAGGATCTCGCCGGAGACGTTGACGGTGATCTTCTTGGAAAGGTCACCGGAGGCGATCGCGGTTGACACTTCGGCGATATTGCGGACCTGGCCGGTAAGGTTGGAGGCCATGGAGTTGACGGAGTCGGTGAGATCCTTCCAGGTGCCGCCCACGCCGGGCACATTGGCCTGGCCCCCGAGTTTGCCGTCGGTGCCTACTTCGCGGGCCACGCGAGTAACTTCGCCGGCGAACGCATTGAGCTGGTCCACCATGGTATTCAGCGTGTCTTTGAGCTCGAGAATTTCGCCACGGACGTCGACGGTGATTTTGCGGGAGAGGTCGCCGCGGGCCACGGCGGTGGCGACTTCGGCGATGTTTCTCACCTGACCGGTGAGGTTCGAAGCCATGAAGTTGACGTTGTCAGTGAGGTCTTTCCAGGTACCGGCCACGCCGGGCACCTGCGCCTGTCCGCCAAGGCGGCCTTCGGTACCGACTTCGCGGGCCACGCGGGTGACTTCGCCGGCGAACCCATTGAGCTGATCGACCATGGTGTTGATGGTGTTTTTCAGCTCCAGAATTTCGCCTTTCACGTCAACGGTAATTTTGCGGGAGAGGTCGCCGCGGGCCACGGCGGTGGTGACTTCGGCGATGTTTCTCACCTGGGCGGTGAGGTTTCCGGCCATGGAGTTGACGGAGTCGGTGAGATCTTTCCAGGTGCCGGCCACGCCGGGCACGTTGGCCTGTCCGCCGAGGCGGCCTTCAGTACCGACTTCGCGGGCCACGCGGGTGACTTCGCCGGCGAACCTGTTGAGCTGGTCCACCATGGTGTTGAGGGTTTCCTTGAGCTGCAGGATTTCGCCGCGCACGTCAACGGTGATTTTGCGGGAGAGGTCGCCGTTGGCGATGGCGGTGGCCACCTCGGCGATGTTGCGGACCTGGCCGGTGAGGTTGCCGGCCATGAAGTTCACGTTGTCGGTGAGATCCTTCCAGGTGCCGGCCACTCCGGGCACGCTGGCCTGGCCGCCGAGTTTTCCTTCGGTGCCGACTTCGCGGGCCACGCGGGTAACTTCGCCGGCGAAGGCGTTGAGCTGGTCCACCATGGTGTTGATGGTGTCTTTGAGCTCCAGAATTTCGCCTTTTACGTCCACGGTGATCTTGCGGGAGAGGTCGCCACGGGCGACGGCGGTGGTTACTTCAGCGATGTTTCTCACCTGTGCGGTTAGGTTGCCGGCCATGGCGTTCACCGAGTCAGTGAGATCCTTCCAGGTGCCGGCCACGCCGGGGACGACGGCCTGGCCGCCCAGCTTGCCGTCGGTGCCGACTTCGCGGGCGACGCGCGTCACTT
>DASXXV010000094.1:0-10908 GCA_036502905.1 Occallatibacter sp. | reverse complement strand
GTCATAGAACGACATCACGATCACCGCGCGTTCCCGCTCCTTTAGCCCCTGCACGCAATTGGCCAGCTTCTCGTGATCCAGACGAGGGCCGGCCGACGGAACCGGAGCCAGCATCTCCAGGCCGAACTGATCCAGGAGTTGATGCCGGCGCCGCACTCCGCGGCGTTGATTCAGCACAGTCATGCGGCACGTCCCCAGCACAAACGAGGCCAGTTTCTCAGGCTCGCGCAGTCCGCCGGCGCCCAAGAGCTGCAGCGCGGTGATCAGCACCTGCTGCACCAGGTTGTCGGCGCTTTGGCTGTCGCGCAGATGCCGCAGCCCGGTCACCGGCTACCTGCTGCGAGCAATCCTTTTCGGCGTGCGCGCTCTAGATCCGGTGTCATTCCTCGGCGTATCTGCTTTGTTCTTTGCGGTTGCGATGCTGGCTGCTTACGTACCGGCGAGAAGAGCGACGCGGGTTGACCCGATGGTAGCGTTGCGATACGAATGAGAGGGCCAGATCGACCCTCAACCGCCGACGACCTGAAAACCGAGATTCCGTCCAGCCATGGTTGGTGAGTGGCTCAATAAATGCCTCCATCCCAGGGCAAAGCAGTCGCGTTTTGACTCGAAGAGATCGACCAACGCTCCGACCGAATCGTCATTTGTCGAGCAGGTCGCGATTCCCTGAATATTGTGCTGCGAAGCTCTGATAGAGCTTGATCTCGGTGGACGCTTTATCCTTTTGCCCATCGCGCTGGTAGGTGCGCGCCAGCATAATGTGCAGGCGGACACGATCCGGAGCCTGGGCGATGGCACGTTGATACTCCGATTCGGCCGTCTTCAGGTCGCCCTGGTCCTCGTAGGCTTGCGCGAGCTCCGCATGCGCTTCCCAGTCATCCGGGGACAGTTGAGCCGCCTGGTTCAGAAGGGGAAGCGACTCAGAGACACGTGACGTTCTGCGCAGGTAGCTGCCGTAATGCAGGAGCGGAAGCCAGGAGGGCGATGCGGCGCGCGAATTGAGTAGAACGGCCTGGCGATATTCTTGCTCGGCATTTTGAGTAATTCCAAGCGCCTCGTGCGAACGAGCCAGTCCGTCCTCAGCGAGCGCATTCGTGGGATCGAGTCGCAGGCACTGTTCAAATGAGCGGGCGGAGTCCACCGGATGTTCTTCGCTGTACTGTACGCCCGCAAGGTAACGCCAGGTCCTCCAGTCGTTCGGGCTGCGCACGATGGATTCCTTGAGCCAGTGCTCCGATGCGGGCAGATCGTGTAATTGGAGGTAGTCGAGCGCGACGATGCGCAGGTCATCGGCCTTCAACGACGCGAACTTCGCAGCTAGCGAATACTGGTCGAGAGATTTGTCGGGAATTCCCTGGCGATATTTCACCAGCCCTAGCAAGGCGTGCGCTCTGGCCGAATCGGGATGATGCACGAGGTAGTCGATCACGATGCGCTCCGCCTGTGCCTGTGCGCCGTTTTGGGAAAGCGCTGCGGCACGGTCCAGGTCAGCCAATTGCGTTGCGGATGCCGCCGGAGTCTGCGCCAGGGAGAAAGCCGCGGCCTGGAGCAAGACGCAGCTGAGCGCGCATCCGTGAAGCAGAGATCGAACCTGGACCGGAAGGGGCCCGAGCACATGAGCACGGACGTCGTGCAATTTGCGTCCATTCAACATAATTCACCCATCCTCCCCGCGCACTTCAATTCGATGCATGCTGCGGCGCGCGGCCAATACCTCGCAGGTATTCCAGATAATCCTCGTACAGCGTGACCGTCCTCGGGCCTCCCGGGTTGATTCGTGTATTGGGTGCATTGAAGATCCCGGAGTATTGATAGCAGATCACCTTTTCGAAGATCGGAAACTCACTCAGGTCCTGTTCGATACCGGCGATGGGCCGAGGAATGAGAGCCTTGCCTTCGAACGAGAATGCCTCGAGATCGAGCCAAAGGTGAGTGTGGGTCTGCCTGCACATTTTCGCGTAGATCTCCGCCGCCTGTTGGCCGGTGACATCGCCTTCCGGCATACGAGCGAATGCGAACGGGCAGAGAACGTCGATATGCTCCAGTACCTGCGGCCAGATGTCCTGAGATTTCATGAGCCCGTGCGCGTTGGGCGCCAGCATCACCGGTTTTTCCGGAGCCAGGCTGCGGCAGTGCTTCTGAAACTCCGCAAAGAAGTGCGTGATCTCGGCTCGATATCGATCCTTCGCCGCTTCACCCTCGTCGGGAATCAGGCTTCCATAGGTCTCCTCGGAAACATAGAATCCGTAAAATGAAGGATGATGACCGTACCGTTCCCACAATTCCGACGCGACTTTTTTGTGCCAGTCCAGCGAGGCGGCGCTGAAATCGAACCACGCGTACATGCCTACCCCGAGAAACACGTGCATATCGAGCGCATCGGCCTGCGACAGGATGGCCTCGAGCGCGTCCTGAGCGGCGATGGGCGCACGGCCGGGATACAGCTTCGATGGGTAGTTGGCCTCCCCTTTGTAGCCCGCCCTAGCGATGGTGTTGCGTCCGTAGTACTCCTGGTTCTGGAACACCTGTTGCACGATCACGGTGTTCATGCCCAGCCCGTGCATGCCTTGGATCTGCTGGCGCCAGTCGTCATCGGTTAGTTTGACGATATCCGAGTACCAGTAGCGCGCTTCTTCCCGGCTCCAGTGGATAAGACCGATCCATGCGCCATCGATGGTGCGGGTAGAGGGTGTGTCGGAGTGCACTACTTCAAGCGGCCGCTCGCAGCGCCGCGTTCCCTCCGGACCGGCAACCACAAGAATGACGCGGTGCTTGCCCGCAAGGCCCGCCGCGGCACGCCGGGTGTACACGCCGCTGCTCGCATGCGCGGGCACCGTGATCTGTTCCGTGCTGATCCGCGCTTTGGGGCTCTCTAAGTCCAGATAAAGGCTGGCCGTGTATTGCTGTGTGCGCGCCGTGTTATTTTCGATCGCGCCGCGGATGTCGATATCGATGCGGTCGCTGATCGGAGACGGCGGAATCAACTGCAAGCGGACAGCCGCCGCCTGCGCTGAAAGCGAGGGAATAAGAACGGACAGCAGAAATACGGAGAAGCTCAAGCGCGAGATTTGCATGGATGCTCCACGGGACGGGTTTGCAGGCATTGACAGCACCGCGCCTGCCTTGCGGCCGATCCTTAACAATCGCTGGGGTCAGAATCCTGCGAGAATGCCAGTGCACCCGCGCCTTGCACGCCCGCGTACTGCCCGCCGGCTGCGCCGATAATTCGGGGCTGGCGCTTGTCGCCAAAGTGCAAGAGTCTGCGGGTCCGTTGCGCCACCTGGTCAATGAAGCCGGCTTGCCCGGCAATCAAGCCACCTGAAAGCAGCACCGCTTCCGGATCGAGAATGTTGAACAGGTTGGCAACGCCTTCGGCGAGGTAATCGGCCAGCGTGGAGTACGCGCCATGGGCCACGGCCTCGCCGCTGCTGGCTCGGCCGCTGATCTCAAATGCCTGCGCGGCGGAATCGAGCGCCGGGTCGAGATTTCCACCCAGGCGAAGGTATTCGCGGATCAACGCGCGCGTGGAGACATAAGCTTCCAGGCAGCCCAGCCGCCCACAGTTGCAGGGTTCGCCTCCCGCTCGGATCGTCTGATGGCCGATGGTGCCGGCGAAGCCATGCTGCCCGGTGAGCAGTTTGCGATCGGACACGATTCCGCCGCCGATGCCGGTGCCCACCGTGATGGCGACAAAGTCGGATAGTGTCTTGCCTGCGCCGAAATGCAGCTCGGCCAGAACCGCGGCCTGGGCATCATTCACGACGAATGCAGGCAGATAAAAATTCTTCTCGGCGAAACCGCGCAGGTCGAAGCCCGTCCAGCCCGGCAGATTATCCGTCGCGGCAAATACGCTGCCGCTCTGCGTATCGATGGCGCCGGCACTCGCGATTCCCACTGCGACGGGGCGGACATCGTGCCGGCGTGCGCAATCGAGCACCTGGGTGACTGCTTTCGACAGGCCGGCGCAAATGGCGACACGTCCGCCGGCTGCATCCGTAGGCACATTTACGTGGAACCGCACCTCTCCATTGCGCAGTACGATCCCCGCCTTGATTCCAGTGCCGCCGATATCGACCCCTATGACGGGGCTGTTGGCGCTTCCCCGCCGCATGGTGCGCACAAAACCCGCGGTAATGACGCCCGGCCGCGTAATGGCCGAACCGACCACGACGCACCATGCGCCGGTCGAGATAGCGCGCTGCGCCTGCTCCGGGCGGGAGATATGGCCCTCGGCAATAATCGGCACCGGGAGGCTGGTCATGGCCTGCAGCAGGGACCAGTCGAAACATTTCACGTCCCGGGTCTCCTCGGTGTAGCCATTGAGCGTGGTGCCCACAAAATCGGCCCCCGCTGCGGCTGCGGCGCTCGCCTCATCAAGCGTGGCCACGTCGGCCATGACCAGGAGGCGCAGTTCGCGATGAATGCGCCCAATGAGCCCCTGCCACGATTCCTCCCGCGACCACGCCCGGCCGTTGGTCCGGCCTGTGCAGTCCATCGCAATGATGGAAGCACCGGCGACGGCCAGGCCCGCGGCCCCTTCGAAGTCCGGCGTGATGAACAGCTCGCCATCACGATAGCGTTTTTGAATGCCGATGATGGGAACGTCGGTGTGGCGGCGCAGGGCGGCGATGTGCTCAGGACTGTTGATCCTCAGCCCCGCGGCCCCGTTTTCCAGGGCTGCCAGGGCAATGCGCCGGACGGCGTCGGTGTCGTCGAGGGGACTGCCCGGGGCGGCCTGGCAGGATACGACCAGTCCCCCTTTGAGCCGGTTTTTGAGGTTCTGCATGAGAGTGAATCCTCGGGGCCCGTCGAGATGGACCATTGAACGAAACCAATTGTACATGTACAGCAGGTATGTTGTATAGTCAACTTAGCTGCTGATCAACATACATGTAATTTCCCGGCGGGTCCCAGGCACTGTGGAGGCTGACCCTGGGACCGCCGAACTTCTCGAGGGGAACAGAATGCAACAGACTATTGCAACCGGCGCCATGCTGGCCGTGGCCTCAGGCTTGATGAACGGCAGCTTTACCCTTCCCATGCGTTTTCTGGGCCGCTGGGAATGGGAGAACGTGTGGAGCATTTTTATTACTGTTTCCTGCCTGCTCATGCCGGCCGCCATCATCACCCTGGTCGCGCCCCAGAGCTGGAGCGTGCTGGCGCATGCTCCGGGGCAGGCAGTCCTGGTCGCGCTGCTTACCGGGTTCGCGTGGGGATTCGGGGCCATCATGTTCGGCCAGAGCGTAAGCGCGATCGGCATCTCGCTGGCAAATACGCTGGTGCTTGCCATCAGTTCCGCAGTGGGATCGTTGCTGCCGCTGGTTATCCTGGATCGCGATAAGCTGATGCAGCGTTCGGGCCGCATGATCCTTTCCGGCGTGCTCATTGAGGTGTTGGCGATCGCGCTCTGCGGCTGGGCCGGGCACCTTCGCGAAAAGACCGCGGGCATCGATTCCGATCGCGGAAATCTTGTCGGCCGGGCGCGATCCATCGGCGCAGGCCTGTTGCTCGCCACCGGGGCAGGCGTATTCTCGGCCATTTTCAACATCGGGTTTACCATGGCGCAACCGATCGCGGCGGCCGGTCGTGCGTCGGGATTGAGCCAGTTCTCCAGCGTAAACCTGATCTGGGTGCTGATGCTGGGCGCCGGCCTGGTGCCGAACCTCGGGTTTTGCATATACCTGTTTCTCAAGAACCGCAGCTTGGGCGGATTCGTCAAGCCGGGCAGTGGCCGGCTCTACTCACTTTCCGCCTTGATGGCCCTGCTGTGGGGTGGAAGCATTTTTGTGTACGGAGCCGCCGCACCCCGGCTGGGCGCGCTCGGCACGGCCATCGGATGGCCGCTGAGCCTGGCCACCGGCCTCCTGCTCGCCAACATCTTCGGACTGGCGCTGGGGGAATGGCGGCAGGCCCCGCCCCGGGCAAGAAAATGGATGTATTCGGGAATCGGTATTCTGTTGGTAGCGATCGTCGTACTCAGTCAGGCAAGCTAGAGGATTCGAGGAGGCAGCATGGCCGCGGCCCACGTCCAAAACGGAAAATCCGCCCCGGAGAAGGAAACCCGCAATCTCCGCTTTGAGCCGCTGGATAAAAGCAGCTTCACACCCCTCTATTTTCAGATTCAGTCTCATCTCCTGAAGATGATCAAGTCGGGGGAGCTGCGCGCGGGCGATCCCGTGCCCAGCGAAGAAGAACTGGCGCGGGTGTACGGCGTGAGCCGCATGACCACGCGCCAGGCGCTGCAATCGCTGAAAAACCAGGGCTACGCAGCGGGCCAGAAGGGCCGCGGCACGTTTGTCACCCAGCCCAAGGTGGAAAAGGACATCGCCCACCTGGCGGGATTTACCGCCGAAATGCGATCGCTGGGCATGAGAGCCTCGTCCCGTATTCTCGAAGCCGCTTCCACGGAGGCGGAAGACGAGGTTGCGGCGCAATTGGAAATCGGTCCGGGGGCGCCGATTTTCCGCCTGGTTCGCCTGCGTTTTGCCGACGGGACACCCATGGCCATTGAAGAAGGGTCGTTGTCGCGCGACCGGTTTCCCGGCATCGAGGCGATTGACTTCCGCACCGGGTCGCTATACCAGACGTTGCGCGAGCGCTACGGTGTGACAATCAACAGCGCCGATGAGGTCCTTGAGGCGCGCGCCGCCAATCGCAGGGAATCCGAACTGCTCGAGATTCCGCCGCGGTCGAGCCTGCTGGTGATCTCGCGAATTCTGCGCGACGCTGCCGGCAAACCCATCGAAGCGGCGCGGTCTCTCTACCGCGGGGACCGCTATCGGGCGGTGTTGAAGGTGTTGGCGTCGGTGACCGAGTAAGTCTCCAACGATTCGCATTCCCCGCGCGATCTGGGGCGAATTCCGGGTCCCATTCTGCGTCTGGCCGGCCTGGGCCTGGTGAACCCTGGCATGTGCACAGGCTGTGCGAGCCGCTCCCCGGCATCCAATCCATCAGCCGGGCGGCAGCCTCGTTTCGCGTAAGGCGCGTAGAAGCAGAAAAGCTCGCGACAAAGGATCTCTGTCCCCGGGGCGGCCTTTTTGCCGGCGCATTGCGACGGGTTCGTCACCAAGTATATTGACAAGATGTATAGACAGGTGTACAAGAACCATAACGAGTTTACCCGGCGGCACATCTCCCCCACCCGCTCCCCCCGCCGGCCATCCTCGAATGAGCTTCGCCGGCTGTGCAAATAACAGAACGAATTATCCGATCACTATCTACGGATGCACCCGGCGGCGCTGATCTGATTTTGAATGGAGACAGGCCTAATGCCCCGGTCGTTCAGAGCGTACATCCACTTACTCATCCTGCTTGCCTGCACGGTTTTGCCATTGACCGCGCAGGTAGATGTGGCATCCATCAATGGAACGATTACCGACGAATCGGGTGCTGTGATTTCGGGCGTCAAGGTGTCGGCCACCCACCTGGAAACCGGCCGCACGGTGCTCGGGTTGTCCAACGATGTGGGTATCTATAACATCCCTGACCTGCCCGTTGGCCACTACACCCTGCGTTTTGAGCGCCAGGGATTCCAGAGTTCGGAACGCACCGGCATCGAGCTGCGGATCCATCAGGCCCTGCCCATCAATGCCATTCTGAGCGTTGGCTCGGAGCAGCAGACGGTGACGGTCACGGCCGATGTTCCCTTCGCGCAGACGGAAGAGTCGACCATCAGCACCGATCTGAGTGCGAAAGCGATGACCGACCTGCCGCTGGATGTGACCGGAGGCCGCGACGTGACCGCCTTTGCCTATAGCGTGGTGCCCACCACCACGGGCGGCAATTATTCGGGGCATATTGCGGGATCGCAGGACAGCACCAAGAACGTGATCGTGGACGGAACCGACGCCTCGGCGGGACTGCAGGGTTTCGTGCAGGAAATCGGGATGGAGTCGGTGCAGGAGATGCAGGTGCAGACCAGCGGCATCTCGGCCGAGGCTTCCGGAACCGGTGGCGGCGTGCTGATTTTGGAGTTGAAGTCCGGCGCTAACCAGTTGCACGGAAGCGCCTACGGGTTCCTGGCCAATACGGATCTGAACGCAAATGCCTGGGACAGCAACTACTTCCTGTCGCAGTGCGCTGCGGGCGACCGGGCCTGCCGCGCGGCTTATGGCCGGGCCACAGACACTTTCAAGGATTGGGGCCTCAGCTCCGGCGGGCCCATCTGGAAAAACCGTATCTTTGCTTTCGGCGATTTCGAGCGCTACAACCAGCAGCAGTTGCAATACGGGCAGCAGCAGGCCACGGTTCCCGCCATTCCATTTCTCAACGGCGATTTCAGCGCTCTGCTCGGTTCGCCCATCGTGGATGCCGCCGGCAACGCGATCGTGAATCCGTGCACGGGAAACCAGTATGTGGCTGGACAAATCTTCGACCCGACGACGAAAAACGTGGTGAACGGGACCACGTGCTATGCGCCGTTCGCCGGCAACGTAATCCCCAGCGCGCGTTTCAGCAATGTCGCCAATAACGTGGTGCAGACCTTCAAGACGGATTACGCGCCGACCAACGGCAACCTGCAGAATAACTATCCCGCTTTCATAGGCGTGCCGTCGACCATCAATGAGCACCTTGATGTCAAAGTGGATTTCAACCTCACGGGCAAGGACCACCTGACCTCTTCATTCAACTGGTGGACGCTGCCCATCGTGAACGTGGGCAGTCCGTGGCAGACGGGAACGACAACCGGCGGGCCATTCAACTCCGGCGATTTCCAGCGGCAGGAAAACCGCTCGATGCGCGTGCAGTACACGCATATCATTTCCCCCAACCTGCTGAATTTTGCGTCTCTGGCGTATAACGAAAATGCCGCATCCGACCAGCCGGATCACCCGGTGGACCCCGCGACCTACGGCTTCACACAGACCCAGGGCGTGCATAACTTCCCGGTGATCAATTTCAATGGCAGCCCCGAGGGCATTACCGAGCCCAGCATCGGCATGCCCTACTCCGATGGCTACGTGTTCGACGCGCTCATCTTCAACGACGCGGTGTCGTGGACCCACGGCAAGCACACCTTCAAATTCGGCGGCGACTTGAAGGCCAAACAGGTGAACAGCCGGACATCCGGCGGCGTGCAAACCTACAACTTCTCCAACACCACCAATGCGCCTACCGATCCCAACGTGCAGCCGCAGGTCGGCTTCGCATTCGCGAACTTCCTGTTGGGGGACGTGCAGAGCTCGAACAACAATGTCGACTTCCTGCTGCACGGCCGCCGCAAGCTCTTCGACCTTTACGCGCAGGACGACTGGAAGGTGAGGCCCAATCTGACCCTGAACCTGGGGCTGCGCTGGGACGTGAATGGCGCTTTTTACGAAAAGGACGGCCACTGGACCAATTTCGATGTGAACGCGGTGAACCCTAACTGGGCTCCGGTGAAGGGCGCTTACATTTTCGGCCAGGACGGCGGGACGACCTACGAAACCGAAAACAATCTCCATCAGTTCGGGCCGCATGTCGGATTCACGTATGCGCGCACCCGGAAGCTGACGCTGCGCGGCGCATACGGTCTGTTCTATGTGCCGCTGGGGGTGAACCAGTTCACGGGCGTACCCTTCGGCGCGTTCGGAGCAGCGGTGGGCTTTATCGGCACGAACAACATCCTCAATCCTTCGCAGAATGAGGCCGCCTTCAATTGGGATGGGGGCTATCCGGGCCAGCCGACGTACGCGGACAAGACGATCGCGCAGACCGACGTGAGCGGCGGCGCAGTGTACGTGGTTCCCAACACGCGCACCATGGGCATCACGCAGAACTGGAATCTTGGGTTCCAGTACGCGTTTACGCAAAGGGCCGTCTTCTCGATGAACTATCTCGCCAACAAGGGCAGCCGCCTGCACGATGCCAGCCTGGAGCCCTTCAACTACCCGACCCTGCAGACGTACTTGCCTTTGCTGAATTCGGGCCATGTGAACGATGTGGTGACCAGCCCGGCGGATGCCGGCGCTGCGGGCGTGCCCTATCCTTACGCAGGGTTCAGCGGTTACGCATATCAGGCCATCAATCCATTCCCGCAACTGGCCTCGGCCGGGCAGCAGTTGCGGTATGTCGGGCCGCCGTTGGGCGTGAGCGCCTACCGCGCGCTGATTGCGGAAGTCGAGACGCAGTCGTACCACGGCCTCACGACGGACATGAGCTACACGCTCTCGCGTGCGGAAGGCAACGTCTCCGGCGGAGGCGCATACCAGGAAGGACCCGGGACGGCGTACACGCAGAATCCCTACGATCGCGCTTCGCGCGCGCACGACGTGCTCGACTACAACATGACGCACCAGTTGAAGGGCTACATCGACTATGCCGCGCCCTTTGGCCGCAACGGCAAGTGGCTGACTCATTCGAAGGCGCTCGAATACCTCGTGGGCGGTTGGACCATCGGCGCCGCCCTGCACTACAACAGTGGAACCCCGTTCAGCGCGATCGCTTCGACCAACGACTATCCCGGATGGCGTGCGGTGTTCGCCAACATGAATCCGAGCGTCGGGCTGCAGAACCACTTCAAGCGCCTCAATCTGGCCAACCTTAACGATCCCAGCAACCAGTTCTTCAACCCGGCCATCTTCTCCAACCCGGCGTACGGGCAGTTCGGCAACCAGCCGACGCTCTACTCGGCGCTCACCAATTGGGCGTATTACTCGGAGGACGCCAGCATCATCAAGGCGCACAACTTCGGTCCCGACGGCAGATTCCATGTCTCGCTCCGGGCGCAGTTCTTCGACGTGCTGAACCGCCATCACTGGGGTGGGCCGGACACCACCATCAACAGCCCCACTTTCGGCCAGGTGCTGGGCGTGTATGGGCACCGCTACGGACAAGTCGGCGCGCGCGTCGAGTGGTAAGACTCGCATGCTTGAAACACAACCAGGTTCAGGGTGGAACGTGACGAACACAATGTTCCGCCCTGACCGC
>DASXXV010000093.1:0-26802 GCA_036502905.1 Occallatibacter sp. | reverse complement strand
AGATAATCCTTAACAGCGTTGACTTACCCACACCGTTCCTACCCAATACTGCGCAAATCCCTGGTTCCACAACCATGTCCACGCCTCTGAGCACAGGTTGGGCTGCATAGGTCTTCATCAAGGCTCTGCACTCAATCATTTGGGCCCCGCAACTGGTTTACGCCGCGCCCAGGATCCTGCGAATCTGCTCGACGTGATTGGTGTCGTGTCCGGCCATGTGTGCGGCGAGGTCCCTGACGGTGATGCGGCCGCGCTCGGCATGCATGCCACAGCAGTCCCATTGCCCGGGTGAAAGCTGTTCAAGGAAGGCGAGATTGGCCGCGCGAAGCAGTTGGAATAGTTGAAGTGATTGGTGCGGCGAGCGGGACCGGTAATTGCCCAGGCGCGCCCACAGATCCTGATCGAAGCCTGCCAGGTCGATTCCGTCATGCTCCACCATCTGCCGGTAGCGCCAGGCGGTGGCGATTTCGTCTTCTGCCAGGTGGGCGAGGATCTCAGCGATCGACCATTTATTTTCTGTGGGGCGTTCGGTGAGTTTCTTCGGCGATGCCGAGGCCATCAACTCGGTGATGAGTCCCGGCGTGTGCCGCTGAAATTCCAAAGGGTCGCCGGACAGTGCGTGATCGCGAATGCGGGCGAGATATTCGGCTGTGTCTGGCATTCGAGTTCCTCCTCGAGCTTTACCTGGCGCTGACGGTCGTGGCAGCGGAAAGAACGCGCAGGACGAGTGGATTGACCCGGAAGCGCATGCAACTCCGACGATTACGAGAAGTATAGGACGGGATGGCTCGGGTTTGTGAATTGCATTGTCGAATCCGGCGGGGGCGTGAAGGATTTACACTTTGTTGTTTGAAATGCAAATGAGGCCAGAAATGCAAATCAGGTCGGTTCTTTGGATCGCGGTGTCGGCGCTGGTTTCGACTTCACTAACGGCGCAGGCTCCAGCTTCCGGATCCTCGGACAAGTTCGCCCGGATGTGTGAAGAGTTCATCCATGAATCGCTGGCGGCGTCTCCCTCCACGGCTTCCCAGGCCGGGTACCACTATCACGTGGACTCCCGCACGGGCAAAAAGATCGCGCTCGATGCGCTCCTGGACGATATGAGCCCCGAGGGAATGGCGGAACAGCGACGCATCTATGAGCACTGGCGGGAACGCTTCCACAGGGAGACTCCGGTTGCGTCGCTGGGCGCCGACGATGCGGCCGACTGGCGCCTGATCGACGATCAGATCGCCCTGGGGATTCTGGAGGACGAACGCATTCAGAACTACAAGCACAATCCCACCATCTACGTGGAACTCATCGGCGGCGCCCTGTTTCAGCCGCTTACGGATGACTATGCGTCAGAGGACGTGCGGCTGGGGGATGTGCTTTCGCGCGTGGCGGCGATTCCGAAGTTCCTCGACCAGGCGTGTGGGCAACTGGCGGATGCCGATCCGATCTTCGTCAAGGTTGCCGTCGAAGAGAACGAGGGCAACCTTGACCTGATCCAGGGCACAATCGCAGACGCTATCCATGCCGGCACGCCGTTGAAAGCGAGATACGACAAGGTGGCGCCCGGCGCGGTCGAAGCATTGAAGAGCTTTTCCCAGTGGCTGCAGAGCGACCTGGCGAAGCGCAAGACCGACCGCACCTGGCGGCTGGGAAAGGAATTGTACGCAGAGAAATTCCGGCTGGTAATGGAAACTCCCATCACCCCGGACCAGGTTCTTTCCGATGCCGAAGAGGCGTTGAAGAAGACCCGCGCGGAAATGCTCGAACTGGCTTTGCCGCTGCACAAGGAGTACTTCCCCGATCACGGCGACCATTCCTCTCTCCCGGAGAAGGAGCGGGAGAACACGATGATCGGCGAGGTCCTGAGGAAGATTTCGGACGATCATCCCCGCCGCGACGACCTGATGCAGACGGCCAAAGACGACCTGGTGGGAATCCGGCAGTTCATCGTCGACAAGAAAATCGTGTCGCTCAAGTCACGCGACAACCTGAAAGTGATTGCGACGCCCCCGTTCATGCGCGGGGTTTACTCGGTGGGAGGGTTTCACGGAGCGCCGCCGCTGGATCCGAACGCGGAGGCGGAATTCTGGGTTACGCCCATCGATCCCAAGACGCCGGAGGAGAAGGCCGATTCCAAACTGCGCGAATACAACAACTGGGTGCTGAAGTGGCTGTGCATTCATGAAGCGCTGCCGGGCCACTATGTACAGGCCGAGCACGCCAACGACATTCAGCCTGTTTCGCGCCGGCTGGTTCGGGACCTGTTTGGAAACGGAGCGTACGTGGAGGGTTGGGCGGAGTACATTGCGCAGGTGATGATGGAGCAGGGATTCGCGAACCGCGATCCCCGCTACCGGATCAGCTACCTCAAAGTGTGGCTGCGCGCGATCGGCAACGCGATTCTGGATGTCCGGATGCAGACCATGGGCATGACGGATGAAGAAGCGATGTCGTTCATGATGAACGACGCGTTCCAGACGCGAGCCGAAGCGGAAGGCAAATTGCAGCGGGCCAAGCTGACCTCGACGCAGTTGCCCACCTACTATGTCGGCACCAGTGACTGGTGGCGACTGCGCCGGGCGTATCAAGCCGCCAAGGGCAAGGACTTCAGCCTCACCGAATTTCACGATCGCGCGTTGGACACGGGAGCATTGCCCGTGCCGTGGCTGCAGGAGTTGCTGATTAAGGCAGGGGACAAGGGAAAAAGCGAAGAGTGAACCGACGATCTTTCCGCCGTTCACTCCTTGACCAATTCGCTTCCGGATGGCGTCCTTCCGGTCTTGTTCAGCTCGCGGTAGAAGCCCAGGTCTTTGCCCTCGAGCGCCTTGGTGATGTACAGGATCTGGCCATAGTGGAGACCGAAGTGTTCCACCACCTGGTACACCGCGATCAGGCCGGTCACCTGATAGCCCTGGATTTCCATGGGCGCGAGCAGGTGGTCTTCGGTGAGCCGTGAAAGCACTGCGTTGGCCTCGTCCATCGTTGCTTCCAACTGGGCAAGAATTTCGGCAGCCGATGCACCGGAACTCGCGGAGAACTCCTCCGGGCGGTTGCGCCGGTCGTCCTGGCAGTTGAAGGAAGCGACCATCCACTGGCGCACGTTGCCGTTGAGGTGGAGCAGGAGGTTGCCGATGCTGTTGCTCGCCTGGTTGGGGCGCCACCACAATTGTTCGTTGCTCAGGCGCTCCACGGTGGAGCGGAGGCGTGGCCACCATTCGTTGAAAAGCTTCCGGCGGGAGTGCTCCAGGAACAACTCCGCGACTTCGGTTTTTTTGTCTGCCATGCTGTGGGTCACTCCTGTTTGTTCATAGCTTCGTATTTTTCCACGGAAGGTTTCGATCCCATCGCGGGCGCAGTGTTTTCCGCAGGCACTCCATTTGCCCGCTCCGGCATCTCATCCCAAGTACTGAAAACCACCGCAATCGAAGGGAGAAGTCATTTTGACCGATTATCGCGTAAACAGAGGGGAAGCGCAGGAAGACCAGGTTACAGCCGCCATTGAGAAAGTCACCGCGCAGGTTCCATCGAGCGCATTTTTGGGGTTCGCGCTGGCATCCATGGGGGTGTCCCTGGGTCTGCATTTCAGTGGGCGGAAGCACGAAGCCCTGTTCGTCGGGCAATGGGCTGCGCCATTTCTGCTGCTCGGGATCTATAACAAGCTGGTGAAACAGCACGGCTCCGACGCGTTCGAGACGTATCAAGGGGAGCGCGCCGCCTAGGAGGCTGATTCCCTCGAATTCGCGGCCTGCTTCCTGCTTTTCATGAAACTCGGGAGGATTGGCGATCGCGGGTTCCCATCCTCGCGACCGAATGACGTCGCGAGGATGGGGCACGGGAGTTATTCCTGTGTCTTAAGTGCGTCTCTCAGCTTCGGCTCGAGGTCACTGGCGGCGCCGTGGCCTCGCCACAAGACGTCGCCTTGGGCGTCGATCATCATCACGTATGGGAGGCGGTCGTCGCTGACTTCAAAATACGCGCGCCACGATTTGTCGTCCTGAGTAAGTACGAGGAACCTATCGTGCTCGGGCTCCGGTACGCTCTTTTTCATTCCACTCCTGATCATGCCGCGGATGAGGCTGGGAGCGCCGGCGATCTGGGCAATCTCGTAGACTGGTACGGCGGATAGAGCATTGTCTGCGTGGATCGCTTTGACCCATGCAGCGGTTCCATTTCCACCTTCGCGGCTGAATCCCGCCACCAGCACGGCGGCATGGCCGCGCACTTCCTGGGCAAGCACCACATGCCGGCCGCTGAGGGTTTCGCCAGGGGTTTCAGGCATCTGCTGCGCAAATGCCGCAAGACTTAGCAGGATGGCGGTTATTGCTGGAGCAACAATCGTGTATTTGTTCGAGATCATTCGACCTCCTGGGAGGGGACAGGTGTGTGCGGCGGTAAGGCCATGTGACTTTGATAACGTATTGGACGGACGATTGGTTCCTTCAGTGTGCTCGTGCTCACGGCCAAGCAGGTGTTCCGATGTGCGACACTGATGTTTCCGGTTTCGAGCACGTGAAGGCTCGCGGCCGGCAGGCTCGTACACATGGCGTTCTTTCGCTCTGCCTTTATTGCACTCTCCCGCAATCGCCTGCTCCGCCACTTTGGTGAGCGCTCCAGCATTGGAATAAAGCTCAGTTCTCGCTTTGTCGCCGGCATGGAGATCGACGATGCCCTGCGCGTGGCCGAAGCGGTCAACAAGCAGGGAATGTCGGTCAGCCTGGACTCGCTGGGCGAAAGTGTCACATCCGAAGGCGAGGCCCACCTTGCCGCCGAAGTCTACCATCGGCTTCTGGATGCAATTGCGCAGCGAAAATTGAATGCCAACGTAAGCGTGAAGCTCACCCAGTTGGGCTTGCTCCTTTCCCCGGATCTTGCCGAGGGAGTCGCCCATAGCCTTGTAGAGCACGCCCGGTCGGTCGACAATTTTGTGCGGATCGACATGGAAGACTCATCGCTGACGCAGATCACGCTCGACCTGGTACGCCGCCTGAATGCCCAGCCAGGACTGCGCGGCGCCGTGGGTACCGTGATCCAGTCGTATCTATACCGGTCGCAGGCCGACGTAGAACAACTTCTGGCCGATGGAATCCGCATACGGCTGTGCAAGGGAGCTTACAAGGAACCGGCGGAGGTGGCGTTTCCCAGGAAAGCGGACGTGGACGCGAATTATGTGCGACTCACCGGCATGCTCCTCGACAGTCCCGTTTATCACGGCCTGGCGACCCATGATGAAAAGATGATCACCGCGGCAAAGGCTTTTGCAGCGAAGCACGGGATTGACCGCAGCCGCTACGAGTTCCAGATGCTTTTTGGGGTACGCCGCGATCTGCAGCGGCAATTGCTGAGCGACGGCTACAACGTGCGCGTGTACGTTCCGTTCGGGCACGAATGGTATCCGTACTTCATGCGCCGCCTGGCGGAGCGTCCCGCCAACGTGTTCTTCCTGGCGAAGAACCTGCTCAGGAAATAGGCACCAGGGGAGCGGGGAACCGAGAAAGCGCCACTCCCCGCGAATGGAGATTGAACCAGATCGTGGGGTCGTTGTTTGCTCCGCGCCCTGGTTACCGGATCACTTTACTGGCCGTGCGCGGCCGTCCTTCAGGCTCTCATCGATGATGGACTTTACCTTGGTGTTGGCTTCGCGGGCCAGGCGGCCTTGTTCGGCGCCGAGGCGCCCCTGTTCCGATCCTAATTGGCCCTGTCGTGCACCAAGCTCGCCCTGCTGACGGCCAAGTTCGCCTTGCCTTTCGCCTATCCGGCCCTGCAGACCGCCCAGCTTGCCTTGCAATTCGCTGGTTTTCCTCTGCAATTCTCCCAACTGCTCCATGGTGATGGTGCCGTTCTTCTTGTCCTGTAGTTTCGCCATTGCGGCATTCAGGTCGGCCATTTCGCGGGAGACATCGGGGGTTGGAATGCTGGCCTGCTGCTGACGGCGGCCCAACTCCGACTGCTGGCGCCCGAGTTCGGCCTGTCGCCGTCCGAGTTCTTCCTGCTTGTGGCCCAATTCCTCCATCGGCTGATACATCGACTGGATGGAACTGATGGTTTTCGGGTCATCGACGACGTAGGATTGGCCGTCATGCGAGAACCAGAGGAAGTCGCCGTGAGCCATGGTGCGGGCCTTGTCCAGTTCGGCGCGCTGGCCGTTGTACCAATCGCCGGAAAAATTGACGTGGTCCTTGCCGTTTCCAGTGACCAGGGCGTATGAATCGCCGTTGGAAGAGTAGGAGTATGAGTACCCATGGCGGTTGGAACCGTGGGTATAGGAGTGAGTCAAGGAGGCGGCTGACGTCCGCGTGTTGCACTGGCTGGCGTTGACGGTGGCGTCCTGATCCGCATCATCGCTTGAATCGGGCGGGGAAGGAGGGACAGGCGCAACGGCTGCATCCGGAGACGGGGCGGGTGAGGCCGGGACCGGAACCGCGCCAGGCGCATGGGGCGCCACCGGCGTGGTTGCAGGCGGGGCGGACGGGGTTGCGGGCTCCTGGTCTTGATCGGCATCGGCCCCAGGAGCGGGTTCGCTGACGGGAGCCGGCGCGGACGCCGGGACGGGAGCGGGGGCCTGGGCAGCGTCCGGAAGGCTCTCCGGGTGAGACTGAGCGATCACCGGACCCTGAACGGAGACAGGGAGGGTAACAGCCGCTTGCACCCGAATCAACGCAGCTGCCGCGAAGAGTACGGCCGGAACCATGGCCAGCGCGGCCCACAGACGGCGACGGCTCCCGGTGAATGCCTGGCGGAAGGCGGGTTCGTTCAGCAGGCGCTCAATGCGCTGGGCGATGCGTCCGGTGCGTGCCATGGCGACTCCTACTTCGGTTCGGCACGGCATGGCCGCGAATTCAAGCAGAATTTGGGCATAGGACGCGTGGCTGGCCGCTTCCTCCAGGCCGGCACGATCGCTTATGGTTTCGCTCAGGTCGGACAGTTTGCGTTTCAACCACCAGCCCAATGGGCTGAACCAGAAGATGGCGGTGTAGAGTCCGGCCAGGGCCTGCAGGTAAAAATCGCCCTGCCGCACGTGAGAGCGTTCATGGGCGAGCACGATGCGCAGCTTCTCGATATCCCACTCGTCATAATCCACAGGCAGCACTACCGCCGAGCCGACGGTGATGGGGGACGAGATCTTGCGGCTGCAGCGCAGATGCAGACCGTCGCCGAGATGGGAATCGAGCTGGACCGGCTCAGCGGACTGCCACAGGCCGATGGCTCCTCCCAAACCGTACGCCAGCCGCAGCAGGAGGGCGAGGCAAACGGCTCCGTAGATCATCCATACAACATCCGAAATGGGCAGATGATAGGCCGGGTTCAGGGGTTTGGACGGGGCGCGGTCGGATCCTTCCGTTTGCCCCGAAGAAATGGTCGGCGTGGGGAACCGGTCAGCCTGGGTGGAGGAGGGCAGGGAAGCATCAAGCCGCTGCGAGGCGACAGCCGTAGCCGGGGTGCCATCAGTCTCGGAAACCGGATTTGGAACAGCGGACGCAGGGAGGAGCCTCGTCGGAGTTGAAGTCAGCAGGGCAGCGGCCCGCGCCACAATAGCCTGCGACCACGCCTGCGCAGGCACAACCAATGTGGCTTCGGACGGCAACCACGTAGCTTTGCCGGCCCACGGCGCCAGGATGGGCATCAGCAAGGCGCCCCCCAGGACCAGTCCCCACGCAGTCTTTTGCGCAGGCACGTGGCGGGATGCCAGAATTCGCAGTCCAGCGCCCACGAGGCACGCGACCAGCAGGGCACGGGCGGCCGCGTCGGCGAGGGCGAGAATGCCGCCCGGCAGCAAACCGTGAATAGAAGCAGGAATTGAATCGGAGATTGCCGAAGCCAGGAATAAAGGCGTCATCGCCTAACCTCACTTTTTTCCGGAGCGTGATTCTTCTCGTGCCGCCGCAATGCGATCCGCGAGCCGCTGCAGCTCGGCGCGGTCGAGCACCTTCGAGTCCACCATGCCCACCAGCAGCTCTTCCACCGAGCCCTCGCAGAACCAATCGACGATGCGCTGGACTGCGCGTCCCGCCACCCGTTGCCGTGACTCGGCGGGCTGGTAAAAGAAGGTACGATTCTCAATCGTGTGGGCCAAATAGCCCTTCTCTTCGAGCCGCCGCAGGACAGTGCGGACGGTGGAGTCTTTGAGGGGGCGCTGCAGGTCTTCGCGGACCTGTTCGGCGGTGACGTTGCCCACCCGCCACACAATGGAAAGGATGTCGCGTTCCAACTCGCCCAGCTCTGCCGGATCGTGATCGGGCGTAGTGCTACTCGTCATAATGTTACTGACTGTAACATATCTCCGGAAGTGAGCGCGCAGGGCAAATATCTGTGTGACGAATGGGCTGAATTCTGTGACGGAATGCGGCGGGAAGGCAGATCCTCCTATTCGGTGCGAAGGGCCCGCGCGGGATCGACGGTGGCAGCGCGGCGCGACGGAATGAGACCCGCGATCACCGCGACAAACCCAATGAGCAGGATGCCGGCGGCATAAACGGCAGGGTCGGCAACCGAAACTCCGAACAACTGGCTGCGGACAGCGCGCGTGGCCAGCACTGCTATGGGGATGGTGATGCCGATGGCCCAACCCGCCAGGATGAGTACATCGCGCAGAATGAGGCGAACGACCTCGCCCCGCTTTGCTCCGAGGGCCATGCGAATGCCGATTTCCCGGGTGCGCTGGGCTGTGGAGTAGGCCAGGATTCCGTACAGCCCGATGCCGGCAAGCAATGTAGCGAGTGCTCCGAAGGTTCCTGCGAGAAGCGCGACGGTGCGCTCAGCCAGAAGATTGTCGTCGATTTGGTCGTTCAGGGTGCTGAGATGGCCCACGATGAGCTTGCTATCGATATTCGCAATGGCGACGCGAATGCTATTGGCAGCGGCCTGCGGAGGCTGCCAGGTGCGCACGTAGTACCATAGTGCGCCTTGCCGTTCGGCCTGCGAGAAGATGGTATATTCCATGGCAATCACGGGGTCCCGCATGGACGTGTGTTTCACGTCCTTGACGACGCCTACGATGATGGCCTCTGTCGCGGCCCGGCGCGGACGGCACACGCGGTGGCCAAGAGCGGCGGTGTTGCTCGCGAAGTAATGGCGGACGAAGCTCTCATTGACGATCGCGACTCTTTGCGAGGTGGCGGTGTCGGCGGAATTGAAGTAGCGGCCGGCAACCAGCGGCACGCCCAGGGTCTGCAGGTAGCCGTTGCTGACCCAGGGGAGCTCGATGCCGAACTCGTGGTCATCGGGGCGGGGGTGATTGCAGTCCTGGTCAACCACTACATCGCCATTGCGATCGTCGCCGCGCAGATCGGCGTCGTTGGTGGCGGCCACGCCGCGCACGCCGGGCAACGTGGCGATCGCGTCGATGGCGCGTTGCTCGACCGGAGGGATCGTTGAGGGCGCGTAGCCCGCCATTTGCGGATCGAGAGTAAAGGTGAGGATATGGTCGGTGGCAAAACCGGGATCGACGTTGTGCAGATTCTGAATGGTGCGCACGAAGAGGCCGGCGGCCACGATGAGCAGCAGGCTGAAGCCGATCTGCAAGGCGACGCAGGTGCGGCGGAAGCGCAGGGAGCCGCCGCGTCCCGAATCGGTTTGCTGCTTCAACGCGTCGGCGAGACGGGGATTCCAAAACTGCACCGCGGGAGCAAGACTGAAGACCAGGCTGGCGGCCAGGGTTGCAGCGGCGGTAAAGGCCAATACGCGCGCGTCGAGGGATCCGGAAAAGGGAACCCGGTCCGCGGTCGCGCCGGACATCCAGTGAATGAGCGCCCGCAGTGCCGGGGGCGCAAGGAGCAGACCGGCGGCGGCGCCGAGTATGCCCAGGAGCAGGCCTTCGGTCAGCAGTTGGAGAAGGACCTGTCCGCTGGTGGCGCCCAGTGCATAACGCATGGAGAACTCACGCACGCGGGTTGCGGCCCGTACCAATAGCAGGCTGGCGACGTTTACCATTGCCATCCCGACGACCAGCAATGCCATACCCATCATGATGGTCAGGGGGAGCCGGGCGTCTTCACGGAACGGCGAAAAGCCGGCGGCGCCGGATTCGAGATTCAGATGCGCTTTGCCGATAAAGTTCTGAAGGTCTTTGGGCGTTTGCTCCACAAGGAGGGGAATTTCGGTGCGGCGGAGCGCCAGGTAGAGCTGGTTCATGGAAGCTTCGGCCTGGGAGCGGGTGAAGCCGGGGCGCAGCCGGCCGAGCAGATCGATCCAGTAGCTCTTGCGATCGTTGAGGTAGGTCCATTCGGGTTCCACGGTGCGCTGCATGGTGATGGGCACGTACACATCGGGGAGGCGTCCCCACACCATGCTGTGGAATCCGGGCGCTGCCACTCCGAGAATGGTGAACGGTTTGCCATTGATGAGCAGAGTTTTGCCCTCGACGGGCGCTTCGGCGAGATGCGATTTCCAGAAGTCGAAATTCAGAACCGCGGCCGGGTCGGCGCCTTCCACGGTCTCGTCGGAATGGACGAAGAGCCGACCCAGGGCAGGCCGCACGCCGAGAGTCTCGAAGTAGTTTCCGCTGACCATTTCGGCAGATATGGGCTCGGCATGATTGTTCCAGACAACGCCAACCCCGGCCGGAGCCGATGCGATCAATCCGTTCAGCGCTGTGTTGCGTTCGCGCAGGTCGCGGTACATGGGATAGGAGAATTCATGCTGATGCCCGGGAGAGTTTCCGCCCTCAGCCTGGTGGTGACCGGGAGCACCGCCGGCGAAACTGAGGACGACGAGCTGATCAGGATTGTTTACGGGCAATGCGCCCAGAAGCGCCTGGCTGAGGAGGCTGAAGATGGTGGAGTTTGCGCCGATGGCCAGCGCCAGTGTAAGTACCGCGACAGCCGTGAAGCCGGGATTATGCAATAGTCCACGAACGCCGTAGCGAATATCGCGCCATAGCGATTCGAGAGACCAAGAAGGGCGCTGCCGGCGGCACTGCTCGCGGGCGCGCTCGCGCCCGCCGAAGCGGATGGCAGCCTGACGCCGGGCTTCCCTGGGCTCCATACCGGCGGCGAGGTTGGCTTCAACCTGCCGCTCGAAGTGGAACCGGATCTCCTCGTCGACTTCAGCGCGCGAGCGGCCGCCGAAAAAGGAACGGATGCGCGAAAGCCATTCGCCCAACATGGGTGTCTGCCTCTAGATAGTTTCGAGCACGAGGTTGATGGCGCCGGTGAGCCGAAGCCAGTTATCAAGTTCCGCTTCCAGGTGCTTGCGGCCGGCGGCGTTAAGGGAGTAAAACCTCGCCCGGCGGTTGTTTTCCGACGCTCCCCACTGGGCGCGAATCCAGCCCTTGTACTCCAGCCGGTGAAGCGCGGGATAGAGCGATCCCTGCCCTACCTGGAGCACATTTCCGGAAACCTGCTCGATGCGCTGGGCAATGGCCCATCCGTGCTGCGGCTCGGTTTCGATGGCCTTCAGGATGAGCATGTCCAGGGTGCCCTGGAGCAGATCGGTCGGTGGCGGCATTTTCCCCCTTGACGTTCGACAACAAGAATCACGCTCTCTCTTGTCGAATGTCAAGGGGAAAGTGACCGGGTCGCCGTGCAATCCATTCTTATCAGCGGGATCTGGATATGGTTTGGAAAATGAATTGCCGCTGTCCAGGACACGAGGCACGCCCGCTGCGCTGGTACATTTGATGTGGGTCGCTTTCATGGTGCGTATTCATTCATATCTGGTTGTTCTTTTGCTGTGTGCGGCGGCATTGAGTGCGAACGCATGGGCCGCGGAAAGCAAGGCGGTGGTTGCGTATGTGTTTCCCCGGGAGGTCGTGCTTCAGTCCGGCCAGATCGATGCGCAGCGTCTCACGCGCATCAATTTTGCCTTCGCCAATATCGTGAACGGGCGCATGGTGGCAGGCGACGAGCACGACCCGGAGAATCTGTCGTTTCTGGTATCGCTCAAGAACGAGAATCCATCGCTGACGGTGCTGGTTTCTGTAGGCGGATGGCTGTGGTCAACGAATTTCTCCGACATGGCGCTCACGGCCGAGAGCAGGGCGGTCTTCATTCAGAGCGTGATGGAGTTCCTGGACAAGTACCGCCTTGACGGGCTGGACATTGACTGGGAGTACCCGGGCCTGCCGGGCGCGGGGCATCCGTTTCGCGCCGAGGACAAGGAGAATTTCACCCTTCTGCTGAAGGAACTGCGGGCGCGGTTCGATGCGGAAACGGCAAAGACTCGCAGACAGTTGTATCTCACGTTCGCGGCGGGAGCGAACGCCGAATTCCTGGAGCATACGGAGTTGGCGAAGGCACAGGAGTACGTGGATACGGTCAACCTGATGTGCTACGACTACTACGAAGAGAGTTCGGATGCGATCACCGGTAACCATGCGCCTCTGTTCACCGATCCTGCCGATCCGAAAAAGGTTTCCGCGGCCGACTCGGTGGCCGCATTCGAGAAGGCCGGTGTTCCGGCGGGCAAGCTTGTCCTGGGGATGCCTTTCTATGGCCGCGAGTGGGGCGACGTCCGCAACGTGAATCACGGGCTCTTCCAGCCGGGGAAGCAGGTTCCGCATGGGTATGCAACTTACGCCGTAATCGCGAAGTCGATGCTGGGGCAGGGCTTTGAGCGCTACTGGGACGAAAAGGCGTCGGTTCCGTACCTGTACAACCAGAAGCAGCGGATATTCGTTTCCTATGAAGATCCGCAGTCGATCGCGGCCAAGTGCAGTTTTGTGCTTAGGGAGAAGCTGGGCGGGGTAATGTTCTGGGAATATTCGAACGATCCCGCTGGGACTTTGCTGCGCGCCATTGACGACTCGCTTCATCCGCAAGCGTCGAAAGCGGCTAAGCCATGAGCA
This sequence comes from Occallatibacter sp., assembly GCA_036502905.1. GTDB lineage: Bacteria > Acidobacteriota > Terriglobia > Terriglobales > Acidobacteriaceae > Telmatobacter. The sequence continues at coordinate 14,027 of DASXXV010000093.1, read as the reverse complement.
CCGTCCGAGAGGTTCAGACCGCGGCGCCAGTCGTATTGCCGACGGCTTCGCGCCTATTGTCGATTGATATCTTCCGCGGGCTGACTATCGCGGTGATGATCTTCGTCAACGAGTTGGCCGAGGTGCGCGGCCTGCCGTGGTGGACGTATCACGCGCACGGTAACCAGGACGTGATGACCTATGTCGACATGGTGTTCCCGTTCTTCCTTTTCATCGTGGGAATGTCGATGCCGTTGTCCGTGGAGCAGCGCCTGAGGCGGAACCGGTCGATGGGCCGGCTGTGGGTGCATGTGATGGTGCGTTCGGTGAGCCTGCTGGTTCTCGGACTGATTCTTGCCAACGCGGAAAACGTGGACCCGGCGCGCGTGGGAATGAGCCCGATCGCATGGGGCTTGCTGGGGCTGATCGGGGCTGGGCTCTACCTGAATGCGTATCCGAAATCGGAGTGGGGACAAAGGCTTGGCCGGGTGTTTCGAGTTGTCGGGCTGGCCGCGGTGGTGGCGGCATTCGTGATCTTTCGGCGGACGGCGCATGGCCGTGTGGCGTGGATCGATTTCTCCTATCCGGAAATCCTGGGGCTGATCGGATTTGCGTACTTCTCGGCGGCGCTGCTCTGGATTCCCACGCGGCGGTGGAGGTGGGCGGCGCCGGTGAGCCTTATTCTCCTTGTCGGTCTGAACATGGCGTGCACGGCAGGGCTGCTCGCGTTCCCGTTGAGAATCCCGATGTACCTGTGGCCGTTCGGCAACGGCGCGCACACGGCGCTGGTATTGGGGGGCGTGGTAACGGCACAGATCTTTTTCGGCTTGCGGCCGGGTACTGAGGAACGGACGCCGCCAAGGATCGCCACTGGGCGTGCGCTGATATTCGCGTTGCTGGCGTTGGTCACCGGATGGCTGAGCGTCCCGCTGGGCATATCCAAGATCCGCGCCACTCCGGCGTGGACGTTGTGGAATATCGGCGCCGCGGTGCTGGTCTTCACACTGCTCTATTGGATTTGCGACCAGTGGCGCAAGACCGCGTGGGCCGCCCCGGTGCATCCAGCTGGAGCGAACACTCTCCTGACTTATTTGCTGCCGGACATGTGGTATTTGCTGTCAGGCGTGCTGGGAGTCACGTGGATGGAGATGCATTTCAATTTCGGCTGGGCCGGCGTGGCGAAGAGCGTGGTGTTCACGCTGATGATGCTGAGTTTCGCGTGGCTGCTAACGCGGGCAAGGGTGCGTTTGCAGTTGTGAATCGAGTTGATGGAGAGACCCATCCCAGGTTGGCCGCCCAGGTTGGCCGCTAAGCGCGGCGAACCTGGGGCAAGAGGGTAGTGGAACGCATCAGTGGGAGCTGGAGGCCTGGACGAGCATGACTACGGGCGGGACGATCATGTTGCGCAGGACCGCTTCCGGCTTCTCGGCGGTCTGGAGCAATTGCATGCTGCTGGCTACGAGATCGGGGTTGGCGGCCCGGTGATTCTGCAGATCGTCCAGAGCGCGCAGCCCGATGCTCGCCACCTGCGACAGGTCGTGGGACAGGGGCACGAGTTCGGCCGTGATCTCGGAGCGCCGCAGCGACGGTTGCAGCTTCGCGTCATTGTCCCGCCATAGTTCGAGTTGTTGACGGGCCTGCTGCCATTCCTCGGGAGTGGCCTTCCCCGCCACAATCCGCTTTACCAGTTCGCTGAACCGGCGCGCGGTCTCGCTTTCCGGCGGGACGGCATCTACCAGGCGATTCAGCGGGCTGGACGTGGTGTAGTGACTTAACTCTTCGCGCTGATACTCTTCCGGCGGCTGCACTACGGAAGCCAGCACCGCCAGGTATTTCGGATCGGATTCGCCGCTCATGCGCTGCAGCATGACGCGGGTGAAGGAATCGTGATGGAGGCCGTAGAACTCAAGCTGTCGCGATACCACCGCGAGCCGAGCATACATGGAATCTACATCGCGAAGGTCCTGCGGCGACCAGAGGCGCTCGGCGATCGCGGCGGTGCGCGGCCAGATGCGGCTGTCGATGTTCTCGGGCACTACGAACTCGCTCCACATGGTGGCTTCGCCGCCCAGCACGCGGGCCTTTTCTTCAGGGCTGAGGCTGGCGCCTTCGCCGCCGAGAGGGTCGTTCATATAGTGAAAGGCCGCGGACTGGTTGAGATCGATGTAGTAGCCATTGGAGAGCAAGACGGGGTTGCCCTGGCGGGCGGCGGCGGCCAGGCCTTTGGGTCCGCGCCATGACTGAACGACGACGTCTTTCGGCGTGTCGGGCTGGAGCACTTCGTCCCAGCCTTCCGGAATCTTGTGGTGAGAGACCACCAGTTTTTGGAGGCGGCCAGTGAAATAGGACTGAAGCGCCGCATTGTCCTTGATGTTGTGCTGGCGCATCCACGCCTGGATCTTGGTGTTCGCGCTCCATTCCTTACCGTTGCATTCGTCGCCGCCGATGTGGAAGTAGGCGTCCGGGAAGAGCGCGGTTACTTCGCCCAGGAACTTGTCGAGAAACTCAAACGTGGTTTCGCGCGTGGGGTCCATGGCGGAGTCCATCACGCCCCACTGGCTGGAAATTCTGTAAGGCCCCGGGCCGCTGGCCAGTTGGGGATAGCCGACAAACCAGGATGTGGTGTGGCATGGCATGTCGAACTCGGGGACCACGCGGATACCCCGGTCACGCGCGTACTGGATGACCTGCGCGACCTGCTCCTGGGTATAGAACAGGCCATTGGAGCCCTTGGTGTACAGCAGCGGATACGTCTTGCTTTCCAGGCGGAAGCCCTGGTCGTCGGAAATATGCCAGTGGAAGACGTTCATCTTGACGGCTTCCATGCCGTCGAGGTTGCGCTGGATGACGTCGATGGGTTGGAAGTGGCGTCCGGAATCGATCATGAGGCCGCGCCAGGCGAAGCGCGGCTCGTCGTCGATGCTCACGGCGGGGGCGGCAAAGCCCTGCGGAGTGATGTGCACCAGTTGCAGAAATGTCTGGAGGCCATGCAGCACTCCGAGCGGATTGGCCGCCGTCAATTCAACGGCTGTAGATGTGACCTTCAGGTGGTACGATTCGTCCTCGCCCAGTTCCTGGACAGGGTGGCTGGGGCCCGCGGTCTTGACGGTGAAGTTGGCGGGAGCAGCGGGCCGCTCCTTGGGGAACGGAATCCCGGTTTCCCGCGAGAGTGAGTCCATGAAGCGCTCTCGGGCCAGGAGGAGGCGCGGTTCGGTGTAACCCTCGAAGGAGAGGTTGATGCTGTCGACGATGAGAAACTGGCCATCGCCCGTTTCGATGTGCGAGGGCATGGGCATGAGAGGGGGCCCTGCCTCGGCCCATAATCTCTGACCATGAACGGAAAACGCGGACACGATGAGAAGCAACGCAAAACGACACAAAATGCAAGTCTTCACGAAGGCGATCCTCTGCGAATCAATGCTGGACACCGGAGAAGTTTAGCACCGGGCGACGGGGCGGGCCGGAGGCGACGAGTACCCGTGTTCAGAAGTTCGAGCGGGTGGAAGAAGCGTCTCATCGGCCGGGACGGCCTGGGATTGCTTTCGGAAGAGTAGCCCTTGAAGCTTTACAATGCGAGCGCGTCCCGCAGGCGATTGTTTTTAGCGCGATTGTTCCCCGGAGCTGATCATGAGCGTGTCTCGGCGAAGTTTTCTGAAGAATTCAACGATTGCTGGAGCGGGGCTGCTGGTGGCCGGCGCGGTGGAGCCAGGCTTGGCCGTGGCTGATGAAGAGCCGGGTGTCTCGATTGCGCAATATCTGAGTGGGATGAGAATGGCGGCGACGCCGGCTTCCGCCTACCGCGCGTACCGGTCCAAGGTGGTTGGCAATCCCGACACCACGATGTGGATTCAGATCGACCTGGGGCAGACCATTCCGGTGGATTTCGTGTTGTTGTACCCGGCTTCAGAGCGGATGTTTCCCGGGCGGGACCAGTACTACGCCGGTGAGGGCTTCCCGCTGCGGTTCAAGATTGAAACCGCAAACGACCCGGAATTCAGCAACCCGGGAATGGGAACGGATCTCACGCGCTCGGATTTTCCGGATTGCGGAGACAACATTATGAAGTTCACGGCGCGGGGCCATCACGCACGGTACGTGCGGTTGACGGTGACGCGTCTGCGGGCCGTGAAGATCCTGCCGGGGTCCGGATCTCCGGATGAGAATCTGGATGACAGTCCTGATTACAGCTTGAGGTTAGGGCGTATCGGCGTGCTCACCAGCGGTGAGGATGTGGCTGCCGGGAGCACGCTAACAGCCGATCCCGAGCACGGTAACCCGGAACTTCTCAAGCAGCTTATCCGGCCTCCGCGGCAGGACGGCGAGACGATCAAATTCGATCACCCCAACCTGGTCACCGATCCATCGACGTGGAAGCGCGTTCCCTTCAAGGTCCAGGCGCCGCGGAGCGGGATCACTCTCGATGGCGGTATATTTCAGGCCGCCTTGCAGCACAATGCGCAATATCTTCTAAATTCGTACACGACAGAGGATCTTCTGCGGCAGTTCTACGAGCGGAGCGGGAAGGTGTCGGGATTCAAGCCGGTGGGATCGCAGGTGTTCTGGGAAGAGGACCTGGCAGGATCGAATGCCGGGCGCTTCCTGATGGGCGCCGGCAACACGGTGCGGTGGCTCGAGGATGCCGAACTGCGAAAGCGGCTGAACGCGGTGGTGGATGGAATAGAAGAGTGCCGCAAAGCGAACGGGTACATCATGGCATACCAGGAAGACACAATCTTCTACTCGGAACGCGCGGCCTACACGCGCGCGTGGCTGACGCATGGTCTGCTGGAGGCCGCGTATGCGGGCAATCTCAAGGCTTTGCCGCTGTTGCGCGGATACTACGACTGGTTCAACGAACAATCGTTCCTGCCGGAGATGCTGCGCGGCGCCATCCAGGGCGGGCAGGGAATGATTGCGAATACGCGCGTGGCATTGAGCCCGGTGGGCAAGCCCGCCGATGGACAAGTGATTCAGCGCTATTACCAGGAGAATGCCTGGCTGGAAGGTCTGGCGAAGCGCGACAAGGAACAGATCTGGCAGTACCCCTACGATCGGCCACATTGCTACCTGCTGACCGATATTGAAGCGTATATGGACATGTACCTGCTCACCGGCGAGAAGCGCTACTTCGACGCGGCGCAGGGCGCGTGGGAGATGTATCGCGCGCATTGGCAGCAGGCCGGCGGGAGTATTTCGATTATCGAGTTCGAGAACGATCCGCCCGACAGCAACTATCTGAAGCAGAAGCTCGGCGAGCTTTGCGGCAGCAGCTTCTGGGTCTTCCTGAGCCAGCGCTTCCAGTTGCTCGATCCGGAAAACGAGCAGTACGCGGCGGAGATCGAGAAATCCATTTACAACGTTGGTCTGGCCAACCAGGACGGCGGCAATGGTTTCCGGTATCACACGGTTCTGGAGGGTGAGAAGGAGAAGGCCACGCATGAGAACACCTGCTGCGAGGGGCAGGGAACGCGGCTGATCGGCTCGCTGCCGGAGCACATTTTTTCCCTGGCTTCGGACGGACTGTATCTGCACCTGTATGAGGCCTCGACGGTGAAATGGCAGCAGGACGGCCAGGAGATGACGCTTGCAGTGCGAACGCAGTTCCCGTTCGATAATTTCGTCGAAGCCACGATCCATGCGCCCGCAGCTACCCAGGCCAGGATTCGCGTTCGCGTGCCTTCCTGGGCTATCAGCCAGATGGGCGTTTCAGTGAACGACAAAGTTGCCGCATCGGGCAAGCCGGGCAGCTACGTCCTCCTGGACAGGCAATGGTCCGAGGGCGACAAGATCACCTTCTCGCTGCCGGCGGGAGTTCGCGTAACCCGCTACAAAGGCGCCGACCAGGTCTCGGGCAAGGAACGGTATGCCATCGAATACGGGCCGGTTCTTCTTGCTGCCCTGGGTGAAGGGGTGGTCGACCTGGCGCTGGATAAAGGCTCGGATCCGGAATCGTTGGGCCGTCATCTCGATTCGATTGCCGGAGCCCCGTTACACTACATGCTGCGCGAGAACCCGGCGCGGAAGCTGATGCCCTATTTCCAGGTAGCGGATGAGTTCTTCACTTGCTACCCGGTGATTACGGTGCGCACGTAACGTGCTCGCAGCATCAAGGAAAAACGCGCGCTCCGTTTCTAATATGCATTACTCATCGCGATTTTCTTGGCGGTTTCCAGTGCGTCCGAGGGGCTGACCTTTAGGTCCGGCTCCACGCCGATCCCTTCCCAATCCTGTTTGCCGTAGGGGTTGAGCGACTTCACCTCCGGGATGCCCATTCCAAAATGCGCGTCGATTCGATGAAACACGCCGGAGTGGGTAGCGCCGGCAGTCCGCTCGCCGATGAGCGTAGCGCGCCGAAGCATTTTCAGGTTGTAGCTGAATTCCTCGGCGCCGGACATGGTTGTCGCGGAAGTGAGGATGTATGCGCGCTTATGGGCAAGGTGGCTGCCGGCGACCGGGGATTGTGTCCACGAGTGCGCGGTGGGCGCTTCGCGCGGATTGAAGAGGTATTGGGGCTGATCGAAGAGATAAGACGCAACAAAGGACACGGTGTCGGGCATGCCACCGCGGTTGTCGCGCAGGTCGAAGATGACGGCGTCGGCGCCGTCGATCGCTTGCAGCGCAGCGGCGAATGGTTTCGCGCAGATCGACAGCTCGGGAAAGAAATCAAACTTGAGATAGCCGATGTTGCCGGGCAGGATCCCGGCCCTGGCAATGGTGCAATTTATCTGCTCGAGTTGTGCGCGGCGGCGGGCGCTGTCTTGTGGAGAGGGCTCAGGACGGTGTAGGGGGAGGGGATCGGAGAAATAGTCTACGCCAAGGTGAATGTCGCCGCTGGCCTCGCGCAGGTGGTTAGTGAGAAGAGCTGCGAAATCAGCGCCGTTCTTGTTGGCGTACTCGCCGGCAGCCTGGTGGGAGCGCAGGGCGTCCGCGGTCCTGCTGGCGAGAGCCCGATCGAAATAGTATCGACGGACATTCTCAACCACGACGTCGATGATGTGGCGTCGCTGGTTTGCTCGAAGCGGAGCGGCCCCAGACACGGGTTCCTGCGGCCGCCCGACCGCGGATATCGCGATCAGCAGAAGGACGGCCCAGGGGATTCTCATGGCGTTGGTTCCAGCAGAACATTGCGCCCATCGACCCATTTCTGCTGGCCGGAGCCGGTGGGCAACGAGATTCTCTGCTGCAGATCGCCGGACCATTCCATCACCGGGCCGACAGTCCAGCCGATGTTGAGGATGACACGGCGGTATCCACGCACAGCCCTGTAAAGCGGTTCAAATCTCTCCCAGAACTGGTGAACGGAGTCAGGAATGGCCTTCTCCTTGAACCAGTAGAGATGGATTTCCATCCAGCGGTCGGCGTCGACATCAGCGGCCCGGGTAGTTGGCCAGCAGAAGCACGCGGGCCCGCACACAGAAATGAACTGAAACAGAGCAGGATCGGGAAATACCGAAGGGATGTGTGCGGGCAAGATCCGGGCGGAGTGCAGGTTGACATGGGAGCGCGATCCTTGCGAGGAATTTGAACGCGCTTGAATTGTAGTTCCTCCTGGACCGGAAACCATCGCCCGGCCAGGCGAAGGTCACCGGATGCGGGGATTGAACCCGTCGCCGCCTGACGCTGTGGCAGGCCATTGATATTCCTCCGCTTACGAGGTCCCAGGGATGAGTTGCAGGGCGCTTCCATGCGTGAAGTTCGTCACATCCCTTCGCCAACCCGGGGGTTAGAATCTGCCAAGGTTAGGGACAGAACAGTGCGCGCCGTTCCCCTGAGGCGGGTGCAAAGGTCGCGTGTATTGGCCCGGGGTTCCCGCACATAGAGACGGAACTCGATCGGCCGGGACAGGAACGATCACCGCCAGCCGTGGAGAAGCAATGCTCAGCCTGGAAGAACGCCAGAAGACCAAGTCCATGCAGGACAAGATTGCGGATCTAAACATCCGGCGCGCCGACCTCGAACTTGGCGGGGGCAAGGACCGCATCGAAAAGCAGCACCAGTCCGGCAAGCTGACCGCGCGGGAGCGCGTGGCGGCACTGGTGGACAAGAACAGCTTCGAAGAAATCGGCTTATTCGCAAAGCATCGCGCCACGTATTTCGGGATGGCCGGCAAGGAAGCACCGGCAGACGGCGTAGTGACGGGGTGCGCCATGGTCGATGGGCGACAGGTGCACCTGGCCAGCCAGGATTTCACCGTGGTGGGCGGCGCGGCTGGTGAAACGCACTGCAGCAAGATCGCAGAAATGATGGGCATGTCGCTGAAGACCGGCACCCCGTTTGTCTTCATCAACGACTCGGGTGGGGCGCGCGTGCAGGAAGGGATCGACAGTCTGGATGGCTATGCGCGGGTCTTCTACAAGAACGTGATGTTATCGGGTACGGTGCCGCAGATCGCGATTATCTGCGGGCCTTGCGCCGGCGGCGCGGCCTATAGCCCGGCGCTCACCGATTTCGTGATCCAGACGCAACAGGCGCGCATATTCATTACTGGTCCGCAGGTCATCAAGCAGGTGACCGGCGAAGCGGTGAGCGCCGAGGAACTTGGCGGGCCCCAGTCGCAGATGAATGCGTCGGGCGTGGTTCATCTGGTTGCGCGAGACGATGCCGAGGCGGTGGCGCTGTGCAAGCGTCTCCTCAGCTTTCTGCCATCGAATAATCTCGAAGACCCGCCGCGAATGGTTTTCACGTCGCGGATCAAGCCGGATTCGGACATGAACGCGGTCTTGCCCGTCGATCCCAAGGTGGCGTATGACGTGCGCGAGGTCCTTAAGCGCGTGGTCGATTACCAGGACTTTTTCGAGATACAGCCCGGGTTCGCTTCCAACATCGTGATCGGATTTGGGCGGCTGCAAGGCAGGCCGGTCGGGATCGTAGCCAACCAGCCCAGCGTGCTGGCCGGGGTGCTGGATATCAATGCGTCCGACAAATCGGCCCGTTTCGTGCGCTTTTGCAACGCTTTCAATATTCCCCTGCTCACGTTCGTGGATGTGCCGGGCTTCCTGCCGGGGGTGGAACAGGAGCGCGGCGGCATCATTCGCCATGGAGCGAAACTTCTTTTCGCTTACTCGGCGGCGACGGTTCCGAAGATCACGGTGGTATTGCGCAAAGCGTACGGCGGCGCGTACATCGCCATGTGCTCGAAAGGATTGGGCGCCGACCGCGTGATGGCGTGGCCAACGGCGGAGATCGCGGTGATGGGAGCGGAGGGCGCGGCGGAGATCGTGTTCCGGCGCGAAATAGACGCGGCTCACGACCAGGCCGCGCGGAGAAAGGAACTGGTGGAAGAGTATCGCGAGACATTCGCAAATCCTTACGTCGCCGCAGGTCGCCGGCTGGTAGACGACATCATCGATCCCGCCGATACGCGCAAGCACCTGGCACTCGCGCTCGAGTACCTGCACGGCAAGCGCGAACTGCGGCCGCAGAAGAAGCACGGACTCATTCCTCTTTAGAAAAGGACATTCGTGACATTGCATTGGGCCGATCTCGCATTCATGGTGGCAATCGTTGTTGCCGGGTGTGGCGCGAGCTGTTTTCTGGTACTTGTCAGGCTGCGGCGGATGCTTGCGGAACAGCAGCGCGACATGTATCGCCGGCTGGCTGCGCTGACCGAAGCCGTGGCCATGCGTCCGCCTGCAGCTTCCGAGGCCCCTGCAGAAACCGATGCGTTGACCGAGGCTGAGATCGAAACCGAAGCGCCCGCCGGCTTTCCGGGTTTTCTAGAAGCGCGGACTGATGTACGGGAGAATGCGGCGCCGACCGTAGCCGTGGATGAAGATGCCGCGGAGCTTCCCGCCGAGATCAGGGTCGCCATCGCTGCCGCGGCGATCGCCGCCTTCGGAAATCATGCCCGTGTGCGCTCCGCGCGGAGGGTGCCGTCGAGCGATGTAGTGAGCCCGTGGACCCAGCAGGGAAGGGTGATCGTGCAGTCTTCTCACAATCTGCGCGCGAGGGGATGAGTTGATTTCGTCGAAGAAAGAAGGCACGCGTTGAAGCTGCGGATCACCATCGAGGGCAAGACCTACGAGGCCGAGGTCGAGATCCTGGAGGATGAAGAGAGCGAGCACCCTTATGTGCCCTATACGCCCGCTCCTGTCAGTTACACGCCGCCGCCGATTTCGTTCACGCCCTCACCTCCTACCCTGATGGGCACAAACGACGGGGCCAAGGTATACCGGAGCCCGGTTACCGGGCTGGTCATCCGGGTGAGTGTCGAGCCCGGACAACTGGTGCAGTCGAACGACGTGCTGATGGTGCTCGAAGCCATGAAGATGGAAAACCAGGTGGCGGCTACCCACGCGGGCACCGTGAAGAGTGTCAACGTTGTGCCCGGCAATTCGGTCAAGGTGAATCAGGTGCTGCTGGAATTCGAATAGAGAACAGGCCGGGGTGATGCCGGTGCTTATAGAAAGGCAATGCATGAGCGCTGAAGCGGGTCAGGTTGGAGATGTCCCCGGAATCAAGTTCGTGGATCACGTGGCCATCGCGGTGAAGCAGGGCGATCTGGAAAACCAGGTGAAGGCGTACGAGATGCTGGGGTTTCGCGAGATTCACCGCGAAGAGGTGCACGGGACCGACCAGGTGCGCGAGTGTCTGCTGCAGATCGGCGACGGTCCCAACCTGATCCAGTTACTGGAGCCGCTGAGCGAGGAGTCGCCAGTGCAGAAGATCGTGGATAAAAACGGGGGACGGCCGGGAGTGGCGCATGTGGCTTTTCGCGTGGAGAATGCACAGCGCGCGTTTGACGCCATGCAGAACAGCGGATTCAAAATCATCGATCGGGCGCCGCGGCCCGGATCGCGCGGGACCACGGTTTTCTTTGTTCATCCCAAATCGCGCGCAGACGTCCCGTTCGGCACGTTGTTTGAAATCGTTGAAGAAATGGAGCGCCAGTGATGGCGAGCTTGCTTTCCGAATTCCCCCCCATCCGTACGGAGACTTGGGAGAAGGCTATCCGGGACGACCTGAAGGGAGCCGATTACGCCGATAAGCTGATCTGGCGCTCTCCGGAAGGGATTGACGTCAAGCCATACTACCGGGCCGAGGATCTGGCCGGTTTGGAATTTGTGAATACGGCTCCGGGGGAATTTCCATATGTTCGCGGCACCCGCGGATCCGGCGGCTGGCGCATTCGGGAAGAGATCGATATCGTCGATGCGGAGGAAGCGAACAGCGCGGCGCGTTGCGCGGCAGCGGCGGGCGCTGAGGAGATCGCCTTCACGCGGGCCGTGGTGGCCAACGCGTCGGATCTGGGCATTCTGGTTGCGAACCTGGGCGAAATCCCGCTTCGCTTTGAAGACGCTTCGGCAACAACTGTGCGGCTGGTGCTCGAGAGGATGACGGTGCGCCAGAGCGGCACGATGCGCTCGACGGACCGAGACTGGAGGGCCGATCCGGCATTCTCCGCAGACGCGATTTCAAAGGCGCCAACTGGATTTGTTCCGTTTACGATCCGTGCGGAGGAATTCCAGGAGGAGAGCGCATCCGCGGTTGAAGAAGTGGGCTATGCGCTGGCTGCGGGGGTCGACTTTCTCGCGGAGATGCAGCAACGTGGCGTATCGATAGATCGCGCTGCAGATTCGATAATTTTTTCGTTCGCGATGGGCCCGGAGTATTTCATGCAGATCGCCAAGTTGCGGGCTTTCCGCATGGCGTGGGCGCAAGTAGTGCGGACGTTTGGCGGTTCGCGCGATCACGCGAAGGCTCAAATTTACGCCCGCTCGGCACAGTGGGACCGGACCATCTACGACCCGCAGGTGAATATCCTTCGCGCCACCACGGAGGCGATGTCGGCCGTCCTGGGCGGAGCTGATTCGGTTTGCGTTGCGCCGTTTGATGGGTGCTATCGGCAGGCAAACGAATCGAGCCGGCGCCTGGCCCGGAACACGCAAATCATCCTCAAGCAGGAGGCGGAACTGGCCCGCGTGGCCGACCCGGGTGGCGGATCGTATTACCTGGAGGCACTGACCGATTCAATCGCTCGCAAAGCATGGAAGCTTCTGCAGGATGTCGAAGCGTCCGGGGTGGATGGAAAAGCGGCAGACTCGATAGCAAAGACCTTGGCGGTGCGGAAAACCGCCCAGGATAAAGCGGTCGTCAACCGGCATCGCGTACTAACCGGCACAAATCGGTTCGCGGATCCCAAGGAGCGGGCGCTCGATCGCATCGACTATCCGTTCACTAACGATACGTCCCGTGCCGCTGCTCCGTTTGAGGAACTACGCCTGCGGACAGAGTCATGGATCGCCAAAACCGGCCAAGGGCCGCGCATCGTGCTCGCGGAAATCGGCGACCCCAAGATGCGCGCTGCGCGCTCGAACTTTGTGGCCGATTTTCTGGCATGTGCCGGGCTCGTCACAGAAATTAGGCAATTCGGTGCGGCGGCGCAGATTGGGGCGGCGGAAGCCGATCTGATCGTGGTGTGCAGTTCCGATCCGGAATATGTTGCTATCGCCACGGAGATGCTGGCGGAGATGAGATCTCGCGGGTCAGAAGTTCCCGTGTTGATTGCGGGAAATCCGGAAAGCTCGGAGCAGTTGCGTGCCGCGGGAATCACCGACTTCATTCACCTGCGCAGCAATCCCATTGAACTTCTCACCAGGCTGCAGAAAATCCTGGGAATCGGCAAATAGTTTATGCGTCCGGATTTTACACACATCGACTTCGAACCCGGCGCGGCGCGTACGGGTTCAACATCGCAAGAGGAATGGCTTTCGCTGGAGCACATCCCGGTGAAGGGCTTTTATACGGGTGACGATCTGGCCGGCCTCGAGCACCTCGACTTTGCGGCAGGCGTGCCGCCGTATCTGCGGGGGCCGTACAGCACGATGTACGTGATGCGCCCGTGGACGATTCGCCAATATGCGGGTTTCTCCAGTGCGGAGGAGTCCAACGCATTCTATCGGCGCAATCTTGCCGCGGGACAAAAGGGGCTCTCGATCGCGTTCGACCTGGCCACGCACCGCGGCTATGACTCCGACCATGAGCGCGTGTCGGGCGACGTGGGGAAGGCCGGCGTTGCCATCGACTCCATTCTCGACATGAAAACCCTGTTCGAGGGAATACCGCTGGATCGAATGTCGGTATCGATGACCATGAACGGCGCGGTGCTGCCCATCATGGCGTTCTATATTGTAGCCGCGGAAGAGCAGGGCGTTCCGCCGGAAAAGCTGAGCGGGACCATTCAGAACGACATCCTCAAAGAGTTCATGGTCCGTAACACCTACATCTATCCGCCGGAATCGTCCATGCGGATTATCGGGGACATCTTCCGCTATTGCTCGGCAAAGATGCCAAAGTTCAACTGCATCAGCGTGAGCGGCTACCACATGCAGGAGGCGGGGGCGACGGCCGACATCGAACTGGCTTACACGCTGGCGGATGGTCTGGAGTATTTGCGCACGGGCGTAAAGGCCGGATTGAGCGTGGATGATTTTGCGCCGCGTATCTCGTTTTTCTGGGGCATCGGCATGAATCATTTCATGGAGATTGCCAAGATGCGCGCCGCGCGTGTGCTGTGGGCCAAGATCGTAAATACCTTTGCACCGAAGAATCCCAAGTCGTTGGCGCTGCGCGCGCACTCGCAGACCTCGGGTTGGAGCCTGGCGGCGCAGGATCCATACAACAACGTGGTGCGAACGTGCGTGGAGGCGCTCGCGGCCGCGCTGGGGCACACGCAGTCGCTGCACACCAACGCCCTCGATGAAGCGCTGGCACTGCCCACCGAATTCTCGGCGCGCATTGCGCGGAACACGCAGATCCACCTGCAGCAGGAGACAGGGATCACGCACGTGATAGATCCTTGGGCCGGTTCGTATTATGTCGAGCGTCTCACGCATGAGTTGATGCACTCGGCGTGGAACTTGATCGAGGAAGTGGAAGGCCTGGGCGGGATGGCAAAGGCCATCGAGACCGGGATCCCAAAGATGCGCATTGAAGAGGCTGCCGCGCGCCGCCAGGCCTCTATCGATTCGGGGAGAGACGTAATCGTGGGTGTGAATGCATATCTCACGCCGGAGGAGACGCCGATTCCGGTGTTGGCCATTGACGAC
>DASXXV010000092.1:0-3427 GCA_036502905.1 Occallatibacter sp. | reverse complement strand
CTTCTTCGGCGACCTGGAATGTCGCATCTGGAGAGAGGAATACATGACAGAACCCCGCGCCCTCGAAGCGGTGATCAGCGAGCAGATGGTGCTCGCGATGAAAGCCCGCGACGCCGAACGAACCGGCACGCTGCGCATGATTAAGGCGGCGCTCAAAAACAAGTCTATCGAGAAGCGGGGCCTGCTCAGCCCGGCCGAAGAGCAGCAGGTCCTGGCGACCATGATCAAGCAGCGGCGCGATTCGATCGAGCAGTTCACCATGGGGAACCGGCCCGAACTGGCCGCGAAAGAAGCCGCGGAGATCGTGGTGATCGAGGAGTTCCTGCCCAAGGCTCTTGACGAGGAAGGCTTGCGCAAGCTGGTTTTGGAAGTGGTGAACGAGCGGGCGGTTGCGACCGGGCAGAAGCCGGCTCCCCGGGACATGGGTCCGGTGATCAAGGAAGTGCAGGCGCGCCTGCAGGCCTCGGGCGTACGCGCCGAGGGCCGGGTGGTGAGCGAAGTGGTGAAAGCCGCGCTCGCGGGGTAAGATCAACTCACCGCACTCGAACACCACGAGATTCTTCAACGCGAGCCGCCAGTCGGATTCTCCGGCCCGCTCCGGGATGAATCATGGTTGGATGCAGTGGTGGTTCCCACCCCTGGGCCGGAAGAGCGGCGCAAGCAGGGGGCTTAGTTCTTATCTAGAGGTCGCGCATGCCGATTTTCCCGCGTTCCGTTTCTCTGCGCATTTTGCTTCTTCTAACGCTGGCCGCCCCACCGGCCGTTTTTCTGCGTGGCCAGGCTTCGTCCACGGCTGCGCTGCCGCACGTGTTCTTTCGCGTGCAGGCGCCGCCGGCGGACACTCCTGTGAACGGGCGCCTGTTGATCTTTCTCAAAGCCGGCTCCGGAGACAAGGAGGTGAGCACCAGTGAGATGAATCCCACCGACACCTGGGTGTGCGCGCGAGAAGTTCGCGACTTGGCGCCCGGTTCCTCGATCGAGGTGGATGCCGATGAGATCGCGTTTCCGCGGCCGTTTTCCAGCTTGCAGACAGGCATCTACGAAGCGCAGGCGGTGTTAGATGTGAATCACCAGTTCAACTATCACGGACGTGTTCCCCAGGACTGG
Source organism: Occallatibacter sp. (assembly GCA_036502905.1). Taxonomy (GTDB): domain Bacteria; phylum Acidobacteriota; class Terriglobia; order Terriglobales; family Acidobacteriaceae; genus Telmatobacter. The sequence goes on along the minus strand of DASXXV010000092.1, from coordinate 2,320 downwards.
GTAAGCCCGGTAGTAACGCTGGCCGGTTGGAAGCCCGGCATGGGGACGGAGCCGGAGCTGAGCCTGGAACGGCGCATTGTGGAAGATCCGCAGCACGCCGCGGCTTTCGCCAAGCTGAAGGAGGCGGCCACAACGGATGTCGCCGCGTACGAGGAATTCGAAAGTCCGGCGCTGTCGCACTTCTGGGGCAAGCCGGAGAAGATCAAGGCCTGGGTGATCCTGCCGCCCGGGTACGCCGCGCATCCCGACCAGAAATATCCCACGGCTTATTGGACGCACGGTTTTGGCGGCGACATCAACGGCGGATTGGTATACGGGCTGCGCTTGTACGAGCGCATGAAGAGCGGCAAGATGCCGCCCATGTTCTGGGTGATGCTGGATGAGTCCATACCGCAGGGCACCCACGAATTCGCCGATTCGGTGAACAACGGTCCCTGGGGCATGGCCCTGACTACCGAGTTCATTCCCCATCTGGAGCAGAAATTCCGCATGGACGCAAAGCCCACGGGGCGGCTGCTCAACGGCCATTCGAGCGGCGGCTGGGCGACGCTGCAACTCGAGGTGAACTATCCAGACATCTTCGGCGGAACCTGGTCCACTTCTCCTGATCCCAGCGATTTCCACGACTTCACCAACGTTGATCTGTATGCGCCCAATGCCAATCTTTATCACAAGCCGGACGGTTCGCCGGTTCCGATTGTTCGCGACAAGGGCAAGGTGGTGGCGAGTATGGAAGAGCTGGCGCGGCTGGAGGATGTTCTGGGACCGTACGGGGGACAGATGACGTCGTTCGATTGGGTGTTCTCGCCCAAAGGACCGAGCGGCGCGCCGGAGCCCATGTTCGACCGCCTCACCGGCCAGGTGCACCCCGACGTGGTGGCGTACTGGCGCGATCACTTCGACCTGGCGCATATCGTGGAGTCGACATGGGCCCAGCGCGGGCCCGAGCTCAAGGGGCGGATTCATCTGATTGTGGGAACCGCAGATACGTTTTACCTCGATGGATCGGCGCGCAAATTTGAAGCAGTGCTCAAGCGACTGGGCGGCGATCCGCATTTTACTTACCTGCCGGACCGCACGCACTTCAACCTGTACGACGAAGAGAAAGACCACATGGCGCTGTTCGATCAAATCGGCGCACAAATGTGGGAGGTGGCGAGACCCGGGGTGAAGTGGCAGGAAGTGTCAGCGGTAAAAGGGAAGTAGGGATTCATCTGTGCGATGGGTTAAGTGCAGCCCGCCCGAGCGGAGCCTGATGAGGCGCCCCGCTTCTGACTGGAACTACGCCGGCAATTCCGCGCGGCGCTTTTCGAGAACCTGGCGCACCGAGGGATCGCGTTCGAGGCCGATGGCGATCTCGTATGCGGAATCGGCTTCAGCGAAGATTCCGGTGCGGGCCAGGAGGTCGGCGCGGGCTGCCCAGTAAGGCTGATAATCGAGAACGCGTGGATCGACGCTCACCGCGTTTAAGGATTCCAGACCGGCAGGCGCGCCATGCATTTCCGCCAGCGCAACGGCGCGATTGATGGCAGCCACTGGTGAGCCGGTGAGTTCGAGCAGGGCGTCATAGAGTTTGACCACCGCCGGCCAATTATCTACGCCTTCGCGACGCCGGGCGACGTGCGCCGACTGAATGGCGGCCTCCAGCTGGTAGCGTCCGATCACGCCTATTCCGCTGGCCTTCAGAAGTGCCGCTTCGGCTTCGGCGATTCTGGGGTGATCCCAAAGCGAGATGTCCTGGTCAGCGAGAGGAATGTAGGCGCCTTCACAGCTGCGCCGGGCCTTGCGTCGGGCTTCGGCGTAGAGCATGAGCGCCAGCAGGCCGAGAGCTTCGGGCTCCTCGGGGAGCATCTGCACAACCAGGCGGCAGAGATAAATGGCTTCCTCCGCGAGGTCGCGCCGCCCGGGGTCGATACCTGCGGCGTCGAGCCAGCCTTCAGAAAACGCGGCGTAGATGGCATCGAGCACGGTCTCGAGCCGCGAGGGGAGCTCCTCGCGATCCGGAATCCGAAGAGGAATGCCGGCCTGGCGGATCTTGGTCTTGGCACGCACGAGGCGCTGGCCCATGGCCGCAGGCGACATGAGAAAGGCAGAGGCAATGCGCGCGGCATCGAGGCCCAGAATCGTTTGCAGCACCAGCGGGGCGCGGATGGCCACGTCGATGGCCGGGTGGGCGCATGCGAACATCAGGCCGAGGCGGCGGTCGGGGATGGTCTCTTGGGCTTCGGCTGCCGCCACCGTTTCGGCCGCCAGTTCGTATTCTTCCGGCGCTTCGTTCTTGCGGCGCCGGGAGCTATCGATCAGTTTGCGGCGCGCTACG
>DASXXV010000091.1:0-1630 GCA_036502905.1 Occallatibacter sp. | reverse complement strand
ACCGGAAATTTTCTGAAGGCGATGAACGATATTTTGCCGGCGTCGGTGCGGGTGCTGGAGGTCACGGAAGCGCCGCCGGATTTTCATGCGCGGCATTCAGCACGGGCAAAGACCTATCGCTATCGCATCTATCGGGAAGCGATTTGCCCTCCGTTCCTGGCGCGATATGTGTGGCATTATCCCTATCCACTGTGCGAGGAAAAGATGGTGCGGGCCGCGGCGCTGGTTGTGGGAGAGCATGATTTCACTTCGTTTGCGGCGGTCGATCCAGAGCGCGGCCGCGAAGACTCGCCGGCATCGAATGTCCGAAACATATTCTCGTCGTCGTGGGAGCGTCTGGGTGAGGAGCTAATCTACACCGTGCGGGGCTCGGGGTTTCTGCACCACATGGTGAGGAATCTGGTCGGCACATTCGTTCTGGTGGGGAAGGAGACGTTGCAGGTCGAGGACGTGGCGCGCATTTTAGAGGCGCGAAACCGGTCGGCGGCCGGGGCGACCGCGCCTGCGAACGGTCTGTATCTGGTCGAGGTTGAGTACTAGCGGAAGCGCTTCGGGCAGAACTCTGGATGGTGACGGAACACACAGCAAGTTGCCTGTAGACGGACTAAGATTTCTTTATGGCCACCGATCTACAAATTGCGGCGCGGAAGGTTGCCTCGGTGAATCCGGCGACCGGCGAAGTTCTGCGCGAATTCGATTGTGCGGGCGAAGGCGACATCCAGGCTGCCGTGGCGCGAGCACGGGCGGCGCAGGCGGCGTGGGCCGAGATGGGGCTGCGGCGGCGCATTGATGCGCTGCGGGAGTTCCAGGGAAAGTTGTATGCCAGGAAATCTGAGATTGCGGCGGCCATTACGCGCGAAGTGGGCAAGCCCCTGGTAGAGGCGCTAGTCACCGAGGTGCTGGTGGTGCTCGACGCGGCACGATTCCTCATCGACCACGCCTGGGGGTTGCTGCGCGATGAACCGGTGCCGCATGGCAACCTGGTGACCAAGCTGAAGAGCGGATGGCTGGTGCGCGAGCCGCATGGCGTGATCGGAATCATCTCGCCGTGGAATTATCCGTTCTCGATTCCGGCGACGGAGACTTTGGCGGCGCTGGTAGCAGGCAATGGCGTGGTGTTGAAGCCGTCGGAACTGACGCCGCTGGTGGCGCTGGAACTGGCGTCGTTGCTGCATGCGGCGGGCGTGCCCAAAGATGTATTTCAGGTGGTGGTCGGGGAGGGGCCGGCGGGGGCTGCGCTGTTGCGTTCGCCCATCGACAAACTGGTCTTCACTGGCAGCGTTGCGACCGGAAAGCGGATCGCGGCCGCGGCGGCGGAGCGCTTGCTTCCGGTGGTGCTCGAGTTGGGTGGGAAAGATCCCATGCTCGTGCTCGACGACGCAGACGTAGACGTGGCCTCCAGCGCGGCGGTGTGGGGAGCCTTCGTCAATGCGGGGCAGGCATGCCTGTCGGTCGAGCGCTGCTACGTGCATCGCAGTTTGTACGAATCCTTTGCCCAAGCGTGCGCCGAGAAGACCAAGCAGTTGCGCGTGGGCAATGGCATGGATTCGCACACCGATGTGGGACCGATGATCCAGGAGCGGCAGGTGCGGATCGTGGAATCCCACGTCGAAGATGCGAAGGCGCGCGG
>DASXXV010000090.1:0-4038 GCA_036502905.1 Occallatibacter sp. | reverse complement strand
ACGCCGGTATTCAGGCCCAGTTTGATGGGGTCGAAACTATTGTCTGCGTCAGAGAAAACCTGGTTAAAGTAACTGACGCCGGCCGACAGCTGATTGGACATCGAAGGCGTGAGCACCCGGTTGTAGATCAGCGAGTAATTCTGGACGTGAATGGGCGCCTCTTCGTAGTAGGGAGAGAGATAGGAAGAGGTGGGAGCAATCTGGTTTCCCTGGCCGATAAACCACTTGAACGAGATGCGGTCTTTAGCAGTCACATTCTGGTCGAGTTTTAGAATGCCGTTGAAGCTGTGCCCATTTTCAGTTCCGGGATTGAAGTAGTTGCCGGAGGACGCAGGACCCGTCAGCGCACCCTGCGGCCACAGGCCACCGAGCAGACTCTGCGAGACCGAGTTGACGGGCACTCCATAGTAGACCAAATCCTGCTCGGCCAGAGCCTGATACGCGGCGGACGGTTCCGTAGATCGGGTCTGATTTCCAATCACGAATCCCTCGTGCTCGCCGGCGATAAAGAAAAAGGTCCTGTCTCGGAAAATGGGTCCGCCGAAGGAAAAGCCGTAGTGCTGATTGCGGACCTTGTTTTTGGGAGATCCGTTGGCAAACGGCGTGATCGCCGCGAAGAATTCATTGCGGTTGAAGTAATATGCGCCGCCGTGAAAGTGGTTGGTTCCGGATCGGATAACCAGGTTCGCCGTACCTCCCGCGTTGCGTCCCGTCTCGGGGCCGGCGGTGGTCACAAAGGAGAAGTTCTCAATTGCATCCACGGGCAGGATCACGCCCGCGATTCCCGAGACACCCCCCTGATTGACAGCGGGGATGTTCCACCATAAGTCGTTGTTGTCAGTACCCTCAATCTGCCAGTTCACCGAGTTGGTGCGCGTTCCGTTCACGCTGGCATAGGCCGCTCCGCCGTTGATCGAATAGCCCCCGAAGCCGGTCGTCTGAGAAATCATCTGCGTGAAGTCGCGCCCGTTATTGGGCAGATTCTGCACGACTTCTTCGGGGATCACCGTCGTTTGCGTGTTCGACGTAGTATCCAGGCTCAATGCGTCTGCCTGAACCTCTACCGTTTGGGTAGCCGATTGGACCGAAACCTTGACGGGCAAAGAATACGTTACGCCCGCGGTAACAGGAACGTTCTTGATGCTCTGTGCTGCGAAGCCGGACGCGGACACCATTACGGTGTAGTCGCCCAGGGGAAGGTCGGCGAATGAGAATTCTCCGGCGCTGGAAGTGACCGTTTTATAAGTCGTGTTTGTGCTGGTAGCTATAGCCACGACCTGCGCACCCGGCAGAGCTGCGCCCGCCGGATCGGTCACCGACCCAACGATTCCTCCTCGAAAATTCTGCGCCACTGCCAGAGATCCCAGCAGGCCAAGTGCAAGGATTAAGAAAACTACAGATCGATACACCATGCCGCCACGACGAAGTTGCATACACTGACCTCCAAACTCCAGTTAGCGACCGGAATCACTGCGGACATGGGGACAGGTCGATCAATTGTTGTTCTTGCCGCGCGGTCGCACCGACGGAGTAAACGGCGCGCAATTATAGCAAGGGAATGTTTCTACGGAATAGTCAAAGTTGGCGGAAGGCCAGCTTTATTATTAAGAATGGCTGCCAACTTCTTTTGCTTCATTTTGCCTTCTCGAACGACCGGATAATGCATTCATTGGCGCGAATTTGTAACGGGAGGTCGGCTTCCGGTCAGTAATTGCTCCGGAGGGCACGGGGCGCAGAGTTTCGTAACGGCCTCGATCATGCCCGCGTCCTCTGCAGACCGATTTTCGGGAGCCTCGGCGGGGGCTCTTCATGCAGCTCGTGATGGAGTTCGTCGACCTTGGCACGCGCATGGATCAGGGCGCGACGTCCGGAGAGCGTGATCGTATAGATGCGGCGCCGGCGGCCATCGACGTTCCTGAGCTGCGATTTCAACAGTCCGCCGCGTTCCATACCGTGCAAAAGCGGGTAGAGCGTTCCGGGGCCGATGCGATAGCCGTGCCGGTTCAGCTCATCCATCATAGCCAGGCCGAAGACGGACTCGTGGAAAGCGTGGGCGAGCACGTGAATGCGGATCAGGCCGGAAAACAGATCGCGTGGTCGGCTGGGCTCCGGCATGGTCCCTCCCCCGGGTCAGGAACTATGTTATATCGAATTTCGATGATATGATCCCCATCAGCCGTTGATTCTTTCCCGGGGCGTTTGCAAATTTCCGGCACAGCCTTCATGGACAGACCTCATTCACGGTTCGCGCGGGCGATTCTGCTGCTACTTTTGCATACCGCTGCCGTGCATCTGCACGCGCAACCCGGGCAGGGAGCGCTGACGCTGGCGCAGGTGCTGGAGGCGGCGAAGGCGCATTACCCGGCGATCAAGGCCGCGCTGGCCGAGCAGCAGGCGGCGCAAAACGCCGTGGGGCTGGCCAGGACCGCATACCTGCCTCACGCCGAGATCCTGTGGCAGACCAACCGGGCAACAGCCAACAATGTTTACGGACTGCTGCTGCCGCAGAGCGTTATTCCCAACATCTCCGGGCCGGTGATTGCGGCAGACAACGCGCGCAGTGCATGGAGCAGCGGGACGGGGGCGCTGGTGAACTGGCAGCCTTTCGATTTCGGAGTGCGCAGCGCGCAGGTGGATGCGGCGCGGCGGGGCAACGAAGCGGCCACCGCGGCGAGCGCGGTCACCATGCTGGAAGTGACGGCCTCGGCGGGAAGCTCGTTCTTCGATCTGGCCGCCGCCGAGCAGCTGTTGGTGGTGGCGCAAGCCAATGTGAAGCGCTACGAGGCGTTCGCCAGGGCGGTGCACGTGCTTGTGGAGAATCAACTGCGTCCCGGGGCAGACGCATCGCAGGCCGATGCGCAACTGGCACAGGCCCGCAACCAGCTGATCCAGGCGGAGACGCAGCAGGCCGTTCGGCGCGCGGCCCTCGCGGAATTTCTGGGCGTAGTCGGCAGCCAGGTGGCGATCGATGCCTCCGCGGTGATGGCAGGCGCGCCGGCGAGCGATCTGGAGGCGAAGGCGGCAACCTCACATCCCTCCGTACTCGAAGAGAACGCATTGTCGCTCCAGCAAATTGCGCAAAAGCGCGTACTCGATCGGAGCTATGTGCCTTCGTTCGCCACGCTGGGCGCGGTGTCGGGGCGCGGAGCGGGGACGGGGTTGACAGGACACTTCCCCGGGGGCACGGCAGGACTGGCGCCAGACACGTTCAACTGGGCGTTGGGAGTGCAGGTGACGTTTTCTGCATTCGACTTCTTCGGACTGCATGAGCAGAAGAAGATCCAGGACGCAAAGATTGAAGCCGAGCATGCGCGCTACGATGCCTCGCTGACGAGAGTTTCGGCCGCCCAGGAGCAAGCCCGCGCCACGCTGAACGGGGCGCGTCAGATCGCCGCGAACACGCCGGCGGAACTGGCCGCGGCGCGGGCCAGCGAACAACAGCAGCAGGCGCGCTATCGTTCGGCACTGGCAACGGTTGTGGATGTGAGCGCCGCGGAAGGCGTGCTGGCGCAGGCGGAGGCCGATGATGCCATCGCGCGACTGGGAGTGTGGCGCGCGGAGCTGGGGGTGGCCGCGGCGCAGGGCGACCTGCAACCCTTCGTTCAACTTCTCGAGGCGAAAGGAAAGTAGTCCATGGGTCTGATCCGCATCGCGCTTAGACGACCCATCACGGTCATGGTGCTGGTGGTGGCGCTGGGGCTGCTGTCAGTGCTGGCCATCCAGCGGACACGTGTGGACATTCTTCCCAATCTCGATCTCCCCGTGATCTACGTGGCCCAGCCCTATGGCGGGATGAGCCCGCAGCAGATGGAAGGATTCATTTCGTACTACTACGAGTACCACTTCCTCTACATCAACGGGATCGAGAGCGTGGAGGCGAAATCGATCCAGGGCACCGCGCTGCTGCGGCTCACCTTCCATCCAGGGACGAACATGAGCGAGGCGCTCGCGCAGACCATCTCGTACGTGAATCGGGCGCGGGCCTTCATGCCGCCGGGGACGGTGTCGCCGTTCGTTATCCGGTTCGACGCGGGCACA
>DASXXV010000089.1:0-9753 GCA_036502905.1 Occallatibacter sp. | reverse complement strand
AGGCGGCCTACGCGGGAGAAGTCGTACTTGCGGGAGTCGAAGAACATGCCTTCGAACAGCGCGGTCGCGGTGTCGAGAGTCGGAGGATCGCCGGGGCGCAGCTTGCGGTAGATCTCGATGAGCGCTTCTTCCGGCTTGCGGATGGAGTCGCGCTTGAGGGTGTTGGTGATGATGTTGCCCACGTCGTCGCGCTCGGGGAAGAAGACCTCGAAGCTGGACGCGCCGCTGGACAACACCTTGTGCAGGCGGTCAGCGGTGAGCTCGACGTTGGCCTCGACGACTACTTCGCCGGTGCCGGTGTCGACGATGTCGGCAGCCGTGATGGCGCCGTCGAGCTCCGCGGATTCCACCTCGATCTTGTCGATGGCAGCCGCGCGCAACGCTTTCATGGCGTGCGAGGTAATCTTGCGCCCGGAGTGGGCGATCTCTTCGCCGTTATGGAGAACGGCGTGGGCCGGCTTGGCGCCCACCAGGTGGGTGGGCGTCTTGGTATCCTGCGACACCGTCCAGAACAGCTTGCCGTCCTGGGTGGTGATCTTGTCGACCGTGTAGAAGGTCTTGAGAATCTCCTCGTCGGAACGCAGGCCGAGGGCGCGCAGGAAGATGGTTCCCAGGAACTTGCGCTTGCGGTCAATGCGGACGTAGAGGGTGTTCTTCTGGTCGTATTCGAACTCCACCCAGGATCCGCGGTAGGGAATGATCTTGCCCAGGAAGTAGGTGCGGTTATTGGCCGTCTCGAAGAACACGCCGGGCGAACGGTGCAGCTGCGAAACGATCACGCGCTCGGTGCCGTTCACGATGAACGTGCCGTTGGCCGTCATCAACGGGATATCGCCAAAAAAGACTTCCTGCTCCTTGATGTCGCGGATGGTCTTGTTGCCGGTCTCGGGATCCTTGTCGTAGATGGTGAGCCGGACCGTGACCTTGAGCGGGGCGGAGAAGGTCATGCCGCGCTCTTCGCATTCCTGCTGGTCATACTTGAGCTGCAGGCTGACCGGATCGCCGCATTTATTGCAGAAATCGGGAGTGTTCTTGTTGTAGTGGCCGCACTTGGGGCAGAGCACATCGCCGGGCAGGAAGGGGTCCGTAATGACCATCGATCCGCAGTTCGCGCAGGCGGTGCGCAGGTGGTGAAGGCCCTTGAGGTGGCCGCACTTGCACTCCCAGTTGCCGATGGCAAAATCAACGAAATCCAGCTGGGAGATGCCGCGGAAATCGGTGATGGGAAAAACGGAAACAAACACGGACTGCAGCCCGGAGTCATCCCGCTCGTTGGGCAGCTTGTCCATTTGCAGAAAACGCTCGTACGAACGGCGCTGAACTTCGATCAGGTTGGGAATTTGCGTTGCTGTGGGAATTTTTGAGAAATCAAGCCGGCTCCGAATCGCGCGCTTCTCGTTAGACATGCATCACTCCTGAGGCTCAAGATTCCGGCGCTCGCATCCCGTATGGATGGGGGCATCGGGCCGGCGCTCGAGTCTCGGAACGCCGGCAGAGTACGGTAGGTCAAACGAAAATCGGACTGGCACACCGCCAAGAGCCAGCCTCATGCGAACACTGCTTGCCTGCATTGCACAGGCGGTAAGCGTTCGCTCAGTTCATGCCAAGCAGGGGTTGATGAAATCGCAACCAAAATTTGACCTGGGCCATTGCCGACCAATTGCGAGGTGCGCTAGACTGCGCACTGTTGAGAGCAGAAGACGCGCAGCCCGCCAAACTGCCACGGGAATCCCTGTGCGTCGAGACGCGAAATGAGCCCGAAGGGCTCTCCGCATCCATGGAGGAGACACGAAAAGCTCGCAAGGGCGCAATGCCTCACGAGCGTGGCTGGACGCCAGTGCTCCCATCCGAATTTTGATTTCCTGCTCTCGCCGATCCCAAAGGTCGTTTCTGCCGCTCGCGCCCGACTGGTCAACGCCACTGTCAACGGATTCCGCCTAACCCATTGACTCTAAGGCACTTTATTCTCGTGCGATGCCCGCCGCCGGAGTGCTTGGCTATGACTCCGGCCAACTGAGTCTTTACAACTGCTGCTTCCAAAAACGAACGCGCAGCCCGGTCCCGTCTCGTTCCGCAGTCAGTTTCGGAACAAGACGGAGAGAACGCGCACTTTTTATCGTAACGCGTTCGGCCCGGGCTTGCAAGCGCGGGGCCATTCGGCCCAAGCACCTGATGGCGAGTTACTTGACTTCGACCGTCGCCACGCCTTCGAACTTCTTGCGGATGGCCTCGGCTTCATCCTTGGTCGCGTTCTCTTTGAGCGCCTTGGGAGCGCCGTCGACCAGGTCCTTGGCTTCCTTCAGGCCGAGCGAAGTGACTTCGCGCACAGCCTTGATGGTGTTGATCTTATTGGCGCCGGCATCCTTGAGGATGACCTGGAACTCGGTCTTTTCCTCAACCACCGGAGCCGCCGCGGCCGGACCGCCAGCCGCGGCCACCGGGGCCGCCGCCGCGGCGGAAACGCCGAGCCGCTCTTCGAGCTTCTTGACCAGGGCCGCTGCTTCCAGCAGGCTCAGGCTGACAATCTGTTCTTCCAACTGTGCGAGATCCGCCATTTTTCTTCTCCAAACCGTTTGAATTTTGATGTACCCGGCGGCAAACCCAAGCTGGAAGTTTCCGATGCGCCCAGACCAGCGCCCTTCCCGATTGCTTTGCTGCCAAAACCTTTGAAGCAGCTCTTAGCCGTTAGCTAGCAGCTAATAGCTCGCCGCCTTCGGGCCCCTTGAACTTTTCCTTCTCGACGCCCTGGTTGATGACGACTGCAAGGTCGCGTCCGGTGGCGTTGATGACCGTCGCCAGGCGCTGCGCCGGCGCGTTGATGAGGAACAGGAGCTTGGCAAAGATCTCTTCCTTGCCCGGCATGGTGGCCAGCGACTTGACCTCTTCAACATTGATGACCTTGCCGTCGACGATGCCCAGCTTGAACTGGAACTCGGCATTTTCGCCGACCCACTTGGCAAAGCTCTTGGCCAGGGCGACCGGATCGCCGGCGGTGAATGCCACCGCGCTCACGCCCTTGAGGCCCTTCAGCGCGCCCTCGACCTTGGTGTCCCGGGCGGAGATCGCGGCGAGTTTGTTCTTCACTACGCGGTACTTGCCACCCGCGTCGCGAATCACCTTGCGCAGCGCGAAATCCTGCGCCACGGTCAGCTTGGCAAACGTGCCGATGATTGCCGTCGTCGAGGTCTCCAGCTCCTTTGCGAGGAGCTGAACCTTCTCCTGTTTCTTCTGCTTCGAAATCGCCATGTCTTAGCTCCAGGGAACAGGGATCAGGGAACAGGGAACAGAAAACTCAACCCCGCACCCGCGATTTCCCAACTCCCTCCAGCGCCCGTTCGGCGCCCTTTGCAAATCCAATCCTTAGCCAATCTTTTCGAACCGGAGTACAAGGCAGACAAGGCGACGCAACCGCCTGTTCCCTGTTCCCTGTTCCCTGCTTTTAGTGCTTGCCTGCCGCGTCCGCGACTGCCGAATCCAGCGGAACTCCGGGGCCCATCGTGGAGCTCAGGGTCAGGCTCTTGATGTACTTGCCCTTGGCTGCCGATGGCTTGGCGCGCACGATGGAGGTGATTACCGTGGTGGCGTTGTCGACCAGCTTCTGGGAATCAAAGCTCAGCTTGCCTACCGGCACGTGCACCAGGCTGGTCTTGTCGGCGCGAAACTCCACCTTGCCGGCCTTGATTTCCTTTACCGCCGCGCCCACATCCAGGGTGACAGTGCCCGTCTTGGGATTGGGCATGAGGCCCTTGGGACCCAGGATCTTACCCAGGCGGCCAACCACTTTCATCATGTCGGGCGTGGCGATCAAAGCGTCGAAAGCGGTCCAGTTTTCCTTCTGGATCTTTTCCACCATCTCTTCGCCGCCGACAAAATCCGCGCCCGCGTCCTGCGCTTCCTTCTGGCGATCGCCGGTGGCGACCACGGCCACCGTCTTGGACTTGCCCAGCCCGTGGGGCAGAACCACCGTGCCGCGGACCATCTGGTCGGCGTGGCGGGTGTCAACACCCAGGCGGAGCGTCAGGTCGACGGTCTCGTCGAACTTGGCGTACTTGACTTTCTGCAGGAGGCTGACAGCATCTGCCAGCGGATAGGACGGCTGCGTGATAGCAGCGCGCGCCTTCGCAATATTTTTGCTGACCTTTCTGGCCATTTATCCCCTCGTCTCCCACCGCTGATGCCAGCCCCGCTTCCGGGGAACCCGCTTGCCGCGTCGTTACTGCTGCTCGCTGACCGGGGTCCAAAAGCCGTGGTCGTATTGACGGCCCGGATATGCATCCGGACACATCTTTGGATACTACCGGAGTGGTAACCGAAATGCAATGGAGCGCGCGAATGCTGCAGCGTCCTTCAGGGGGGCTAGTCAATTAGATGTCCAATGGCTGCAAAAAGATACATGTATTTGCAAGCACAAAAAAAAGCAACAAATCCGGACCACTTGTGTCCAAGAAAGGGTGACATGTGGTGTGGAAAGAGGCCAAACGCCGGCCATCGGCCGTGCCGAAGTTGATGCCTCAGAGGAGCATTTGAGATGAATCGGATAGCAATGACAATGACGCTGGCCGCCGGGGCCCTGATGGCCGCGGCGCCGGCATTTCCCCAGAACGAAAACGAGGGGCACGGGCAGGCGGTGGTAACCGTCCTACCGGCCAACGACAAGGCGCCGGCGGGCAGCGTATCGCCCCAGGACATGGTCATCAAGGTGAACGGCAAGGATACGAGGATAACCAACCTCCAACCCCTACGCGGCCAGAATGACCGACTGGAGCTGGTGGTCCTGATTGACTCGAGCGCACGCTCCAGCATCGGGACGCAGTTGAACGAGATTGGCAATTTCGTAAAGACCCTTCCGGCGCAGGCGAAGGTGTCGATTGCGTGGATGGCGAACGGCACGGCGCAGTTGGCCACTCCCCTGACCACCGACCACCAGGCGGCCCTGAAGGGCATTCACCTGCCCAGCGGCGTGCCGGGGCAGAGCGCCAGCCCGTACTTCTGCCTGTCGAACCTGGCCCAGCACTGGCCTTCGGGCGACCGTTCGGCGCGTCGGGTGGTGGTGATGATCACCGACGGGATTGACTACTACAACCCCCGGTATGATCCCAACGACCCGTACATGCAGGCGGCGGTTACCGATTCCGTGAAGTCGGGCCTGGTGGTGTACTCGATCTACTGGCAGAACCAGGGCCGGTTCGACCGCAGCGCATATGGAACGGATGCCGGCCAGAACCTGCTGAACCAGGTGACCCAGACTACGGGCGGCTACAGCTACTGGCAGGGCTACGGCAACCCGGTTTCGTTCGCACCCTATTTCAAGGACCTGGACCGGAGACTCGAGAACCAGTATGAAGTCGCGTTTACCGCTCCGTTGAAGGGCAAGTCGGGCGACGTGGCGAACCTGAAGGTGAAAGTGAACAACGTTCCGGCCAAGGTGGATGCGCCGCAGCAGGTGTACGTGGCGAGAACGACGGCGGGGATGTAAGGCAGTTCACAGTTTGTCGTTCACATTAAGAACGCGCCGCTCAATTGGGCGGCGCGTTTGGTTGATGACAAGGTCCAATGAAGGGGGAAACCATCCCCCGGCGGCTAAAGCCGCACTCCTTGTGGGCGGTTTGCGGCACGAGTAAACTCGTGCCCCTTCAAAGAAGGCGCCTTTTTCACTAGCCTGACGCGCCGCTCAATTGGGCGGCGCGTTTGCTTGTTCCCGCAGCTGTTAATTCAAAGGTTGAAGATGCGCGCCTCCCGGCACTCGGGCTGCGCGCATCTTTTTGGGCATGATTCCCGGGGCGACGAGCGGCTTCGAGGTTCGCGAATTAACGCGGGCGGCCGGCGAAGCCTCGCTCCTTCCAGAGCTTGTCCCATTGCCAGATGCCGCCCCAGGCGCGGGCGGGAAGGCGATAGCCAAGCTGGTGGGCGAGCATCAGGATCTGGCCGCGGTGATGGGCCTCGTGGGAGAACATGTAGGCGAACATGGCGGCGCCGGAGGGCCAGGTGCGGGTCCAGCTTCCCCGCGAGAATTTTTGGACTCTTCGATCGGGGTGAGCGGATAGAGCGTCCGTGAGCATGCGCAGGCACTGCCCGGCGCTCTTAGTGTGCGCTGCAGCCGCCTGTTTCATGGTGCAGCGGAAGGGATCGAGCGGAGCGGGACACTTCAGGTGCGGGGCCGAATTCTTGAGCCACACCAGGCGGCTATTGTGCAGGTGGACGAAGATGGCCGCGATGGTCCGGCCGCCCTGCGGCTTGGCCGCGGACAACTGCGCGCGCCAGGCCCGCGGTTCGAGGTGGGCGAGCAGGAGCTGGTTCATCGCATCGTTGACCGCGTAGGTTTCCAGCAGGACGTCGCGTATCTCGGCCAGGGCTTTGCAGGAATGCAGCTCCATCCGGTCACCTCGCAATCACCCTACTCGAGAAGAGGCATTTGGCCAAGCAGCGGGGAGGGAACGACCTGCGGCTTCCGTTGAACCGCGCAAGCGTGGCGGTGTAACGTGTTCCTAATCACGCATTCTTCGTGATGTATTCCAGCTTCACCCGAGAATCCTGTGACATTGAGGCTTTTGAGTTTTTGTGTGCTCCTATTTGCCGCGCTGGCCGGGCAGGCCCAGACGCTGGACGGCAATTATGCGCGCGATTCCAGGCAGGGCGTAGATCAGCCGTACACGGAACACATCAAGAAGTACACCACCGATCCTTCGTTCATCTCGCCGCTGGTGGATTATCTGCCCGCTTCAAAGACGGTGCCCACGCCGGCCAAGGTTCTGGGAGACGTGGCGGGCGCGCCTGACATGCTGCCCTACGCCGAGGACGTGTACAAGTACTTCCGCATGCTGGAAGGGGCGAGCCCGCGGGTAAAAGTGTTCTCCATCGGGAAGACCGAAGAAGGCCGCGAGATGATCGCGGCGGCGGTGGCCGATCCGGAGTTGCTGGCCGGCGCGAAGGAGAACAAAGCGCGGCTGGGGCAACTGGCCGATCCGCGGACGATCAACTTCGACGACGCCAAGGCGCGCGGCCTGATCGACCACTCTTACCCGGTCTACTACATCACTGGGACGATCCATTCGCCGGAAACGGGCGCGCCCACGGCGTTGATGGAGCTTGCCTACCGGCTGGCGGTAGACGATGCGCCCTACATCAAGTACATCCGCTCGCACCTGATCGTGCTGATTACGCCGGTGGTGGAGGTGGACGGGCGCGACCGCATGGTGGATATCTACAAATGGCACAAGGCCAACCCCGGCAAGGACTGGCCGCGGCTGCTCTACTGGGGCCACTACGTGGCGCACGACAACAACCGCGACGCCATGGGCATGACGCTGGCGCTGACGCGCAACGTGCTGGACACCTATCTGGACTGGCACGCGCAGGTACTGCACGATCTGCACGAGTCGGTTCCCTTCCTCTACGACAACACCGTGGGCGATGGGCCATACAACGCCTGGGTGGATCCCGCGCTGGCCGATGAATGGGCCGAACTTGGCTGGAACAATGTGGCGCAGATGGAGAGCCTGGGGATGCCGGGGGTGTTCACGCACGGAGATTTCGACACCTGGAGCCCGGGCTACCTGATGTTTCTGGCCGGGATGCACAACGGGATCAGCCGCCTGTACGAGACGTTCGGCAACGGCGGAGCCGATACGGAAAAAAGGATTCTGCGGCCGGAAGAATATTCGCGCACCTGGTACCGGCAGAACCCACCGCTGCCGGTGGTGACATGGTCGCAGCGCGACAACAACAACTATGAAGAGACGGCGCTGCTGACCACGCTTTCCTATTTCGCGCAGCACACGCAGCATTTCCTGGAGAACTTTTACAGGAAGAGCAAGCGGGCGGCGCAGAAGCCGACCCTGGAGGGACCGGCGGCCTACGTGATCGCCAATGACGACGCGCATGCGAACCGGATTGTCGAACTGGTGAAAGTGCTGAAACGGCAGCATGTGGAGGTGCAGCAGTTGTCGGCGGCGGCCACCTGCGAGGTGCCGGGGGAGAAGCGCGGCGACAAGCCGAAGCCGGAGACGTTCGCGGCGGGCAGCCTGGTGGTGCGCATGGATCAGCCGTATTCGCGCGCGGCGGACGCCCTGCTCGACCGGCAGTACTGGGCGCCGGACGATCCCCAGAAACATCCCTACGACGATACGGGCTGGTCCTTCAGCCAGTTATTCAACCTGAAGGTCACGCGCGTGACCGACACTGCGATTCTGAAGGGCGGCATGAAGGCGGTGGAAGACGCGACCGCGCTGGCAGGCAGGCTGGAGGGCGATGGTTCCCTGGTTGCCGTCCCCAACACCGGGCAGACGACGCTGCTGGCGCTGGTATACAAGCTCAGGGGAGCGAACGGCGAGGTCAGTATCCGGGCGGCGGAAAAGCCCTTCGATGCGGGCGACAAGCATCTTGCAGCGGGGTCGCTGCTGATCAGCGGCGTGGCCGCCGACGCGCTCAAAAGCGCACTGCATGACCTGGCGCTCGACGGCGTGCACCTGAGCGTGACGCCAATGGTAGCGGCTCATGCCGTCACGGCGCCGCGCATTGCGATGATGCACTCCTGGCTGGCGACCCAGACCGAGGGCTGGTGGAGATATGCGTTCGACACGGCCAGTGTGCCCTACGACTACATCAGCACGCAGACGGTGGGGAAGCAGGATGACCTGCGGGCCAAGTACGACGTGATCGTGTTCGCGCCGGTGAGCCGCGTTTCGGCGCAGGAGATCCTCAGCGGCATGCCCCAGTGGCGCAACGCGATGCCCTGGCAGAAGACGGACCTGACACCCAACCTGGTGCTCGATTCGACGGACGACATCCGGCCGGGGCTGGGATACGACGGGCTGGAGCATCTGAAGAAATTTGTGGAAGACGGCGGGCTGCTGATCACCTGCGAGGACACGGCGCAGTTTGTGATCGACACGGGGCTGGCGCCGGGAGTGAGCGTGGCCGCGGCGGGAGATGCGCGCGTAGTGGGCACCGTCCTGAACACGGTTTTCGTGGCGCGCGACAACCCGGTGGCCGATGGGTATGACTTGAACCTGCCGGCGATGAGCGCCAATGGCATGGCATTCAATATCAGCAACACGGTGGGCCGCCCGGGCGGACGGGTATTGATGGATCCCTATGCGGAGCGGCCGACGGGGCGCGGGGGTCTCGAAGATAATGACGAGCCGCAGGGACGCAAGGTTACCGAGGCGGAGCAACTGGAAAAGCAGCAGCCGTGGGAGGCGCGCAAGCTGAATGAGGAGCAGATGCGCAACAATCCCGCGGTGATTCCGGCCGAGTACAGGCCCGACGTGATCCTGCGCTTCAGCGACGCCAAGACGATGCTGCTTTCGGGTTTGCTGGACAAGGCGGCGCCGATCGCCGAACACGCGGTGGTCGTGGATGCACACCTGGGGAAGGGGAATGTGCTGCTCTTCGGGATCAATCCGATTTATCGCGGCGAGACGATCGGGAGCTACGGGCTGGTGTTCAACGCGATTTTGAACTACGACCGGCTGGGGCATCGGGCTGCAACGGAATCCGGGAAGTAACGATAGGGTCTTGATGCCTGCTGCAGCGGTTCCCTGCCCTCTCCACTGTTCACTGACCGCTGATTTGTGTCACACTTGAGCGCATGGGAAACAAGGACAAAGGCAAGAAAGAAACCAAGAAAGCTCCTAAGCCCAAGCCCAAACCGGAGCCGGGGCGCAGAAGCGAAGTCTTTACGCCCGCTCCTCCGAAGTAATTCCAAAATGCCGCTCGCAGCCCATGCGAGCGGCGTTTTGCGTTTGGAGGGAT
>DASXXV010000088.1:0-4412 GCA_036502905.1 Occallatibacter sp. | reverse complement strand
TCCGGCCTTCATGTCCAGCGTGCCCGGGCCCCACAGCCGGCCTTCGCCGATGCGGCATGGCATGGTTTTGAGCGTGCCCACCGGCCACACTGTATCCAGGTGACCGAGAAGCAGCACCGGCTTGCCGGCGCTCCTCCGGCGCGGGCCGAACCGCAGCTCGAGCAGGTCGCCAAACTTGCGCTGACGATGTACCTTGGGCCGCGCTCCCAGAGCGCGCGCATGCTCGATCACCAGTGAACCGCACGCATCCACGGCCGCCTTGTCGTCAGAAGGCGACTCGCAGCCGGCCAGCCGTTCGATCCGTTTCACCAGTTCCGGCTGTTTCCTCCGCGCTCCGGCCAGCAGCGCCCGCATGGGCACAGATTCAGGTTCCGTTACAGCGCTCTGCGCAGTATTCAAGGGAGTCCTCAGAGGAAGAGACTCCCCGATTCTACGACGAAGCCGCTCGAATCCGGGGTATCACATGGCTTCCTTCAGGGCCGCCGGGTAGGTTTTCCATTGGGATCACCAGCCGACATGATTCGTTCTAAATGGCACAAACCGAAAGCGAAAACAGCGCCATGGTTTACCGATGAGGTTCGGGTGCCCGCCTGGAGTTGCAAAGACCCTTAAATGCAGCCATTTGGCTACGCATTGTGTGGTAAAAAAGCCACACGACGAATCGAAGGTTTAACGTCTAACCTTAGCAGTACGGGCCCCTGCTCATACTGGGAGAAACGGCGTTTTGCCTCAACCTGCGCATCTGGAACAAACGATTGCCGAACCGCTGGCTTTTTCAGGCGTGGGACTGCACTCCGGCGCCCCCGTCAATATGCGGCTTCTGCCCGCCCCGGCAGGATCGGGCATCGTCTTCCGCCGCACTGACCTCGACAATTTCGAAATCGCCGCTAATGGCCGTAACGTCGCCAAGGTCAGCTACGCCACCAGCCTCATGCGCCAGGGCGTGCTGATTTCCACCACCGAACATCTCCTCTCGGCGCTCATGGGGATGCGGGTGGACAATATCATCATCGAACTCGACAACCTGGAATTGCCAATTCTTGATGGCAGCGCCCTGCCCTATGTGGATGCCTTTCTCGCGGTGGGCATCCGCACCCAGCGGAGGCGGCGCGAGTACGTCCGCGTCCTCCACCCCGTCGAGGTGCGTGAAGGGGAGAAGTTCATCGGGGTCTACCCGGGTTCCGGCTACCGCATCGAGTACACCATCGATTTTCCCGCTCCCATCGGCCGCCAGAGCACCTGCGTGGACCTGGCCGCCACGACCTATGGTACGGAGATTGCCGCGGCGCGCACCTTCGGCTACAAGGCCGACGAGCAGCGGTTGCGCGACATGGGACTGATCCGCGGAGCCGGCCCGGAGAACGCCATCATTCTCGCCCAGGACGGACCCGTGAACGGTCCGCTGCGCTTCCCGGATGAATACGTCCGCCACAAAGTACTCGACCTGATCGGCGATCTCGCCCTTGCCGGACGCCGGATCGAAGGCCACGTCGTGGCCGAACGCGCCGGCCACGCGATGCATACCGCCCTGGTTTCACGCCTGCTTAAGGACCGCTCTGCCTGGGAAATGGCGCGTGAGCCCGTCGAGGCGACAGACGGCGAAGAGCACGCGTCCATGGAAGGATTTGCGCGTCCCGCGCTACAAGGCGCATAACGCGCCGCAGGGCGCATAACGCCCTTCAAAAATCCCCGTAATGATTTGAACCGTGATCCTGAGCGCCGCGACGGACCTGCCTTCCTTGCGCCCCGCGGTCAAGCCCTCGCGGCGATTCCCTGCGGAACTGGGTTGCGTACCATATTCCGCATTTAGACTGATCCTTATCCAGAATCCATCGGTAGGGACGCAGGAGTGTTGATGGAGACAACCAGGCAGCCAATCCTACGCACCCCCATCCTTCTGCTCGCCCTAGTCAACCTTGCGATCCTGGGAATGCGCCTGTGGCCCTGGCAGGAGGTGATGAACCTGCCCGGCAATGGCACTACGGGCGTTGATCCTGCGATCGCCCTGGCAGGCTACGTCGGCCTGGGCCTGTGGATTGGCACGGCCCACGAAGACTCGAGCCGCAAGGCGCTATTCTCCGCGGCGTGGCTGGGAATCCTGGCAGGCCTGTTTCTGGTGGCGGACGTAGTGCTGACCACGCGCCAGGCTGGCGGCGACAGTGGCGCACGGGTCGATGAAGTGCAGATCGGCTTGCTGGTATGCGCGGGCATGGTTCTGGGAATTTCCGGGCTGCGCGCAGCCCGGGCCGGATTCACAACCGGCTTCGCCGCCGTGTGCGCCATCTGGGCCTCAATGGTAGCGTGCCTGATGGCGGTGGCGGCCATCCTGGGTGAGACTTACCTTTCGCAAGCGCAGGGCGAGTCGAGCAATCCGTGGAAGGACTACCAGGGCCTGGCGATCGGCACACCCGCCATGCAGTCCCTGGTGCATTCCCTCGACAGCATTTCCGGCTTCCTTCTCATTGGACCCCTGGTTGGGTGCCTTGCCGGCGTGCTATTCGCGTTCTTCGGCCGGCGAACGAAAACGTAACTCGCAATGAGGATCAAAACAAAATGCGCATCGGCGCAGGGCAGGCATAACTCTTCGGCTCATTGGTAAGCTCGCCAGTCTGCGGATCGCGCGGAAACACCGTTAGCTGATCGGAATCCTGGTTGGCAACCAGCATCCACTTTTCGGTTGGATCGAGCACAAAGTTGCGCGGCGTTTTTCCGCCGGCCGGGGTGCGCCCGATGGGTGTGAGGGCGCCGGTTTCGGGATCCGCGGTAAACGCGAAAATGAAATCGTCGCCGCGATTGGCGAAGTACACGTTCTTGCCGTCCCTGGTAATCACGGTGTCGCAGCCCGTACTCTTGGCAGGAGAAATCTTGGGAAGCAGCCGGATGCGGGTGACAAACGTAAGGCTTCCGTCCGCCTTGTTCCACTTCAGCACGTCCACCGTCGAATTCAGCTCGTTCATGGAATAGGCGGTGACACCGTTGGGGTGGAAATGCAGGGTGCGCGGCCCGGCGCCGGGTTGCGACTTATATTTGCCCGCCACCTTCAATTGGGCCGTTGCCGGGTCCAGTGAGTAGATGTGAATGCAGTCTCCGCCCAGGTCATTGATGTAGGCGAAACGATTGTCCGGCGAGTAGGAGACGAAATGCGCGTGCGCCGCCTCCTGCCGCTCCGGGTTGGGACCATGATCGGTGTAGCGCTGGCTCCACACCGCCTGGCTCAACTCGCCATCCTTTACCCGGAAGCTGGCTGCGCCTCCGCCGCCATAGTCGGCCGAGATCAGGGTGCGGCCGGTGTGATCCAGCGCGATGTGACAGGTGCCCCTGGTATCCGAGTTCTGCGCCGATATCGGCTTCAAGACCCCGTTCTCCACCGCGTAGGAAGCCACTGCTCCGGTGGGCTTGCCGTTGAAGCTCTCCACCTCTGAGGCGGCGAAAAGATACTTGCGATCCTCCGAGTAAACGATCCAGTCGACATTGGCGATCTTCGCGGCCACGCCCGCGGGTGCAAGCTCCGCAGTCTCCGGATTCCACTCGAAGGCGAGAATGCCATCCGGCTTATTGGAGCCGATGAACACTCGCTGGCGATTGCCTTGCGACAACCCGCGCGGAGCAACGGCGGCGACACTTACGGCTGCGGCGGTCATAAGAAAACTACGGCGGGAATGAGGTGCCATGCCAGCGATTGTCGCCGATGGCCCCGGCCCCACGCCAGCATTGGATGCAGCCCCGCCCCAGAAGGCTACCGCACTGATTCACGCGCCGGGATGGGGGAAGGGCGTTCTGCGTTCTCCCCATCACAACCTCGATCCTCACAAGGTTGCGAAGCAGTGCATACCCCATCGCCCCGTGCCCCATCCTGACGGACGTTCTTTTGTCCGTCAGGGTGAGAACATCAATATCCCATTGGTAAGAACATTCGCTCCGCCGCGGAGCACCAACGGCGGAGCGAAGCGGGAGCACGCAGTCTCGCTCCGCCGCGCGCTCCACATCGGAGATGCGTTCACTTCGCCAATGCGCTCATTGCATCCATGCGCTCATTGCGTCCATGCGCTCATTGCGTCATTTTGAAAATGACATTCACCGTGGTCTCTACCTCGACGGGTTGGCCATTGAGCAGATAGGGACGGTATCGCCAGCTATGCACGGCATCCATCGCGGCTTGCTGCAACATGGGGTGCCCGCTGATCACGCGCAAGTTCTCGACCGTACCCAACCTGGAGATCATCGCCTGCAAAACCACCGTTCCCTCAACGTGCGCGGCCTTCGCCAACGCCGGATACACAGGAAGTACTTTCTCTAAAACCATGCCCGCAGCCAGAACGGATGGAAGGCGTACCGGCCCAGTGGGAGCGCCGGGCGCCACGGACGCGCCTCGTCCTTGAAATACCTGCCGGATGCCGGTCGCCGCATCCGGG
>DASXXV010000087.1:0-5371 GCA_036502905.1 Occallatibacter sp. | reverse complement strand
ACCACGCCCGACACGCTTGGCGAGTACCTCCTGATGGACTACATTAATCACAAATCGCGCACCATCCACTGACAGCCTGCGCAAAAGCCCTCATCAGAGTCCGCGCAGCGGCGGGGGTCAAAGAACCTGCTCTTCGTCCGTCAACCCCACCTTGCCGACTCCTCCATCGCAATTGCCCAAGGAAACAGCAGGTTGTTTTCCAGATGAATGTGCTGGTGGAGATCCGCCGCAGCAATAGTCGATTCCCAGCGTTTCAAACACGCGAATCGACGTAGGTTGTTCCAGTGCAATCTCCCGGACAGCCTGTGTTTCCGTGGCCATTTTGCATCTCCTTGACCTCGAACTTAGAAAACGCCGAACGGGACGGCAGCGACTTTTGTCACTGTCGTCTCTCATTGCCACCCGGGGAATCAGCGCGATCTTTGTCTGGCATGCGTTCTGCGAGTATGCTGGCATAGAAAGAGCAGTTTCCCGGGAGCAGGCAAACTCGCGGCTGGCAACTTAGCTGGAGCGAACATATGGCCGTACAAATCGGCGCTACGCCCGACAGCGGTTTCGATGACCCCATTGGCATGCTTACCGATTGCCACCGGCGCATCGAACATTTCCTCGACATCCTGTGCGTAGTGGCCGTTCGAGCCACCGGCCGGAGTATGACCGAGGAGGAAACGGCTGCCGTGCAGACCGCGCTTCAGTATTTCCATGTGGGTGGTCAACGGCACAACGCCGACGAGGAGCAGTCGCTTTTTCCCCGCCTCCGCGCATCGGCGGGCAGCGAAGAACTTGGCGAAATCCAGGCACTCGAAACCGATCACCAGGACGCCAACAGCCTCCACGAGGAGGTCCAGGATTTATGTGAAAAGTGGGTCGGAGCCGGCGCGCTCGAGGCCGTAGATCAGGACAGGCTCCTTTCGGCCACGCAGAAGCTGAAGCGGCTCTATACGGAGCACATTCGGCTGGAGGAACAGGTGGTCTTTCCACGCGCGGGAAAGCTGCTGAGCCGTGCCGCTATCGACGCCATCGGGCAGGAATTCCGTGCACGACGTGAGTAGATCCACCTTCGCGGATAGTACTCTGCGAAGGTGGGCACGCGTTTAGGACGGCTTTTTCAGCGCCCTCTTCAGCACCGCTTCCAGCCCCGTCTTGATGTCCGCGTATTCTTCCTGTGACAAGGTCCCGCTTAGCCGTTCGCTCTCGATCGCAAACAACTCCTCTTTGAGAATGGCCAGCAGCCCCGCCTTTCCGCCCGCAGGGGTTGAATTGGCCGCGGAACCATAATACGGCGTGGTCGACACCGGCTCCGGCGCACGGCGCGGAGGCGGCGGCGCATATTCGGTAACCGGGGCAATGGACCGGGGAACAGGCAAAGGCCGGCTTTCGGGTTCAGAACTCGGCACGGAGTGTGGGATCACCGACTCTTCCACGCTTCCGCCCCGGCCGCGCAGCAAATAGATGGCTGCCATCACCAGCAGCAGCGTCAGCCCGCCCAGGATCCACCACTTGTATTTCGTCAGCGGATCAGGTGTTCCAATCGGGTTGCCGATGCCCCCTCCGGGAGTGCTGCTCGGTGTGCTCGTATCGGGTTGGGCGCCGCCGCCCGCCATCATGCCTTGCGGGCTCATTCCCGGCTGCTGCTGGTTGCGCGGCATCTGCCCTTCGCCCGATACGGTGAATGCAATCTGCTGCCCCGGCCGCACGCTTTTGGCAATGTTTGTGGTCACCCGCGGATCATCCTGCACAGTCTGAAAATCGGCGCCCGACGGGTTGGCAAAATTCATGCTCTTGGGCACGTACACCACGAAATTGTCGGCGGGCATCTGCACCTGCGGCCTGAACTGGTACTTGCCGCTGTACGAGATATGGTATTGGACCTCGAACAGGGTTTGTTTCTGCCCCTGGTCCGGCTGAATGGGAGTATTAAAGGTGTAATGCCCCTTCTGTGGCAGCGGGGTCAGGCGCGTGGTGGTTCCCAGGCCTCCCGGCCGGGTCGCCGAAGCGCTGTCCAGCATCGCATCCGGAGGCAGTGCGATTTCGAAGGTCTTGTCGCTGAATTGCGCTTTTGGCGGATTGCTCGCATTGCGCACGAGGTACCGCTCGGAGACCCGCAATTCTCCCGCCGATCCCTCCAAAAGCAGCATGTCCGCGTCGATACCCACGCCATCTACTTTGGCAGCGACGTCGTATACGGTCAGGTCGCCACCGGCTCCGCTCTGCGGCGCAGCGATGAAATAGCTGGCCCCCTGGTGGGTGACGCGGATCAGGTACGCGCCCATGTTTCCGCCGGGAGGGATCGTCAGCGAGTACTGCCCCTTGGAATCCGTCTTTGCTGTGGCCGCCTCGTTCATGCCGGCCTGCACATCCACCAGCACCACGCTATCCCCGGCGGAGGGCTTGCCGGTGGTCTTGTTCGTCACCGTTCCCGTCACATTGGCTGCCTGCGCCAGAGCGCCCGCGAGCATCAGAAATGAAACAGCGAAGCTTCGGGAAATCACACATCTGAATTTGGTCATTGATTTTCCTGGAAAACATTCTTTCAGGCCGGCGCGAGTTCCCCGCCGGCGGTTCGTCTTGCTCCACCAAAATAGCATTCGAAGGCCTCAGTTGTGGGATGAAAGGTCGCCAGGCGGGCTCCATTGTCCGGCCGAGAATTGCCGATCCTGAGCGGATGAGCGTGGAAACACCCCTCCGAGATTAGCTTCCTGGGACATTGTTCGGATTTCGGCACGGCTAAAGCCGGGCCATTCCAAAACCGCAGCCCCGCGGGTCCTTTCCCCAAAGCAACGGAATGTTGATTTGACGGGACCTATGGCCTTTTCGCTTTCTCCGCGGCGCCGCGTCTCATTGCTGCACGGTTATCGAACCGGTATCCGAGCACGGTGGTGAACTGGTTGTAATCCTGAGTCCCACCGCGCTGCGTCGTGAAGGCGCCCTCAAAGAACATCTTTGCGCCTAGGTCCATGTCGAACATCGCATTGACAAAGATGTTGTTGCTGGTGGTCGCAAACGACGAGTTGTAGTCATACTTTCCGGCCATCAGGTCGAGGCGGTAACGCTGCCCGAGGCCCCTGTTCACGGTTACCGTGCGATAGGTGCCCGAAGCGAATGCGCTGTCGAACTTCGCATAGCGCGCATCGACACCGAAGCCCGTCTTCCAGATCCGCGTCGCGGTCAGCCCGAACAATTCGTTGATTGAATTCTTCTTGTCCCCGGAGCTGTTGCTCTCGCCCAGGCTGGCGTATCCGGTCAGGTGCCAGGGAAATTCCACGTGCACGCCTCCGTTCAGGCCCTGGTACAAATACTTATCCAGCAACCCGGTACCCACCAGGATGGAATTGTACGTGGGCACGTCGCGGAAGTAGATGTCGGAGAAGTCGAGCCCGACGCGGGGAAGCACCTGGAAGCGCATCGTCAGAAGACTCTGGCCGAGTCCCACACCCACCGGAGCCGAGCCCGGGTTTGCCGTCGGCCGATCGATCTGCATGGAGTGATACAGGGAGAAGATCTTCTTGAATGAAAACTCGTTTTCGGTGAAGATGAACGGCCTGTCAAGCTGCCACTTGAGCATTTGCAGACCGGCGCCGGCAGTACTGGAATAGTGCAGCGTCTCCCAACTTCCTCCGTGCCAGTTGAAGAAACCTCCGCCGATTCTGCGGTCGGGGTTGTAGTCCCACGCGGAGGGATCGGGAGTAGATCCGGCGAACATCCCCAGAGTGCCGTTCGATGTGAGCTTTAAGCCCAGGTAGGCGCCGTCGACGGTTTCCAGGCTGTTCGCATACGGTATGTACATGCGCCCGATAGAGGCCGACCACATGGATTCGGGATTGATGTACGAAAGGCTCATCAGGTACGTACGGTTGACCACGTCCTGAATCGATTGCTGAGTGGGCGGAACATGCTGGAAGGTGCCGCGCCAGTAGCCAAGCAGGTTCCAGTGGGTGCCGAACAGGCGGGTGAAGTCGGCGCGAACCACCATCCCGTACTGGGTAGTGCTACTAATGCCCTGCTGCAGCGGCTGGATGGTGCTCATGTCGAATCCGAAGCGGCCGCGCATTTCATTCACTTCAGGTAATGGCGGCCTAGGGATCGCATCGTGCACTTCCTCATCCAGGGGATCCCCGTCCGTAAAGCTGATGACCATCGGATAATGGCGGCTGTTTCCGATAGTGTCCTTGTCAACGATCTTCTTGATTTCGCTGTCCGGGAGCGCAAGAACGTCGTCCTGATTTAGATCGCGCTTTGTTGCCACCACCTCGCACACCGCCGACGTGCTTGCCACGGAGATCACTTTCAGCCGCGCGACGATACCCGGCGCGAGATTGGTTGCTGCCGCCTCCTGGTCAGACAGTGATGTCTTTTGCTTGAGCACCAGTTCAGTGCCTTCTTCCAGTCCGGAGGATGTTCCGCCGTCGATATAGACATTCGTCCCGTTCACGTATTTGACGTGAAAGTCAGTCCGCGCCGGTGCAATTGCCGCTGGAGGAGCCGCGGGCATCGAGGCATCTACCTCCTGCGCATGGCAAACCGGGCCCGCAAGAACAAGGAGCATTAGTAATTGATACCGCATCTTTCTAACCTCCTCCTCCGCTCTTGTGGCACGAGTAGCACGCGCTGCTGAGGTATTGGTAGCTGCCGTTTAAGCTGGGATGTTGGAAGTTAGCGGCGTTGTTGCCGCCGTGGCAACCGGTGCACTGGAATACCGAGTAATCCGACGAGTTGGTATGACAGCTGGTGCAAACGCCGTTGGCGTTACCGTGGCCCAGCGGGAAGAACGTGTGATAGCTCGTTGGCAGAGTGCCCGGCAACCAGGCCGCCGTGGTGTGGCAGGTATCGCAGGTGGTGGGCCATTTCGCCGATGAATGGTTCGGGTTAGTCGTGCCATTGTAGTCCGTCGCGTGGCATCCGTAGCAGGCCGTCGCGGTGAGATTGAAGTTGTTGTTGACGTGGCACAGGTTGCAGGCGACGCTTGTGTGCGCGCCCGTTAGCGGGAACCCGGTGTTGTTGTGGTTGAAGGTGGCGCCGGTCCAGTCGGTCGTTGTGTGGCACGTGTTGCACGTGGTCGGGAATCCGGCCGACTGATGGGGCGGGTTGTTGGTGTTGTTGTAATCCGTTTGGTGGCAGCTGATACAGGTAGCATTCGCCGCGGTGAGACTGTAGTTGTTGTTGACATGGCACTGTGCGCACTGCATCGTCGCGTGGAAGCCGGTGAGCGCGAAGCCGGTGGAGGCGTGGTTGAAGGTGGCCGACGTCCAGTTCGTGGTGCTGTGGCAGATCGTGCAGTCCGTCGGGAAGCCAGCCGCCGCATGAGCCGGGTTGGTCGTGCCGCTGTAGTCCGTCTGGTGGCAGTTGATGCAGGCACCCGAGGTGAGTTTGT
>DASXXV010000086.1:0-30013 GCA_036502905.1 Occallatibacter sp. | reverse complement strand
ACCGGGATCCCAAAGATGCGCATTGAAGAGGCTGCCGCGCGCCGCCAGGCCTCTATCGATTCGGGGAGAGACGTAATCGTGGGTGTGAATGCATATCTCACGCCGGAGGAGACGCCGATTCCGGTGTTGGCCATTGACGACGCCGCGGTGCGCGACGCACAGATCAAACGGCTGGAGCAACTGAAGCGGGAACGCGATCCGTACGCAGTCAAAGAAGCGCTTGCCGCCCTGGAGAAATGCGCGGCAACGGGCGAGGGGAATCTGCTGGAGTACGCCCTGGGTGCGGCCCGACTGCGGGCCACGCTCGGCGAGATGTCTATGGCTCTCGAGAAAGTCTGGGGCCGATACAAGGCGGTCACACGCACGATCTCGGGAGTGTATTCGGCCGAAAGCGGCGGGGAATTCCGGAAGGCGCAAGCCCTGGTTAAGGAGTTCGAAAAGGCGGATGGCCGGCGTCCGCGCATCCTGGTGGCGAAGATGGGGCAGGACGGGCATGACAGGGGCGCGAAGGTCATTTCTACCGCGTTTGCGGACCTTGGTTTCGACGTTGATATTGGTCCCTTGTTCCAGACGCCGGCCGAGGTGGCCCGGTTCGCGGTGGAGAGCGACGTCCATGTTGTGGGGGTGTCCTCGCTGGCCGCCGGGCACAAGACGCTGGTTCCGCAATTGATCGAGGAACTGCGCAAGTCAGGACGTGACGACATTCTGGTGGTGGTGGGCGGTGTGATCCCCCCACAGGATTACGAGTTCCTCTACCGGGCGGGAGTGGCGGGTATATTTGGCCCGGGCACGGCGATCCCGGCTGCGGCGCAACAGATCATGGGTGTTCTGACCGAAAGCTTCGTGGGAGGACGTTCCTGATTGATTGACGGCGGCGAAAGCGCGCTCCAAGAGAATCCCGGCGGCGTTTCTACCTCGGCGCCGGATATCGGTCCACGCGTTGGGAGGCGCCCCAAGGCCACTTCACGCGCGCAATATGTGGAGGGCATCCTGCAAGGGGACCGCGTGATGCTGGCGAAGGCCATCACGCTCATCGAGAGCTCGCGTCCCTCCGATCGCGATTTGGCCGATTCGATTATCGAGCAGTGCCTTCGGACCACCGGGAACTCGCTGCGTATCGGCATCACCGGCGTGCCGGGCGCGGGAAAGAGCACCCTGATTGAAGCACTGGGTAATTTGCTTATTACGGAATACGGAGAGAAGGTGGCGGTGCTTGCCGTGGATCCGAGCAGCGAGCGGAGCGGCGGAAGCGTCCTGGGCGACAAGACGCGCATGGCGACGCTGGCCGCCAGCGAGATGGCCTTTATCCGGCCATCGCCGTCGCGCGGATCGTTTGGCGGCGTGGCGCAACGCACGCGCGAAGCGATGCTGCTGTGCGAAGCGGCGGGCTATCGGAACATCATCGTGGAGACGGTGGGGGTGGGCCAGTCGGAAACCGCGGTCCACAACATGGTGGATTTTTTTCTGATGGTCACGCTTGCGGGTGCGGGCGACGAACTGCAGGGCATCAAGCGCGGCGTAATGGAACTGGCGGACCTGGTCGCCATCAACAAAGCCGATGGGGAGAACGCGGCGGCAGCCGAGAGGGCCGTCGCCGAGACCAACAACGCATTGCATTTCCTGTCCGCCTCGCCGTCTGGCTGGACGCCGCGCGCAATGGCGTGCTCGGCACTTACCGGGCGCGGCATTCGAGAAGTGTGGAAGCTGGTGCTTGAGCACGCGGCCATGACACACGCCAGTGGCTGGTTCGATGAGAACCGGCGCGAACAGCGGGGGCGCTGGATGCACGAGACGCTGGAGCTTGGGCTGAGGCAATTCTTCAGCGCTCATCCCCTGATTTGCATGCGCATGGAGGCCTTGGAGCGCGAAGTCCTGGACGGACAGACTACGCCATTTCGGGCCGCGCGCACGCTGCTGGAGATGTACTCAAACCTGGATTCGAGGCACACGCCATAACTCAGGGATCGCGGTTATCGACTGTGCAGCATTTGTTCAGCGGTTGAAGAAAGGGAACTTTTATATGTCGTCTTTGCCTGTATTGGTTTTGAACAGTGGTTCGTCATCGATCAAGTTCTCGGTTTATGATGCCGGCCAGGGCGCGAGAAAAAGGCTTCTCGAAGGCGCGGTGGATGGTATCGGTACGGACCTGGGGCAGTTCTGGATGAAAAACGGTGAAGGACGCCAGCTGTTTAACCAGGCTCCGGCGCTTCCCAACCGCGCCGTCGCCTTCAAACTGGTGGCCGATTCGCTTCACTCGGGCGAGTTTCCCGCGCCTGCGGCGATCGGTCATCGCACCGTGTGTTGCAGTCCCGCCGTACGCGAAAACCAGCGCATTACTCCCGAACTTATCGACGAGATAGACAGCTATGCGGCACTTGCGCCTCTGCACACTCCCATTGGGGTGTACATCATGCGCGAAGCTTTGCGGCTATTTCCGGGCATTCCCAATTTCGTCGTGCTGGACACCTATTTTCATCGCACGATGCCGGAAGTCGCCACCTGGTTTCCCTTGCCGGAAGAATACTTTGCCATGGGAGTGCGGCGGTACGGGTTCCACGGCATCTCCTACGAATCCATTATTCACCAACTGGAGCCGAACGTTCCCAGGCGGCTGATCGTGGCGCACCTGGGCAACGGCGCATCGATTTCGGCCATTCGCGACGGCCTGTGCCTCGACACTTCGATGAGCATGACACCAGTTTCCGGTATCATCAGCGGCACCCGGACCGGGGACATCGATCCCGGCGTGGTGCTCTTCCTTCTGCGCAAAATTGCCGAAAAGACCTCGAGCGCGGGAGAGGCGGCGGATCAACTCGATGCCATCCTTGGCAAAAGGGCGGGCCTGCTGGGCATGAGCGGACTGTCCAACGACATGCGCACGCTGCGCACAGCGATCAAGGAGGGAAACCAAAATGCGCGCCGGGCAGTCGACAAGTTTACCTGGACGATTGCGCGCTGGATCGGCAGCTTCATGGCGGAACTGGGCGGCCTCGACATGCTGGTGTTTACCGGGGGGATCGGCGAAAACGATATCGACACGCGCGCTGAAATCTGCAGCGGACTGGGCGGACTGGGCATCGTGCTGGATACGCAGCGCAATGATGTGCGCGGTGCGGCAATAATTTCCGCAGAGAACTCGCCGATTATGGTCCGCGTGATTCCGCCGGCCGAGGACGCGATGATCGTGAACCACGTGGTGCGTCTGCTGGGCGGTGCGGAGCCGGTCGCGACCGCGACTGCCGAGCCGGCGGCAGTTACGGTTTAGGGAAGCGGCGGGGACTCGCCTAGCCGGCCCGCGCCCGCTTAAGATCATGCGATGACGGAAAAGCTCTGGGCCGGCGTCGATATCGGGGGAACTAAAACCGCAGTCCTTATCTCGGCTCAACCGCCAGCGGTTTTGAAGCGCCTCGAATTCGCAACCCTGCCTGCGAATGGACCCGGGCCAGCGATCGATCAGATCAAGTCTCTGCTAGGCTCCATGCTTGGGGAACTGGACGCGGACCGCGCATCCATCGCCGGTATCGGTGTGAGCTGCGGGAGTCCGCTGGACGCCAGGCGCGGCATCATCCAGGCTCCGCCGAATCTTCCCACCTGGATCGACGTTCCGATCGTCGACATTCTCCAGGCGGAGTTTGGCTGCCCGGTGTACCTGGAGAATGACGCCAATGCAGGCGCGCTGGCGGAGAATCGATTCGGCGCCGGGAAGGGTGCGCGCAACATGGTGTTTCTCACCATGGGCACGGGCTTCGGTGCGGGCATCATCATCGACGGACGCATTTACCAGGGAACCAATGGCAATGCCGGCGAGATCGGACATGTGCGCCTGACCGCGGACGGCCCCGTGGGCTACCACAAATCCGGTTCCGCCGAGGGGTGGGTGAGCGGTGGCGGAGTGGCGCAATGGGCGGTTTCCCTGGTGGAGGAAGCGCGGAAGGCCGGGGAGGCAAGCTTGCTGATGAATCTGCCTGCGGGGCAGTCCGTGACGGCGCGCGATGTGGGTATGGCGGCCAATGAGGGCGACGCGCTAGCGTGCCGCATCGTTGCCCGGCTAGGCGAAAAGCTCGGCCATGCCCTGGCGATTCTCGTCGACCTGCTGAATCCCGAACGGATCGTGGTTGGCGGCCTTGCCATGCGGCTGGGGGAACGGCTGTTCGCGCCCGCGCGGCGGTCTCTCGCGCAAGAGGCGCTGCCACATTCTGTCGCCGTGTGCGAAGTAGTGCCGGCAGCGCTCGGGGAGAGGATCGGCGACGTGGCTGCGCTCTGTATTGCCATGGATGCGGGAGCACGCAACTGAGCCGCCGCGGAACTCAGTAGTACATTACCGCCATCGTCGCTAACCTGGGGTCGCGCTTACTTCCAGGACTTCGACCGAAGCATCCTGTCCAAAATCCACCGGGACGCCCCGCGTCCAATCGGAATTTCCGAACACACCAAGTTCCTTTCCCGTAACGGCGGAACGCACTTTGTAACGGCCGGGCGGGATGAGCGGCAACTGCACCAAGACCTGCGCCGCTTTTGACTGGTTGCGAAACAAGGAGATGATGCCGCTGCCGTTGCGCGCCAGTCGAGCGAAGCCGTCCCATGCGGCGGGCGTGGTCTGTTGCCAGCTGCCGAGTGGAAAAAAGCTCTCGCTGAGTTTCGTCGTGCGGCGCAGATTCCTGAACCACGAAATCTTCTCGTGCCACCAGCGCCGGTCGGCCTCGCTTAATTTGCGCAGGTCGCCATTCAGAACGGGCGCCGATCCGATCACGGTAGCGAAGCGCGCCTCGATGGGATGCGCATCGGCGTGCAGATTGCCGATGAGCATTGCCTCGACAGGCATGGAGACAGCCCGTTGATAGAGCAGTTGCCGCGCCTGGATGGGACCCGCCGAGCCCGGCCGGGTGTCGTCCACATTGCTCATCCAGTCGAGGTCGCCGGCCGCCAGCAGGCCGGCATCGATGATGTGTTTCTGACCCCACAACTCGAATGTCAGGTCGAGCAGGACATCCGGATGCTTGTCGTAGACGCGGCGCGTGACGTAGGAAATGCCTTCATAGATGCGAATGAGCGATTCGGCCCACGTGCCGTGAAGGTGGCCTTTCGCCCAGCAGCCAGGGGCCTCGCCGTAGGCGTTGAAGATGGTTGTCAGGTCGACCTTGACGTAAGCCAGCCGGAAGCGTTCGACTGCGTCCAGGATACGCGCAGCGACAGTTTCGCGATAGGCCGATGCCATGCACATCACCGCTTTTGACCCGGCCGCGGTGCTGGTTGTCTTGGGCTTGCCCTCATGGTCGAGCGCCGCCCACTCGGGGTGCTCGCGATAGAGGGCGGTGGAGGTGCCGATTGCGGCCATGGGAATCCAAAGGCCGAGGCGCATGCCGCGCTTATCGAGAGCGGCGAGGATCGGTTCGAGTCCGCCGGGAAACGCTTCGGTGTTGACGGTGTTTTCGCCGTACTCGAGCTGCCATCCGTCATCGATGGTGAATATTTCCATCCCCATGTCGGCCGCGGCATCGATGAGCTCGAAGGTGGTGTCGCGGTTAATGGTGCGCTCAAATGGCTCCCAGGTGTTGTAGATCCATGGCGGGCCGGCCCGATCGACGTGCCGTTCCAGCACCTGCGCCGCGTATGAAGGCAGCCGCCACTGCGGATCATGGAATCCGTCGCCTCTACGGAAGGGAACGAGTGACGCGCAGGCTGTTGAGAACTCTTCGCCGGGGGCGAGGGTGCGCTCGAAGGGCATCAGGTCCGTGTCGTACATGACGGCGATGCGCGTGGAATCCGGATTGTCCCAGCCCGCGACTTCTGTGCGTTTCATGTAGCCGGGAACCTCGTTGATGACGGCCATGCCGTTTCCGCCGAGGCCGTTGGCGACGATCAGGCAGGCATCCTCCGAGCGGCCGGTGTAGAAGATCTCCCGGGGAACCGCGCCGTACTGGGTTAACAACGTGACTTCGTCGGCGTGGCCCAGAGACAGGGGAAGCTTCTCGATCTCCAGGTGGGACAGGCGCAGAGGCGTCGCTCCGGTATTGCGCAGCAGCAGGTGTTTGCGGACGGCGGCGTGACCGTCGTAAACGCGGTATACGACGGTGATTTCGAGGGCGAGGCTCTTGTGGCGAAGCCGCACCGCGAGGGACTTGCCGTGGGAAAACGCGGACTCGCTTGCGCCCACCAGTTCGCAGGCTCCGGCGCTGGTACACGGCTGGCCATTGCAGAGGAACGAAAACTCGTCCGGGCCGAGTTGCAAGTAGTTCCGCGGGATGAAGCTGATACCGGTCGCGAGGTCAGAAAACTCTTCCGTGAAGAGCCCGGTACGCGCGGGAGCAGCGGTATGCGGGCGGAAGATGATCACTCGCTTCACCATGTCGTTCCCGATCGTCCATCTCTGGTCGGGTTCCGGTCCCTGGGCTAACGCAGAGGTCCACGATCCACACAGCGTCCCTGACGCAATCAGGCCACTGTCGCGCAGCAATCGTCTTCTGGTGAGCATGTCTTCCCCGTTCCCACTCGCACAGTCCAACTCCCGGCGTGCAGCATTCATTCAAGGCTTTCGCGAGACGGCAGCGATTCTAGAGGTTCACGGTGGCGATGCGCAATGTACTTCGGTCCCGAGTTGCGCGCTGGATGAGGCCAGCGCGTAGAATCAGATTCCGCATCCGGCGGGGAAGAAATGCGGACGCGAGGGTTGTGGATCATGGCACAGGAATCATCGTCCGAAATCGAGCCGAAGATATTGGAGCTGCCGGTCGGAACGGGCGCATCCGGATGGCGCATGGAGAGCGATTCGATGGGAGAGGTTGCCGTTCCCGCCGGGCACTACTGGGGCGCGCAGACCCAGCGTTCGCTGCATCATTTCGCCATCGGCGAGGATCGGATGCCGATCGAGGTATGCCGCGCATACGGATACATCAAGAAAGCCGCGGCCCGCGTGAACGGCGCACTGGGGCGTCTGCCGCAGTGGATGGCGCGCCTGATCGAGCGGGTTTCGGACGAGGTGATGGCGGGCAAGCTTGATGAGGAATTCCCCCTGTGCGTGTGGCAGACGGGCTCGGGTACCCAGACCAACATGAACGTAAACGAGGTGATCGCCAACCGGGCCATCCAGCTGGCGGCGGGCGGAACTCTGGGCAGCAAGCACCCGGTGCATCCCAACGAGCATGTGAACATGAGCCAGTCGACCAACGACACGTTCGCGGCGGCCATGCATATTGCGACTGTGCTCGCGTTTCACGATCGGCTGCTGCCGGCGGTGACGAGACTCAAGGACGAGATCAGAAAAAAGGCTTGCGAATGGGTGGATGTGATCAAGCTGGGCCGAACGCATCTGCAGGACGCGACGCCGTTGACCGTGGGACAGGAATGGTCCGGCTACGCGGCGCAGCTTGAAGGTGCTTTGGCGCACCTGCGGCATGCGACTGATGGCCTGTATGCGCTGGCGCTTGGCGGGA
This sequence comes from Occallatibacter sp., assembly GCA_036502905.1. Lineage (GTDB taxonomy): Bacteria > Acidobacteriota > Terriglobia > Terriglobales > Acidobacteriaceae > Telmatobacter. The sequence goes on along the minus strand of DASXXV010000086.1, from coordinate 22,583 downwards.
CCGCTGTCGGCACAGGCTTGAACGCGCCGGAAGGATTCGGCGAAAAAGCGGCCGCGGAAATTGCCGTGATGACCGGCCATCCGTTCGTGAGAGCGCGCAATCTGTTTGCGGCACAGGGATCGCTGGATGGGATGGTGGCGGCCAGCGCGGCCCTGCGGTCATTGGCGGTGGCGCTGATGAAGATCGCCAACGATCTGCGCTGGTTGGGCTCGGGGCCACGCGCGGGTTTGCACGAATTGAACCTGCCGGAGAATGAGCCGGGCAGTTCCATCATGCCGGGAAAGGTGAATCCCACCCAGCAGGAAGCCATGGTGATGGTCTGTATTGAGGTGATCGGAGAAGACAATGCGGTGGCGTTCGCCGGCTCGCAAGGCAATTTCGAATTGAATGCCATGCGTCCCATCATCATCCGCAACGTGCTGCACTGCGCGCGCATCCTGGCCGATGCTTGCCTGCGCTTCCGGGAGTTCGGGGTAGAGGGGATCACGCTGGATCGCGAGCGCATGCAGAAGTACGTGGACGAATCGCTGATGACGGTGACCTCTCTCAGCCCGGTAATCGGTTATGACAAGGCGGCGAAGATTGCGCATCGTGCAGTAGAGGAGGACATCACCGTTCGCGAGGCCGCCATGAAGAGTGGATGGATCAGCGGGGAGGAGTTCGATCGCGTGGTGGATACTGCGAAGATGGTGGGGAATCCGCGAACCGATCTGGGGTGCTGAAGGTAGCGAGTCCCGAAAAGAAGGTCCTTCGACTGGGTTGATCGCTTGGTGCGATCAACTCCGCTCAGGATGCCAACTTTATGAGGAAACAAAATGCGGAACCCGGCGCTGGGCGCCGGGTTCCGGAGATTGGTTTCGTTCTGATGCGGATTACGGATAGATGCCGCGGATCTGCACGGCTTCGGCGACACGGCCGATGCCCAGAACATTGGCGGCGATACGGGTGGGCAGCTTGCGGGTCAAGTGAATCTGCAGCACATCGTTGAAGGCAGTCTTCATCACCCGCTCCAGGCGGTTGTATACGTCCTGCGCTTCCCAGAACAGGTGGGACTCATCCTGCACCCACTCAAAGTAGGAGACCGTGACACCGCCCGCATTGCAGAGAATGTCGGGAATGATGAACGTGCCTTTATTCTCCAGGATGCGATCAGCTGCGGGCGTGAGCGGGCCGTTGGCCGCTTCGGCAACGATCCTGGCGCGGACCTTGTGAGCGTTTTCGGCGGTGACGGCGTTTTCAAGGGCTGCGGGCACAAGGATGTCGCACTCCAGGGCGAACAATTCCTCAGGTGTAATGGCCTCAGCCTCCGGGAATCCCTGAACCTTGCCGGTAAGGGCTTTGAGATGCATGAGTTCCTTGATATTCAGGCCATGGTGGTTGCAGACGCAGCCGGTCGAGTCACTGACCGCGATAATCTTCGCGCCGGCTTCCTCGAGCAGTTGCGCTGCAATCGATCCGGCGTTACCGAAGCCCTGCACCACCACGGTGGCGCCCTTCAACGGCAGATGCAGGTGCTCGCAGGCGCACTGGATGGTGTAGAAGCAGCCCCGTCCAGTGGCTTCATTGCGGCCCAGCGATCCGCCCAGGCTGAGCGGCTTCCCGGTGACAACGCCCGGAATGGCATAGCCCTTGGTCATGCTATAGGTATCCATGATCCAGGCCATAGTCTGCGGATTGGTGTACACGTCGGGCGCCGGGATGTCCTGGGCAGGGCCGATGAGGGGGAGGATGGCGCTGGTGTAGCGGCGAGTGATGCGTTCCAGTTCGTGCAGTGAAAGATGTTTGGGATCGCAGGTAACCCCTCCCTTGGCGCCGCCGAAGGGAATATTGACGACTGCGCATTTCCACGTCATCCAGGTGGCCAGCGCCTTCACCTCGTCGAGGGTCACCTGGGGATGATAGCGGATGCCGCCCTTGGCCGGGCCGCGTACCGAGCTGTGCTGCACACGATAGGCTTCAAAGCGGTGAATATGCCCGTTCTCCATGCGCACCGGCACGCTCACCATGAGGACGCGCTCCGGATACTTGATCATCATCCTGACGTCATTGTCGAGGCCCATGGCATCGGCTGCCGTGTCGAAGTTCTGCAGCGCGAGTTCATAGGCGTTTTCCGTCGTTGTTGCGATTGGCATCGTGATTCCTCCTCGGCTGCGGAGCCGGGCCGGACGCGTGCTGACGGACAGGACCTATGGGCTACACGCCATGAGCTACGGCGTGAAGAGCCATTTCCTGGGTCGCCTGCGCCTGGTAGACCGGCGTCAGCCAGTTGCGGTAAACCTCGAGGTGCCCGCGAGTGGCATCGAAGTAGAGTCGTTGCAGTCTGCGGGTGAGTGGTCCGATGGATCCGCCTCCCACGGGGCGGTGATCCACGCGCGTGACAGGCGTGATGGCGACGGCTGTGCCGGTGAAGAAGAGTTCCTCGGCAATGTAAAGTTCGCTGCGGTCGATGGGGCGTTCCAGCGTTTCCAGGTTGAGTTCCCAGGCTGCGAGGCGCATGATGCAATCGCGCGTAATTCCTTCCAGAACATTTTCGGTGACCGGCGGCGTGATGAGTTTTCCCTTGCGAACCATAAAGACGTTGCAGGTGGCGCCTTCGGCGACATGGCCGTTCTCGTTGAGGAGAATGGCCTCGTCAAAGCCTCCCAGCCGGGCGTCGGTGCTGGCCATGGCGCTGTTCACATAGGCTCCGCAGATTTTGGCACGCGGAGGAATGGCGTTGTCCTGAATGCGCCGCCATGAGCTTATACCTGCGTGGACGCCCTTGTCTGCGGGCAAATATTCGCCGAAGGGCAGGGCAACGATGGCGAAGGCATCCTGGTCATCGGGGGCCACGCCCACGCGTTCTGCGCATTTGTACGCCAGCGGGCGGATGTAGACGTTGGTGCGGAAGGCATTGCGGCGGAGGAGGTCGAGGGTAATATCGGCCAGCTCTTCCGGAGTATGCGGAATGTCGATGCGAAGGATGCCGCAGTTCTGCTTCCAGCGCTCGTAATGCTCCTTTCCGCGCAGGACGAACAGCTCGCGTTGCGGATCGTCCCAGTGGGCGCGAATGCCTTCGAAGACCCCAGTTCCGTAATGCAGCGCATGAGTAAGAATGCCGACGTGGGCATCGCGCATGGGCATGTAGCGGCCGCCGAAATAGACGATCAGGTTCTGATCCGCCTCTACTTTCATGGCATTACTCCTTGGGAGCTTTACTCCTTAGAGGCGCGGTACAATTCGCGCCCGCGCGCCAGTGCGCGTTCATCGATTTCAAGCCATCTGGAATGCTTCACCAGGCGATGCAGGGCGGCATCGACGCTAGCCTGCGGCAGCACCCCGGTAATCTCGAGAAGAGCGCCGAGGATCACCATGTTGGCCACGCGCGGTTCCCCGAGCTGATCGGCGATCTGGGTGAACGGAAAGGCGAGTGCATGGACGTCGCTGCGTCTGCAGTCTTCGGGAATCGCCGCGCCGTTGTAGAGGATCCACCCGCCCGGCTGAACAGTGGATACGAACTTTTTGAGCGACGGCTCATTCATGGCCAGCAGCATGTTGGGGGAGGTAACCAGCGGGGAATCGACAGGTTGATGGGAAAGGCGAATGTGGCAGTTCGACGTACCGGAGCGCATCTCGGGGCCGTAGGAGGGGAGCCATGAGACATGGAGCCCGGCATCGAGGCCGGCCTCGGCTAAAACTTCGCCGGCCAGCAGAACGCCCTGACCACCGAAGCCGGCGACGCGGATGCGCAGGTCAACGTCTGGGTGTGGGGCATCGGTTTGGTGCAGCGGGGGCTGTGCGCCAGGTTTTCCGTTGTTCCCGTTTACGCGGCTCGGGACGGTAATACTATCTCGTCCACAGGTGATGGGAAGCCGCGCGGTTCCCGCGCCGGTGATTTCCAGAATCTCGGGAATCTTTTCAAGGCAGGGCGCCGGCCCGGGCGCGGGGCGGGGCTGCCGCTGAGCGGTGCGGTCGCAAAGGACTCCCAGGGGATAGGTTTTTTCCAACACGTCGCAGATCCACTTCTGCGCCTCAACGGCCGACATCTTCCAGATGGTCGGGCAGGGCGACAACACCTCGATGAGCGAGAAGCCCAGACCCTTCACCTGGTTTGCGACGGCGCGATGGATGGCTTTGTCGGCTTGCGCGATCTGCTGGTTGTCGCCGAGGCCCACACGGGCGATGAAGACCGGAGCCTCGAGCGTGGCCAGCAGTTCGCTTACGCGCAGCGGATAGCCATCCGTAAGGGGATTCCGTCCGTTGGGGGTGGTGGTGCTCTTCTGGCCAACCAGGGTCGTAGGAGCGCATTGTCCGCCAGTCATGCTGTAGATCGCGTTATTGACGAAAATGACGGTGATGTTTTCGCCGCGGTTGGCGGCGTGCAGAATCTCCGCCGATCCGATGGCCGACAGGTCGCCGTCCCCCTGATAGCTGATGAGGATGCTGCCGGGGTGGCTGCGCTTGGCGGCCGTAGCCACAGCGGGCGCGCGGCCATGCGCGGCCTGTATATTGCCCACGTCAAAGTAGTAATAGGCAAATACCGAGCAGCCCACCGGGCTGATGAGAATGGTCCGGTCCTGGATCCCGAGCTCGTCGATGGCGCGCGCCACCATCTTATGGATGATGCCGTGGCCGCAGCCAGGGCAATAGTGCGTCTGGTGCTGCAGCTCTTCCTTGCGCTCGTAACGCGGAAAGAAGGACTTCGCCTTGCTTCGAACAACGGCATATCCAGCAATGGCACTAGACATAGGCAAGGTCCTCCTTGTGGGTTGCCCCGATTTGCACGGCCATGGCGTGCACAAGCTCCATGAGTTCCTCATGCGACGGCACGCAACCGCCGGTGCGTCCGAAGAAGTCGACCGGGCGGACCCCGTTTAACGCGAGCCGGACGTCTTCCACCATCTGGCCATTGCTCATTTCCACCACCACGAACATCCGCGCCCGTTGGGCGGCTTGCTGAAACTCATATGCGGGGAAGGGGTAGAGCGTGATCGGCCGCAGCAGTCCAACGCGAATGCCCTGGGCGCGGGCCTCGGCCGTTACCGCCTTCAGGATGCGGCCCACGATTCCGTATCCCACGAGGACAATGTCGGCATCCTCGGTGCGCCACGTTTCGGCGCGGGCTTCGCGGCGCTCGGCCTCGCGGTACTTGGCTTCCAGCCTGGTGTTGTGGGCCTCGAGATTATGCGGATCCATGTGCAGGGAGGTGATGAAGTTGCCGCGGGTAGCGGCATTGCCCTGGACCGACCAGTCGGGAGATGGAGGCAGGATGGCCTGCTCTGGGAATTCCACCGGCTCCATCATCTGGCCGACAAATCCATCCGCGAGCACGACCACGGGGTTGCGGTAGCGGTCGGCCAATTCGAACGCCAGCCCGGTAAGGTCGACCATTTCCTGCGCGGAGTAAGGCGCAAGCACCAGGGTGCGGTAGTTGCCGTTTCCTCCTCCCTTGACCACCTGGTGATAGTCGCTCTGCTCGGCGGCGATGTTGCCCAGGCCGGGTCCGCCGCGGGTAATGTCGGCGATCACGCAGGGCAGTTCCGCGCCCGCCATGTAGCTGACCCCTTCCTGCATCAGGCTGATACCTGGGCCGCTGGAGGCTGTCATGCAGCGGACGCCCGCGGCCGCTGCGCCGTAAAGCATATTGATGGCCGCCACTTCGCTCTCGGCCTGCAGAAAGACCCCACCCACCTGCGGCATGTAAAGCGCCGCGGCTTCCGTGATCTCGCTGGCCGGCGTGATTGGGTATCCATAAAAGGCGCGGCACCCGGAAAGGATGGCGCTCCTGGTGAGCGCTTCGTTTCCCTTCATCAGTTGCTTGATCATGCCGCCGCCTCCTTTTTGCCGATTTCCAGAGTCTGATCGCGGCTCAATGCGGCGGGGTCAAGGCGAAAGACCGTAATGGCGCCGGGCTCGGGACAGGCGAAGAAGCAAATGCCGCATCCCGTACAGCCGGAACCCAGGTAGGTGGCGGTGCGGTAGCCGTAGTGATTCAGGCACTCGCTCAGGGCAATGACCTGGGGAGGACACGCCTCGATGCACAAGCCGCAGCCCTTGCATTCGTTGATGTCGACACGGATGGAACCTCTGTCTTGCTTCGCGCGAACCTGCGTCACGCCATCGGTCATCGATTAGCCTTTCAGCCGGACCCCGGGTGAATATCTTCCGCGGGGAACGAGTCTGCGGGCGGGGAGCATTCCCCAAGCCCGATGTATCGTCGGACTTTGCCGGAGGCGAACGCAGTGATAACCATCACGGGGTAAATTGCGGCAGGAATTGAAGTTTGGGGCGATTTCGAGGAAACGTTTGAAGGTTTCCGGCGGGGTCAAGCTAACAAGATTCCGTTAACGTCTGGACAGGCCTGGAACAAGAAACAACCAGAGATCCAGATGCGAATTTTCAGGGCACACCTGACCCGCTCGGGGCTTTGCCTGTCGCGAGGAGCATAGGCTGGAATGGTGGAATCTCAGCTTTTCTTCGATGTGACGGCTGTGAATGCCGCAACCAGCTGATGCACACGCGTGCCGCCGCAATGTGGGCAGGTCACGGCGCCTTTCTCCACATCCGACATGTGGAGAGACTGGGTAAATTCCTGGTTGCAGTCCTGGCAATGAAATACGTATTGCGACATGAGCGGGCACCTCCCGGGATATGATAGCGCCATCCAAGACAACGCCGCCAGCGGTGGAAACTTTCGGCTGCGCGCGCCTGCGAACGTGCCATGATCCCTTTGAATGAAAGCTTTCAGATCGCGGCCTCTGATTTCGCCATGGCCCTCCCGGAAGCGTTCGAATCCCATCCGAACCGTGAGTCGGTTGCCCTCGTTCCGTTCTGGGTATCTTGACAAGCTGCGGGTGCTGCTGATTTACTTTGCAGTGCAAAGTGGAATTTGGCTATGAACGACCTGAATAAGGCGCTGGGTGACATCAGCAGTATCCGAAGGCAGATGGCGCGGAGCACTGAGTTCCGCGGGTACGGCCCGGCAACCCTGGCGGCGACGGGAGTGTTCGCGCTTCTGGCCGCCACCGCGCAAGCCATCTGGCTGCACGATCCGGCCAAGGCCATCTCCTCCTACCTGGCGACGTGGATCAGCACGGCGGCAGTGTCCGCGGCATTGATCGCAACCCAGATGCGGGCTCGCACGCGCCGCATCCACTCGGGGATGGCCGACGAGATGATTGGCATGGCGGTGGAGCAGTTCCTGCCCTCGGCAGGCGCCGGAACGCTGCTGACGGTTGTGCTGGTGGCGTTCGTTCCGGGCGCGCTGTGGATGCTGCCCGGTGTCTGGCAGGTCATCTTCAGCCTGGGAATTTTCTCGTCCTGCAGGTTTTTGCCGCGCCCGATGATCGCCGCGGGGCTGTGGTACCTGCTTACCGGGCTGGTGTGTATCGCATTGGCCGACAGTCGCGCGCTTTCGCCCTGGGCGATGGGAGTTCCCTATGGAGCCGGCCAACTGCTTGTCGCGGCGATTCTGTTCTTCAACTCCAAGGAAGGTGAGGATGAAGCCTAAAGCTCCAATGCCGGAAGAACGAAGTACCGAGGGCCGTTTTGCGTACGAAGGCCTCGACCGCGTGATTCACGAACGCGCGCGGCTCAGCGTGCTCACATCGCTGATTACCAATGCCCGGGGGCTCACGTTCGTAGATCTCAAGCAACTCTGCTCTCTGACCGACGGCAACCTGAGCCGTCATCTCCAGGTTCTGGAAAAAGCGAAGATAGTGGAGATCGTCAAAGGCCACGACCGCAATCGGCCCCAGACCGTATGCCGCATCACAGCGTCGGGGCGCAAGCGGTTTGTCGAATACCTTGAAACGCTGGAGCAGGTTGTGCTCGATGCCGCCAAGGTTGCGGAGAACGAGTCAGTGTCCGGGCTTCTGCGCGGCCTCAATCCGTCACGGGTCTAAATTTTTTTGTGGGTCAACTTTGCGCTGCAAAGCGGAGCTTCTTTTGCGAGGTCACTTTACCATGCAAAGCATTTCGGGACACGCGCTGCACGTTGCCATCATCATGGACGGAAATGGACGCTGGGCTGGACGGCGAGGCCTGCCGCGGATGGCGGGTCATCGCGCGGGTCTGGCGGCCGCGCGGCGAATCGTGGAGCACGCATCTGATGTCGGTGTTCGGTGCCTGACGCTCTACGCCTTTTCATCGGATAACTGGCGAAGGCCTGCGGCTGAAGTACGGAGCATCTTCTGGCTGTTGCGCGCCTTTCTGCGCATGGAAACCGAACGCATGCGCCAGCGCGGCGCCCGCCTGCAGGTGATTGGCCGCCGGGATCGATTGCCCGAACCCGTATTGCGCGCCATCGAGAAGTCGGAGTGGCGGACAGCCGCGGGGAAGGGCATTCACCTGCGCGTGGCCATTGACTACTCATCCCGCGATGCCATTGCCCGCGCTGCCGCCGAAGCTGTTCGAACCGCCTCTGAAAATTCCGGACTCTCGTGCGATGAGCTGCGCGTGAACCTGGTGGACGCGCTCGCGGGCGATGCCGGCGATGTGGATTTGCTGATCCGCACAGGCGGCGAGAAGCGGCTATCCGATTTTCTGCTATGGGAGTCGGCCTACGCCGAACTGTTGTTCACGGATCGAATGTGGCCTGAGTTCGATGATTCGGACCTGGACGCTGCTATCCAGGAGTTCCAGCATCGCGAGCGGCGCTTTGGTGGCGTGCCGGCTTCGGTGGTTTCGATTGCGGGCGGTGCGCGGTGAACTCGACGGATGCATGCGGAAGTGTTTGGCCGGTGTGCCGGCCGGCGGCACGCTCGCGGCCGCTGAACGTAAAGTTCATCCTGCCTGCGCTGACCGAGGCTACAGATCCCTACTGGCGTCCGATAAAGTATTCGCTGTTCCCGCCGCTTGGGCTGGCATCCCTGGCGGCGTATCTGACACCGGACGATCACGCGGTGATTGTGGACGAGCATGTCGAGCGGCTGCTTCTCGACGATGCGCCCGATCTTGTTGTCATCCAGGTGTACATCACCAACGCCTATCGCGCGTACCGGATTGCGGACCACTATCGCCGGCGCGGGACGTTCGTCTGCCTGGGCGGACTCCACGTTACGGCGCTTCCCGAGGAAGCCGCCGCGCATGCGGACGCGATCTTCCTCGGTCCGGGGGAGCAGATTTTTCCACTATTTCTGGAGGAATTTCGTGCCGGCTCGGCCAGACAGGTGTATGCGTCCACGATGGGGCGCACGCTCGACCGTGTTCCACCCATTCGCCGCGACCTGATCCGGCGGGGGCTTTACCTGGTTCCTAATTCGATCGTGGTAACGCGCGGTTGTCCACAGCACTGCGATTTCTGTTACAAGGACGCTTTTTTCCGGGGCGGGCGCGGCTTCTACGCGCAGCGCGTGGACGATGCGCTTGCCGAGATCGAGCGCTTGCCTGGCCGACACCTTTATTTCCTCGACGACCATCTCCTTGGGGAGAGGCGCTTTGCCGAAGCGCTGTTTGAAGGGATGCGCGGCATGGGGCGCGTCTTCCAGGGCGCGGCGACGGTGGACTCCATTTTGCGGGGCGACGTGATCGAGAGCGCCGCCCGGGCGGGCCTGCGCAGCCTCTTTGTGGGTTTCGAGACGCTGACGCCGGAAAACCTGAAGCGCAGCAACAAACGACAGAACCTGGGCCGCGATTACAAGGCCGTTGCCGATCGCCTGCATTCGCTTGGCATCATGATTAACGGAAGCTTCGTGTTCGGCATGGATGATGACGATGATGATGTCTTCCGGCGAACCGTGGACTGGGGCATCGATCACGGCATCACCACAGCCACCTTCCACATCCAGACGCCTTATCCCGGCACGCGCCTGCATGCACGCATGGTGCAGGAAGGCCGGATCGTCACTCACGATTGGACCCTGTATGACACGCGCCACGTGGTATATCGCCCGGCAAAACTGAAACCGGAGCGATTGAAGGAAGGCTATGACTGGGCCTATCGCGAGTTTTACCGCTGGGGCTCGATTGCGCGTGCGGCGGTTCATCACGGCACTCTCAAGCACCAGGCGAAGCACTTCTTTTATGCGGCGGGATGGAAGAAATGCGAGCCGCTGTGGGACCTGATCATCCGTGCCCGGCAGCTTACGCGCGCCACGCCGCTTTTGGAAGCAGTATTGACACGCATCACAGGGGAACGGAGTGTGACTTCATCCCCGCCGGATGAGTTGTTTTCCATCCTGCCGGATGACGGAATCGATGCGGCTCAGAGTCGGCGCACGGGTTAATGATGAGTTGAAGCAGCGACCACTTTGGTTGCGCAATTCCGAAGCGAACGTTAATAATGGCACCCGTTTACCGCTTGCTGAAACACGTGACGTCCGGCCACGCAACACAAGCGCATTGTCCCGGCATCGTACGCATTGGCCGGCAACCAACGCAGATTCCACTGGACCGGGCGGCGCGCGGCATCATGGATCGCCCCGGCTTTGGCGAAGCGTTTCGGATTCCAGGGGCACAAGGCGGAATTTGCCGCTCGGAACGCAAACGGAATGTCGCGCATTCAATCCAAGGGTCAAGTCTTACTCGAAGAGGGAATGAGGTTGGGTATCGAATTTGCGGCGTAGATGGATAGCTACGCTGCCATGCGTAGGGGCGATGCCATCGCTGTGGCTCACGGCGCCGCCGAATTGCCGATGGAGTTTTAGCGCAGGATGCTTTCCGAGGCGAAGATCACGAACGCGCAGGTCCGCGTTTATACGGTAGCCACCGATGCGCCCGAAGCCGACGGGACCGTTCAGTGGAACCGTACGACGATGGTGCTGGTGGAGCTTTCCAGCGGCGGGACGACGGGCCTGGGTTACACCTACGCCGATCCATCAACCGCCCAGCTGACCCGGACTCTGCTTGACGAGATTGTCAAGGGACGGGACGCGTTCGACCATGGCGCGCTTCTGAGCGCGATGTACGGCCGTATCCGAAACGTGGGTACGACCGGAATTGCCATGATGGCCATTTCCGCGATCGACAATGCGCTATGGGATCTTCGTGCAAGATTGCTGGAACTGCCGCTGGTAAACCTGCTGGGCCGCGTACGAGACGGCATCGCACTCTATGGCAGCGGCGGCTTCACATCCTATAACGACCGGCAATTGCGCGAGCAACTGGGTGGATGGGCCGAGCAGGGCTTCCGTATGGTGAAGATGAAGATTGGCAGTCATCCCGACGATGATTTGCGGCGGGTGCAGCTGGCCCGGGCTGCAATTGGAGAAGGGGTCCAGCTATTTGTTGACGCCAACGGCGCGTACTCGATAAGCCAGGCGATCCGCTTCGCAGAACAGTTTGCAGATAGCAATGTTCGCTGGTTCGAGGAGCCGGTCAGTTCTGACGATCTTTCCGGGTTGCGCCAGATTTGCGAACGGGCGCCGGCGGGCATGGATATCGCGGCGGGCGAGTACGGCTACACCGCCTGGTATTTCCGGCAGTTGCTGGAAGCGCAGGCGGTAACTGTGCTGCAGGCAGACGCGACCCGGTGCGGGGGGATCAGCGGATTCCTCGATGCGGGATCGCTGTGCTGGGCGGCGCATCGGCCGCTCTCCTCGCATTGCGCTCCGAGCCTCCATTTGCATGTTTGTTGCGCGGTACCCCGAACGGTTCACATGGAATACTTTCACGACCATCAGCGCATCGAGCGCATGTTCTTCGACGGCTATTGCGAGCCGCAAAACGGCGAGATGAAACCGGATTTGTCGCGGCCCGGAATGGGGCTTACTCTGCGCGAAAGCGATGTTGCGCGGTACGCCGTGCAAGGGGACTGAATGGCGGCGCAGACGGAAATTACGGTTCTCGATCCGGAGCGTGACGCGCAAATGATTGCGGCGCATGTACGCGAGGGCCGGTTCCAGCGCAGTCTTGCGCTGATCACCGCGGGAGCCAGTCTTCTGAGCGGGCTCGAAGTGGCTTACGAGCATTACAAGGGCAGTTACAGCCGACGCGTGATGTACACACCGGTGATCCTGAGCGGAGTGCTGGGCCTGGCGGGATTGGCGGCGGTGTTCAGCCGGACTGCCGCGCGCACGGTCCTGCGCCTGGTGTCCGCCGTCACGCTGATCGATGCGGGTGTGGGCTTCTATTTTCACGTGCGCGGCATTCAACGCAAACCTGGAGGGTGGCGCCTGCCGATGGCCAACATTATTATGGGGCCTCCAATCTTTGCGCCCTTGCTGTTCGGGACTGCTGCTTACCTGGGCATGGTTGCCTCTTATCTGCGACGGGAGGAGGAGCGGGACACGAACCTGCCGCGGGGAGAAGATCGCTGGCTGGTGCGTCTCCTGCCGACTCGTACGGGCCGGGAGTTGCTGTCAGAAGAACAGGACCTTCGCGAGGGCCGGTTTCAGAAGCAGGTTGCCATCGTGACCGGGATCAGCGCGCTGCTGAGCGGATTCGAAGCGTTGTATTCGCATTACAAGAACAGGTTCCGCTTCGCAGCGCAGTGGTCACCGATCATTCTCAGCCCGATGCTGGCCGCAGCCGCATTCGCATCGCTGAAGAGCCGGAAGGCGAGCTCGACGGCGCTGCCTGCCCTGTCGCTGCTGGCTATGGCCGATGCGGGTATCGGGTTTTTCTACCACGTGCGCGGCAGCCTTCGCCGCCCGGGCGGCAGAAAGCACTTTCTCTACAACATCATGTATGGGCCTCCCATCTTTGCGCCCCTGTTGTTCGGCGCGGCGGGACTTTTGGGATTGCTGGCGAGTCTTTTGCGGCGGAGAGAGCCATGAGTGAGCGAGATGGCAGGAAATTTGCATTTGGTCCGCGCGATCCGCGTTCCGGGAAGCAGCGGCCGGTAACGCGGCAGCCGGGCTATTATCCGGGCTACAGCACCATGTCACAAAGCAAATTCTGGGATGCGTCCACTCGCAAGCTGATCGAAGACCGGGTGGCGGCGCCTCCGCCGATGCGGTTCTTCAATCAGACCCAGTGGAGATTCTGGACGGAGGTATTCGATCACCTCGTTCCGCAGGAGGATCGTACGCCCGATCGCCGCATTCCAATTGTGGCGCCGCTGGATTGTCGCCTATTTGAAAATCGCACGGTCGGATATCGATTTGAGGATATGCCGCATGACCGCTTCGTCTACCGCACACTGGGCATACACGCCATAGATGCCGAGGCGCAGGCGCGCTATGCGGACGAGTTTGTTCTCATCGACCATCTTGGCCAGGAGATCGTTCTGCGGGCAATACACGATGGGCGGCCGATCGCGGGCAAGGAAATCTGGGCGCACATGTCGGTGCACCGCTTCTGGCAATTGCTCATGAGCGACGCCATTGACGCGTACTATGCACATCCCTGGGCATGGGATGAAGTCGGCTACGGAGGACCGGCGTATCCGCGGGCGTACACCCGTCTGGAGCGGGGCGATCCGGAGCCGTGGGAAGTGGAAGAGCAGAGGTACGAGTGGCTCGCGCCGGAAGATACTGTCTCCGACGACGTGGATGACGCGTCGCATCATCACACGGAGGCGGAGCAGCATCGCCACCAGGCGGGAACGAGGTCCGAGTGAAGCAGCCGATTCTGGGAGCATTCGAGCCGCCGCCGAACGGCAAACACATGCTGGGGGCGATGCAGCATATCGAAGTGCCGATGCGGCGCTTTCGCGACGATGACGAGGTGGACTACCTGGTTGTGGGCGTCGGCTCGGCGGGAGGGGTGTTGCTGCAGCGCCTGGCCCGGGCGGCTTTCAACGTAGTGGGACTGGAAGCGGGGCCGTTCTGGGATACGGAGCGCGACTGGGTGAGCGACGAGGCCGGATCGCATCGGCTGTACTGGGAAGATCCGCGCATCACGGGGGGTACGGATCCGCTGGCGCTGGGTGCGAACAACTGCGGAAAGGGCGTGGGCGGGGGTTCGGTGCACTGGGCGGCGTTCACTCCGCGCTTTCATCCTTCGGACTTCGAGGTGTACACGCGTGACGGGGTGGGCGCGGACTGGCCGATCAGCTACGAGGATCTGCATCCTTATTACGAACTGCTGGAATTGGAAATGCCGGTGGCGGGGCCTGCCCATTTTCCGTGGGGTCATCCGCATGGCTATCCCTACGGGCCGCACCCGATGGGAGGCGTGGGCAACGCGCTCATCAAGGGATGTTCGGCGCTCAATATTCCTGTGAGCATAGGCGGGCCGGTGGCGATCCTGTCGGGCTCGCGCCGCGACCGGCCGCACTGCATCTATCGCGGCTTCTGCATACAGGGATGCAAGGTGGGCGCGAAGGCGAGCACTCTTATAACGCATGTACCCGATGCCCTGAGCAAAGGCGCCGAGGTTCGCGAATGTTCCATGGCTGCGCGGATCGAACTCGGAAAAAAGGATCGGGTGACGGGCGTGCATTATTTCGACCGGGAAGGAACGCCGCGCTTCCAGCGGGCGAAGGCCGTGATTGTGTGTAGCTACTCCATCGAGACTCCGCGGCTGCTGCTCAACTCGGCATGTTCGGGATACGAGAATGGACTGGCGAATTCCAGCGGAGTGGTTGGCCATTACCTGATGGCGCAGGCCGGCAACGTGGTGCTGGGCCGGTTCCAGGAACCGGTGCGCATGTACAAGGCTCCGCCGGCGCACGCATTGACGGAGGAGTTTTACGAAACCGATCCGAAGAACGATTTTGCGCGGGGGTTTGCGATCCAGACGGTGGCGCCGCTGCCCATCGCCTTCGGCAAGCAGATGGTGGCGGCGAAAAAAGCGTGGGGTTGGGGGTTGCGGCGAGAAATGATGGATTACAACCACTGGGCGACGTTGGGAGTGCTTGGTGAAATCCTTCCCTGGCACGACAACTGCGTGAAACTCGCTGCGGAGAAGGACCAGTTTGGATTGCCGATTCCGCATGTCAGCTTCAATCTGCACGACAACGACAAGAAGCTGATCAGGGCGGGCAAGGAAAAGGTGATGGAAGTAATGCGCGCCGCGGGCGCGGCGGAGGTTGTGCAGGAAGCGCGCTATGCGCACCTGGTGGGCGCCTGCCGGATGGGGGACGATCCGCGCACGTCGGTGGTGGACAAGTTCGGGCGCACGCACGACATCGCCAACCTGTTCGTGTGCGACGGGAGCATTCTGCCGACGCAGGGTTCTGCGAACCCGGGACTGACGATCCAGGCGCTGGCCGCGCGGACGGCCGATTACCTCATCTCGCAAGGAGATGCGATTTTTACGTCCAGCCACCGGGATATGACGTCGCCGCCCGTTCGCCGTGAACTGGCGCCGCCGGACACGTGGGGCGCGGGCGTGCCGCGTTTCAAGTAGGCTTGGCGAATCGTTGTTCTAACCTGTTACAGTCTCGATCTTCGGCTTGAGTCCGCCGGCAGCCTTCAGCTTCCCTTTGTTCCAGGAGCGAATCATCCACACCAGATAGAGCCAGGGCAACGGCGCGCATATCCAAAGCGGCGCATTGGAGTACAGCGTGAATAGGAGAATGCTGCCGGCGCCCGCTGCGTACAGCCATGCGGCCGTCCAACGCTCGATAAAGACGAGAGCCAATGCCGCTGCGCAAAGTTCAAGGAAAGCCAGCAGCCACGCGGCGATCGCGACGGCTTCGAGCGCAAGCGGCTCCAGCGCGCGCCCTTCGACGCGGTCGCGTACGCCCTCGAGAATCTTGCGCACTGCAACGTGATCGGCAAACTCGGTGAGTACGCCGAGTGCTTTGAACCATGGGCCGGGCGCGTAGTTCCAGCGGATGCGGCTGATGAGGCGCGTGTGCCCCGAATCCATGGGTACGAGCTGCCAGATGTAGACACCATCGCACGGGACATCCTGCGAGCGCCAGACAACGACCGAATACGGTTGGACTCTGTCGAACACCAGACTCGCCGCAACACTGATCGGCTCCAAGTCCCTTGGCTGCGGATGTTGAAACCGGGGCAGTATCGCGCTGGCACTGTGCATCCCGGTGCCGGAGCCTGCGTTTTCGATCAGGTCATATCCATAGAAGCCCGCCCGCCTGAATCCCATCTGGACCAGCCATGGCCATATCTGTTCGGGCGTGCCCCGAATGGTGATGGCGCGCGTGGCGTCAAAAGCGGGATGCGCGACAATGCTGTCTTCGGGCATGGATTGTGCCACTTCTTCCGGGGTGGCTCCCCAATGTAGCTGGGCGGGGCGAATCAGAAAGAGATAAGCGGAGCCGAGAAGGCCGGCAAGGACCAACAGGGCTCCAAGGCGGCTGAGGGCGGCAAGAAGGACAGGGCGCATCGTTCCTCCCCTGTGGTTCAGATTGACGTCAGATTGTAATTGCGATCGTGCATCCATTCTCTCGCCGACGAGGCTGGTTTTCAACTGGCGACGGAACAGCTTGCTGAAAGCTCCGGAAGAAGGGTCTGTACAGCGCATGAGTTTGGTCGTGCCGGAAGCGTCCAAAAAATTCGACGCGAGGCTTTTCGCCCGCGCTGAGCCTGATTTTCCTGATTTGCCTGTCCAGGCGGTTTTTTGGCAAGTCATGGAATCGTGACCTTTTATTGTGGTAGCACTTCGATTCCGGTCAACGAGGCATAGCCTTCCACCGGGACGAAACTGAGCAGCAGTTTGCCCTGGGCGTTTGGTTCGAGGCCGGAGAACCTGCGAACCACGATGTCCGACTGTTTCGCCACCTCGGGCAGGTCGAAGTTCTCCAGCAGTGCCTTGCCGTTACAGAAAACATTAAAGACATGCACGTCGTGTCCGCCTTCGATGGACTTGGCATGGCGGGCTGCGAAATGGACCCACACGGAATACTTGCCGGGCGCCACCGGGATGGCGTAGGAGAAGTTGCCCCAGCGCTCCGTCTGATACAACTCGGGATCGTCGGTTCCGCTTACGGGTGTGGGATAGCCCGCAATCTGTCCACCCTCGAAGTAGTTGTCGGGACTCCACCACTGGCTGTCGTTCGAGTAATACGGACTCTGACGGGCCAGGATACGCACGGGTTTTAACTGTCCGCGAACTCCCGATGTGATCTCAATTGCGGAGAGCTCGGCTTGCCCCCCGTTCTGGCCCGCGAATTCCAAATGCAGCTTGCCATCAGCGGCGGGTTCCACGTTGGGAAAAACCTTCACATCCGCGGTTCGGCTGGCGCCGGCGTCAGCGGCGATATCGAAATCCCGGAGCAGGGTGATTCCATTGGCGCGCACGTTCATGATGCGGCTGCCCTCGCCGCCAGTGCCGGTGGACTCCGGCCCATAGGTGGTTTCAGCGAAGTGAAGCCGCAACTCGTAGATACCTTTCCTGAGCGGAATGTCGTAACGGAACTCGCCCTGGCGCGAGTTGCGATAGAAGTCGGGATCGAGGGTGCGCCAAATATGCTGTGCGGGGCCTTTAACCGCGGCGCCTCCTGTGACCAACGTATCGGCACTCCACAACTTTCCCGCGTGGTCGACAAAGCTGCGGTTTGCGCCGGCGAGAATGCGGACCTCGTCGCCGGGTGGAGGCCCGAACGGCGATTCGGCAGGCGAAAGCGCGGCGGGGTTGGCGGGAGTGGCAGTGGATGGAAGCTGGCTGTGACGCTGTGTCGCGCGTATGTACAGCAGAACAAGCGTGAGCACCGAAAGCAGGAAAAGGGCAGAGAGAATGAGGATATAGAGCCGGGGGCCCGGGGTACGAAACGACCTTTGACCCGGCGCCAACGCCGGGACCTCGGGCTGGCTGTGGGCGGGTGGGGGCTCCACCCGCAGCGCTGTTTCACCCCGGGCCGCAGATCCCGGCCCACCGGCGAGCCCCTTCTCTGGTGCCAGCGCGGTCTCGGACACGAGCAAGTGCTCAAATTCGGGAACATATTGACCCACTGGCACGGTGATTCTCAGGCGATGCGATGCACCCTCTGCAGCGTAGTACTCGGCCAGGCGCTTGCGCAGCCGGTTCGCCTCCACGCGGACAATCGAATCCGTGTTCTGGTCGAAGCCAGATCCCCGCCCAAAGACCTCCACTCCTATCGAGTATTCCTTGATTTGCGCGGACTGCCCGGAGAAGAGCGTGTCACAGAGGTAGGAAAGCAGCTGGGCCAGTTTTGGCGCTCGCAGGAAGTGGGCTGACTCGAGCACCGATTTGAGTTCGGCGCGTTGTTCATCAAGCTCGACCGAGTGTGAACTTGCCACGGTCATACGAATCGTCTGGAGTCACTTCCATGGTACCCCTATTAGGGGTTGCGAACCGGATTTAACGGTGTAGACGACGGACCCGGAGGCGATGTAACGGCAGTTAACCCCGCCACTTCTCTCCTGGGGTAAACGCAATACCGGTTACATCGTCGTAAATGCAAATTTTTCATTGCACGGCACTTCTCTTCATGAATACGTCCTGTATCCCCGGCCGGTTCCGCACTTAGCAGGTATAGCGTTGTGGCCGGATGTTCCCAGAGGTCTACTGGATTCGATCGAAAGGGCAATTCGCCGGGGGCTAGGTGGAACGACCTTCGATGGGTGCCCAATCGCGGAGGTGATGTATGGAGAGAACGGTGATCCTTTTTGCCGCCGTGCTGTTTGGAGTGTTTGCAGGCGCGGCTTCGAGGGGAGCGGATGTTCCATCGGCCGACAAAGTGCAACGAGCCAGGACCGAGGAGTTGAAGGGCGACTCGGACCGTGTGCGCAATAACAATGCAGAGGCGGTTTACCACTATCGTAGCGCCCTGCACATGAATGGTCAGAACTCGGTGCTTTTGAACAAACTGGGGGTGGCCGAATTGCAGGCCGGGGATCGGGGCGCGGCCCGCAAGCACCTGAACCAGGCGGTGAAAGTGGACCCGCACAACGTGCCCGCCTGGAACAACCTGGGAGTGCTGGCATGCATTGAGCGCAGGTATAGCGCGGCCGTGCGATACCTGAAGAGCGCACTGGCTCTGCAGGAAACCAATGCCTCGGCTCATCTGAACATGGCGGAAGCGTGGTTCGGACTGGGTGAAGTGGACCGTGCGATGACCGAGTACGCACGGGCGCTGGAACTGGATGCCGACATCCTGTCGAGCAATCCGGGCGCGGTGGTGGCGCATGTGAGTACACCCGAGCAGCGCGCCCGGGTGGCATTCACCATCGCCAAGGCGTATGCGAAGCGCGGCAATATCGACGGTGCGCTCGAATACCTGCGGCGTGCCAAAGATGGTAACTTTCCGGATATGAAAAAGGTTTATTCGGACCAGACGTTCGCGGCTATGTGGGATGATCCGCGGCTGCAGCAGATCGTGAAGCGCTGAGCCGGAGAATGAACGGTGAATCGGGCCAGGTGGAAATGCCTCGCCGCGAACATGCGACGAGGCATTTCTTTTGATTTATGGGCGGAGAGGATCCGTGCGTCTCAGGTCGTTCTGCTTGTCCCACGGCAGGTTACTTTTGGACTCCGGTTCGGTGTGGAACTGCTTTCATGGGCGCAACTCTCGATGGCCCGTCCAGGTGCTTTCGTGTTAAGTTCGTAGCGAGGTTCCCTCCCTAGGCTCCCAGGAATTGACGGTTTGCGCTCGGGACGCCGCGTATTTGGCCGGTATTGCCAATGAACGGCGGGCCGCCATCTATGGAAAAAGTTTCGACGGGAAAGATTGGCCGGTACGAGATCATCAGGCTCCTGGGTCGCGGGGGCATGGGCGAAGTGATTCTTGCCCAGGATGAGAACCTGGGTCGCCGTGTCGCCATCAAGAGGCCCTTCAAGTGGGCGGTGGCCGAGGGGCTGGCCCGGTTCCAGGTGGAAGCCAAGGCCGCCACCCTCCGTCATCCCAATATCCCTGCTGTTTACGAGATGGGCGTACACGCGGACCTGCCGTTCATCGCCATGGAGTACGTAGAAGGCGAGACGCTGGAGAAGATCATTGACTGCAAGCAGGAAATGGACCTGATCACCAGGCTGCGAATTATCGAGCAGGTGTGTTCCGCGCTGGGCTACGCGCACGACCACGGCATCATTCACCGCGATATCAAGCCGGCGAACATCATCGTCCAGCCGGACGGGACAGCCAAGATCATCGGTTTTGGGATTGCCAAGCTGCAGGACGAAGACTCCGGTCTACCGAAGGCCAGCCACCTTATCGGCTCGCCGCACTACATTGCACCGGAGCGGTTCTTCGGCGGCAAGATGGATGGACGGGTCGACATATTCTCCGCGGGCGTGACGTTGTTCAAACTTCTTACTGGCAAAGAACCCTTCACCGGAGGAGAAACTACGGCCTCATTCAAGGTCATGAATGAGGCGCATACTTCCCTGAGCCTGTATCTGCACCAATATCCGCCGGCCCTTGCCGAAATCGTAGAGAAGTCGCTCGCCAAGAATCCGGAGGACCGTTACCAGAATGGCGAGGATTTCGCGGACGCGCTGCGCGAAATTATCGAGGAGCTGAAGCGCACGCGGGTAGCCGAGCTGATTGATGACGCGGAACGGCTGACCACGGAGCGGAGGTTTGCACCGGCTCTGGAACTGCTGGATGAAGCCATCAAGCTCGATCCGGCGAACACCCAGGCCCGCAAGCTCCGCAAGTTTGTGCGCGCGCACCAGGAGAGCATTCGCCGCACGGAGCGGCTGCGCGAGTGTCTCCTAAAGAGCGACGAAGCTCTGCTGAGCGGCAACTTCGACGAGGCACTCAGCCAGTTGAAGGACGCACAGAGTCTAGATTCGGGGTCGGAGGAGATCAAGAGCAAGATCCGGGCGGTGGAGGACAAGAAGCGCCATTTCGAAAACAGCGCGCGCGCTTTCACCGAGGCCGAACGCGCTAAGGCGCACGGCGACGTGACCGGCGCGCAGCGCATTGTCACCCGGGCACTCCAAGAAGATCCTGACAACAAGAAGCTCCTTTCGCTGAACGCCGCGCTGGAGCGGCAAATGGAAATCGAGACGCAACGCGGGCGCCTGCTGGAACTCCAGGAAAACGCCGCCCGGGCGGTGGCTGTCCGCGAATACGAGGCGGCAGACAAGCTTCTTGGAGAAGCGGCCGGCATCGATCCCGCCAATCCGGATACGGACAAGCTGCACAGGGAACTGGCCAAAGCGCGCGAACTGGAACAGCGCCGGACCGTGCTCGAAGAAATCCAGGCGCGCATACACGAATTTATCCGGACCGACAGCTACGACCAGGCATCCGACCTGCTGAACCGTGCCCTCGAACGCCTGCCCATTGAAACATTGCTGCATCGGCTCAAGGCTGAGGTGGACGCCGAAGCCCGCAAATACGACGTGCGCCGCCTCGTCGATCTCGCCATTTCGCAGGCCAACGAGTTATTTGCCAGCTCTCCGTTTGAGTCCCTGTCGGTTTTGCAGAAGGCCCTGGAGGGCATTCCCGGCGAGGAGCGGCTGGTCGCCTATGAGCGCTCGCTTCGCCAGCAGCTGGAGGCGCGGCGGTCAGAGCAGCTTCGCGCTGAGACCGTGCTGAAAGCTCACGAAATGATGTCCGCGCGGCAATTTCAGAAGGCCATCGGCATTCTGGAAACGTTCCAGGTGGAGTTCGGCCAACATCCGGATGTTGACGGCTCGCTGGCTTTCGCGCGCGAGGAGCAGGCACGCCAGCAGCGCGCCGAACTGGTTTCGCGAAACCTCTCCGAGGCGCACGCCCTGGTCCGCGAAGGGCGACTGGATGATGCGGTGCGCCTGCTCGAGTCGGCGCAGAAGCAGACCGGCGATGCCGCGCTAGGCGCGTTGCTGGACGAAGTCCGCGAGCAGCAGGCGGCCATCGCGCGCAAGTAGCAGCCGCGCTCAATGGGGTTGGCCTGCTGCGGGAACGCGGAGAACTGGAAGAGGCGCTAATTCGCCATAAGCGGCGACTCCGTGTATTCGCAATTAACAACATTTACATATTCATCCATAGGTGCGTGCCGGAATGCGTGCCAAAAAAGAGGGTCCGCATCGATAGCGGACCCGGTTCTCATATTGGTGCTTATCGGGTTCTAATCTCGGCATCCCGGGCCATCGATCACGGAGGTCAACTTCTGCGCGGCAGCCGTGATGGTACGGTCCCAGCAGCGGCCCGCAGAGGTGTGGAGCCTGTAAGTCTGCGAAGTCTGGCTTCCTGACGGTCCGAGGAAGTTGCCGCTCGTATCCCAGTTCAGCGTGTCGGTTGCATGCACTTCGTTGCTCTCATTGGTCACAATCGCGGGGCCGGGTCCGGCGTTGCTGACCACGCGCACAAGATCCTTCTGATCGCTGGTGACGGTCTGGCTGAAACTCCCATCGGAATTCACGATGAATGAGTAATCGAGGGTGAGGGGATAGGAAAAATGATTCTCGATCATCCCGGCATGAGCGCCCCCGCGTGTCAAAGTGCGTGAATCCACGGTCGTGGACTGATGCGCGTTCTGAATGTCGGTCGAGGAGTTCACATCGAATTCCTGTTTGCTGAGAAAGTCGACGGTCTGACTGATCGTGGTTTCCACCCGTCCGTGGGAGGTGTTCACGTATCCGCTGATCTCAAACTTGCGGTTTGAGCCGACGGTCACCGTTCCGGTATAGGTTGGGCCTGCGGAGATGTCTTCCGTCACCGTGGGCGAAGGCGCGGTACTCAGGGTGTTGCGCAGCACTCCTCCCGTGACCTTCTGCGATCCGTGATCTTGATAAACGAGCAGGTTGGCGGTCGCGAGGAAGTAGCTGTTGGCGTTGAATACGCTCACCGCGACAGTGTGGGTGTTGCCGTCGGAAAGTACGCCGGCAAAGGGAGTGAGGTCCACGCGATAGGGGCGGAA